>JACQEZ010000007.1 GCA_016200325.1 Candidatus Manganitrophaceae bacterium
CTACAGGAAGTAAAGCGGATCTTAAAGCCCGGAGGGCGCTTCATCGTGGAGTTCAACAGCCCCTTTGCCGGAGTGCTTCTCTGGGCCATTCGACGCGATCATCTAGTGATCTGGCCCAAGCAGGTCAAAGCCTTATTTGATGGGATGACAATTGTGAAGAAAGTCGGTATCATGCTGCCGGGGCTCGCGCGTGTGGCCCGAGCCAATAAAAAAATCGGCTATGCGCTGGGCCGCAAACTCGATTTCTTCCCCCTCAATCATTTCTGCAATCAAATCCTCATCGTCGCTCAAAAGGGGGGATAAGAGAGAGCTTTTTCCAATATCGTAAAAACCTCCTTCGGTAAATGATGCCGTCCCCTTCGATTCGATCCATTAAGATCATCTTCATCGTCTTTTCTCTGCTCTTGGTCCGTTTCATCGCCCTGTCACAGTCGATACCTGAAACGGCGGCCACGATCAGTCGCGGCGCCTATCTTCAAGACATGACCTCTTCGAGCATCATTATCCGATGGAAGACGGCGGAGAAGTCGATCGGCAAGGTATGGCTCGGCAGGGCGCCGACCGATTTAAAACAGATGATCGAAGAGAAAAAAGGGACAACCGATCATGCGCTCTCAGTGACCGGACTGACGCCTGAGACGACGTACTACTATGCGATCGGGGCGGCGGGCGGAATTTTAGAGGGAAAAGATCCGTCGCATTTCTTCGTGACCGCCCCTCCGGCCGGCCGCTCGACACCGACCCGCATTTGGGTCGTCGGCGACTCCGGAACAGGCGATCCACGCGCAAAATCGGTACGAGATGCCTACCTCTCTTATGCCGGAAGCCATCGCGCCGACCTCTGGCTGATGCTCGGAGACAATGCGTATCCACGCGGGGCGGATGAGAGTTATCAATCGGCCCTCTTTGACATCTACCCGACCCTTCTTCCCAATACCACTCTCTGGCCGACCATCGGCAATCACGACACGAGCGGCGGGTTTTTCTCCAGCAAAAAAAGCGCTTACTTTGATATTTTCACCCTCCCCCAATCGGGCGAGGCGGGAGGGGTCGCTTCCGGAACCGAGGCGTATTACTCGTTCGATTACGGCAATATTCATTTTGTCTCGCTCGATTCAAATCAGAACGATCGCTCTGTCCGCGGTCCGATGTTGACCTGGCTCAAGAAAGACCTCGCCGCCAACCGCTCCGAATGGCTCATCGCGTATTGGCATCATCCCCCTTACAGTAAGGGGTCCCATAATTCCGATGTGGAGGATCAGCTGATTGATATGCGGAAGAACGCGCTGCCGATCTTAGAGGAAAGGGGGGTCGATCTGGTTCTCTCCGGCCACAGTCACTCTTACGAGCGCTCCTTTTTGATCAATGGTCATTATGGCCCTTCGAGCACCTTCACAAAAGAGATGATCCTCAATTCCGGAGACGGACGCGCCGATGGAACCGGGCCTTATGTCAAACCGGGGAAACGGGAGGGGCATCAAGGAACCGTCTATGTTGTGGCCGGAAGCGCCGGGCACACGGGCCGAGGTGATTTAAATTACCCCGCCATGTTTACCTCTCTGGGCGTGTTGGGTTCCCTCGTCCTCGATATCGATCATCACCGCCTTAATGGGACGTTCATCGACAACAGCGGCAAAATTGAAGATCATTTCACGATCGAAAAAAAATAGCCCCCGCCCGCCAACAACCGCTCCATTGCACTTTTCCTCCCGACAGTCTATAACTGAAATTGTGACTTCTTTTATTTGTTCTATCTTCGTTTCGCCGTCTCATTTGTGAAGTGAGTCCCCAGGCCGGCCGAGGCCGGCCCACTCTGACGAGATGCACCTTTCCGTGATGCGCGTATCGCGCCAGCGCTTTGTTCTGTTTCTCGCACTATGACGGTTGGATGGGGATGGGAGGCAACGGCAGCAGAGGCCTTTGGGTCGTCGTGGGAATCTTTTCCATTTCCCTCCTTTTCGCCCGGTTCGCTCAGGCGGGGGAAGCGCACCCTTGTTCCGAGAACGTCGGTTTCGGACCGATCGATGTCCAGGGGCAGTCATTCTATCAAATGCTCCACCTGAATCCGACGCCGGCGGCCCCCTCTACCCTCCCGGCCGGGCGGTGGGAAGCGCGGTTTTCGTCGACCTGGGTCAATGACTGGGCCCTCTCGAAGGGGCACTACCTCATCGACAGCGAGACGCTTCAGGGAACCGGCAGACTTAACCATGCGTTCACCGAGCGGTTTCAAATCGGGGTCGAGATGTCGTTTCTTCTGAGGGGAGGGGGAACCCTCGACCGGCCGATCGAGGGGTTTCATCAACTCTTCGGACTGAGCAATATGGATCGGGAGAAGTTTCCCCGCAATCGGCAGCTGATCGAGTTCCATCGGAACGATGAATCGACGTTTGTCTTCTATCGATCGGGGATCGACTTGGAAGATACGGTGCTTTCCTCTCAATACACGCTGACCTGCGGCGGGCGCCGTCTCCCGGCGGCGGCGCTGAATCTGTCCGTCTCTCTCCCGACCGGCCGTCGCACAAACCTCTCCGGAACGGGCGGCTCCGATGTCGGGATTGCGCTGCTTCTGGCAAAACGGTTCGGAGATTTTTATTTTTACATCAACGGCGGCTATATCTGGTTCGGCAATCGTGATTTCGTCGGCATTCCGCTCAAGGCGACCAAGTGGACCGCTTCCTCCGGTGTAGAATACCACCCTTGGCAGAGCACCGCCCTTATCTTACAAAACATGATCAACTCGGGAATTGCCCAAGATGACGTGGAACTCTCCCAGTTCAGCGATGAGCTCAATATCGGTATAGAACACGCCCTCTCACAACGATGGTTCTTGCAGTTCGCGTTGATCGAAAACCTATTTCATTTTAAGAACAGCCCTGATTTTGGAATTCATGTGGGGACGTATTACCGCTTCTAGGCTTCTGATTGTGAATCACCGGAACGCTTCTCGTCTATGAGGAACAAAAAAATAGGACGAAGAGAATTTCTCTCCGGCATCGCGCTGGGCGCGTCCACCTTGGCCGCCCTCTCCTCTTTCGGCCGATACTCCATCCGTTATTCGAACCGGCATCTGCAAAAACAGATCGAGATCCTTCAGCGGGATCGAAAAGCCGTTCCTTCTTTGTCGGGCCTCCTCGATTTGAAGGGGGTGATCCACCTGCACACCCACCTCTCCCGCGACAGTCAGGGAAGCCCGGAGGAGATCTTTCGCGCCGCCGGGGAAGCGGGCCTCCAGTTTTTGATGACGACCGATCATAATACCCGCAGAATCTTCACGGAGGGAATTTGGGGAAAGTATGACGATCTGCTGGTGATTCGAGGGGCCGAGCTGATCAAGGGGGGACAAGCGCTGCTGGCGATCAACATCAAAGAATATATCGACGGACACCGTCTGTCGATTCAGGAGGCGGTGACGGAAATCAAAGCGCAAGGGGGATTGGCTTTTGTCGCCCATCCGTGGCTCTTTAAATCGTGGGAGGTGGAGGGGATTGATGGAATGGAAATTTATGATATCGCCGACACCGTTTATGCGCAAGCCTGGAAAGCCCCCTGGCTCGCGATGGATGTGCTGACTTCATGGAAAGATTATCCGGAGGAGGTCTTCTTAACCCTTTTGTCTCGGCCCGATTATTATTTGTCAAAATGGGACCGATTGCTCCAGAAGAGGAAACTGGTTGGGATCGCCGGAAATGACGCCCATCAAAATGTGAGGTTTCTCGGAAGACAGCTCGATCCCTATCCGCTCGACTTCAAATACGTTCAGACCCATCTCTTGGCGACGGCCCTCGAGGAACGTCCACTACTCGAAGCGCTCCAGGCCGGACGCAGTTATCTCTCTTTCGGGCTGCTGGCCGATGCGACCGGATTTCAGTTCCTCGCCGCAAAAACCGCGGCCGGTAGTGGGAGGATGGGCGGGACCGTTGGCGGGATTATTGGCGGAATTATTGGAATGATGGGAGAAGCGGTTCCCCAGACGCCCGGTCTGACACTCACCGTGCAAACCCCGCAAGCCGGAGAAATTCGGCTCTACCGCAATGGCGAGGTGATCGACAAAGTCGCCTCGACCCGCCTCATTCATCCGGTGTCGCAAAAAGGGATCTATCGGGTGGAGGTGTCGCTTCAAATCGAGTGGGATCAATACCCCTGGATCATCTCGAATCCGATCTACATTGTTTAAAAATATGGGCGAGCTCGATTAGACCGGGGGGTCGGAAAACATTTGCGACTTCATGATAACACGCTTCTCAAATCGGTCTAATCCTCGAACTGCGTATCCCTCCCCTGTAGCTCTGCTGGCACATGAATTGCTAATCTTGGGGGGAGGCGTGTATCAGCGTGTCTTGCGCCGGATCGCCCTTTGTTTTTTCGGTACGAGTCGATAAAAAAGGCGATTTGTGAATCGTCCGAGACGCACATAAAGGAGAAAAAAATATGGGTACCGTTTTGTTAATTGTGTTGATTCTATTGCTCGTCGGCGCACTCCCCACCTGGCCTTACAGTGCCGGCTGGGGTTACTATCCAAGCGGCGGAGTCGGCTTGGTTGTTCTCATCCTGGTCATCCTATTGCTGACCGGACGGCTCTAAAGCCGGCCCAGGGAAGGGCTGGGTGACACAACGTCCGCTTTTACCTTTTCATGGAGGATATAATGAACTCGGATCAAATCGAAGGAAATTGGAAGCAGTTCAAAGGCAAAATTAAAGAGAAATGGGGAAAGTTGACCGATGACGACATCCAGGTCATCAGTGGCAAAAGGGATACGCTGATCGGCAAGTTGCAAGAGAGATATGGAATTGCCAAAGAAGAGGCGGAAGCGCAGTTGAAAGCATTCGAAGAGCAGGACCGCGCGGCTTAACCCCGCTTATTCCAAAAGCGCCGATAACGGCGTAGGGGACTTCGCCCCTACGCCGTTATCGTTTACCCGAGATCGATCTTACGGAAGAATTTACCGGATGTTCATCTCCTTTTGATCGATTGATAACATGAGATTTTTATAATGAAAAAATAGAAGTCAGATCTTTATTTTTATTTAATAAATGATAGACGCTTCGATTGAAATTAAAGATAAATCAGGGATAATGGTCGAGTGAAAAAAAGTTTCCTCATTCTATTATTCTTAATGGCTGGCTGGCTCGCAGCGTGTGGTGGAGGGGGGTCCGATTCAATCGGCCCGATTACGCCTACGCCCCCGGTTGCAGAACCCCCCGCGGCGTCTCCAACTGTCACGGTCGGCATCATTCCGCAGAAGGTCGCGCTTTCTGTCGGGGGGACACAGATCTTTCAGGTCGATGTCGCCGGAGATCCCCATCCCGCCGTGCTCTGGAAGGTACAAGAGGGGGAGCAAGGGGGGACGATTACCCCCGATGGTACCTACACCGCCCCCGACGTAACTGGAACCTACCATGTCGTCGCAGCCGATGAGACCGATCCGGCCGTCTTCGCCGTCAGCGAGGTGATCATTGAAGCGCCGCCTCCTCCGTCAGCGCCGCCGCCACCATCAGGGACGCCACCACCAGCAGAGACGCCACCACCAGCAGAGACGCCACCGCCGCCACCTGCGCCGCAGCTCTCTGTGACAATTGACCCTCCGGCCTTCACGCTCCATTCAGGGGAGCGCCACCGCTTCACGGCGCATGTGTCGGGGAGTGCCGATGTAACGGTTACTTGGACGGTCAAAGAAGGTTCCGCCGGCGGGGCGATTCAAGCCGACGGCACTTATACCGCCTCCAACACGGTCGGGACGTATCACATCGTCGCGACGAGTGAAGCGGATCCAAACCAAGTCGCTTCGGCAACGGTGAAAGTGATTCCCTGGGTCATCGTTCCGCGGTTTGCTTATGCGGTGAATTCCATTTCAAATAATATGTCGATCTATACGGTCGATGCGACCACCGGCGTGCTGCGGAAAGCCGGCTCCATCGCCGCAGGAGATCAGCCCTATACGGTCGCAGCCGATCCGTCGGGACGGTTCGTCTATGCGGGGAATTTTGGAGGGAACACGGTCTCGATGTATCGCGTCAATACTGCGACGGGACTCCTCAGCGCGACCGGGGCGGTCAATACCGGCATTGGACCCTACTCAATCGCGGTCGATCCGGCCGGAAAATTTGCCTATGTGGTAAACGAAAACTCCTCTCCCGAAGTCTGGATCTATCGAATCGATTCGGAGACTGGAAAGCTGACCGTGTCGGGAAAGATCGAAGCCGGAACGGCCTCGATCTCGATCGCCGCCGATCCGCTCGGCCGATTCGTCTATGTCGCGAATAACATTTCCAACACGATCTCCGTTTATACTGCCGATTCCTCGACCGGGACGTTGACCCATGTCGAAAACGCGGCGGCGGGAACGAATCCGAATTCGGTGGCGATCGACCCCTCCGGTCGATTTGCGTATGTGGCCAACTACGAGTCGCGCGATGTCTGGTGGTATCAGATCAACCCGAAGACCGGCCAGCTGACGAAGAAGGGGACCGTTGCGGCGGGCTATCATTCTTTCTCGATCGCCATCGATCCTTCCGGAAAATTTGCTTATGTGGCGAATTCGGCCACCAATGATGTCTCGATGTATCGGATCGACACCAGCACCGGTGCCTTAAGGAGTCTCGGGTCGATCCCGGCCGGAGAGGCGCCGCGGTCGATCACCGCCGATCCTTCCGGCCGCTTCGTTTATGTCGCGAACCTGAATTCCGACAATATCTTCGAATACGAGATTAATTCGATCAGTGGGCAATTAACCCGGATTGGGGAAATCGGTGCCGGCAGTCAAACGCGGGCCGTCAAAGTAACCGGCGGCCGCCAGTGATTCTCCATTCAGCGCTGGTCTGAATGGAGGAGCCGAAGAGGGATACGCGCTATGGCGATGGTCAAATATTACGAGGATGACAAGGAACAGGCCCGCCATTTTTCCGCAAAACAAAGGCTGGCGAGAGAGCTGCGGATTCCGCTGGAGGAGATCGGCGCGCTCTATGAGAGGATATTAAAGGAGCTCAGGAAGCAGGCTCGGATTAAAGAATTTTTATCCATCCTTGTAAGCCGGCGGGTGAGAGACCTCCTGCGTCCCAAGAAGGCAGCATAAAATCGATCGACCCGCTGAATCAAAGGGGATCTCCTCAATCAACGGATCCCTCGACCCCCCTTTTATCAAATTCAATGTCAACACGAAGCGGGGGCAACCATTCTTTCCTGTCGTTTTTAAGGTGTTCCGATAAATTGCCTGCGCTGGTTTCCCGATCCGGGAGCGCCCTTGTTATTTGCCTGTCCCTCGGTGATCTGACTGAAACCGACTCCCGCTTCGTTTGATCCGTTGGACTGGCTCGGCGATCTTGTCAGCCTGGAGCAAGGGGTGGAAATAATTGCCCTTGACAGGCAACGCTTCAGGGTTATATAGTTCATGTATGAATGAACTGTCTCCCCAGATTCAAGATCCGAGTCCGTCCCGTTGCGAGGTGATGTTCCTATTTATCCAGATCGGAAATCACATTGAGAGGAGACTTGAAGAAGCCTTGAGTCAGGTCGGACTGTCATTGCCGAAATATGGGGCGCTTACGCAACTGATGAAGGCCGGTGAGCCGCTCCCTTTGAGTGAGCTTGCCGCACAGATGACCTGCGTCCGATCCAACATCACCCAGCTGGTCGACCGGCTGGAGGCCGACGGGCTCGTCCTCCGTGTGGAGGACCCGAAAGACCGTCGGAGTATCAGGGCGGCTGTGACCAAGCTCGGTCGGGAGCGCCAGGCCGCCGGTGCGCGGCGAGTCGGAGCGATAAAAGACGAAGTTGCAAAGGCATTTTCCGAAGTCGATTCCAAGACGCTGAAGCAGGGGCTGGACCTCTTGAAGTAAATTTTTTTTGCCCAATAGGTTCATATATGAATAATCTGGGAAAAAGGGAAACAAAAATTGATGAGACACCGAAAAGGAGCCGCTTTCCGCTTTGGGAGCTGCTTTGGGAGCTGCTTTGATTGACCTGGAAATTTGGTCCGACATCGTCTGTCCGTTCTGCTATATCGGAAAGCGCCATCTCGATATCGCGTTGAGCCGGTTCGAATACCGTAATGAAGTCCGGGTGACTTGGAAGAGTTTCGAGCTCGACCCGAGCGCCGCGCGAGATCCTCAGCAGAATGTTTACGAGATGCTCTCCAAAAAGTATGGGCAGAGTCTCGAATGGGCAAAACAGATGACCGAACAGGTGACCCAAAAGGGGGCCGCCGTCGGACTGTATTTTGATTTCGACCGGCTCATTCGGACGCCTTCATTCGATGCACACCGGTTGAGTCACCTTGCCGCAAAACATCAACTCCAAGACCTGGCGCAAGAGCGTCTCTTCGCGGCGCACTTCACCGACGGCAAAGACATCGCCGATCCGAAGGTCCTGGAGCGGATCGGCGCCGAACTTGGCCTCGATCCGCGAGAGGTGCAGCATCTGCTCGCGGAAGGCGATTACCGCTCGGAAGTCCGTCGAGAGGAACAGGAGGCCTCTTCTCTCGGCGTGACAGGGGTCCCCTTTTTTCTGTTTAATCGAAAATATGCCATCTCGGGAGCGCAACCGGTAGAGGTCTTCATCGGAGCGTTTCAGACGGTGCTGAAAGAACAAAGAGCGGAATCGAACGGCTGAGCGGGACAAGGGACGTAATATTGCGGTCGGCCGCTTTCAATAGTACATTAGTGCCGGTTGTACACGCGTTCGTAAAAAGACGGATCACGACTTTGAAAAGGAGAAGGAACGATGGGGGAGAAACGACTCGGTACAAAGAAAATGAATTTGGAGGATCCTGAGTCGTTTCAGCGTATCCGGAGGGTGAGGTCAACGATCGCCCTGTTCCTTTTCATCGGAGTCGCCGGATTGGCCGGCTGCAAAAAGGAGGTTGCCTCTGCGCCCCCTCCGCCCGCTCCGCCGGAAGTGGCCGTCATGACCGTGACCGCTCAGAACATCCCGGATGATCCGGAGTTCATCGGTCAAGCGGAGTCGTCGCGGCCGGTTGAGATCCGTTCCCAGGTGACCGGCATTATCAAGCAAAGGTTTTTCCAAGAAGGCCGTGAGGTTAAGAAAGGGGACCGATTGTACCAGATCGATCCGGTTCCTTTTCAGGCCGCCTTTTCAAGCGCGAAGGCGAGGGTGGCCCAATCCGACGCCCGGTTGGCCCAGGCGAAACAGAACATCAATCGCCTCCGGCCGCTCCTCAATGATCAGGCGGTCAGCCAGAAAGAGGTCGATGACGCCGCTTCAGAGGAGCTGACCGCGGCCGCCGTGCTGGAAGGGGCTAAGGGGGATTTAGCGAAGGCGCAGTTTGATCTCGACAACACCCTCATCCTTGCCCCGATTACCGGGATGATCGAGCGGACGCGGGTGTATGAAGGGCGCCTGGTGTCGGCCCAGAGCGATCTGCTCACCGTTGTTCATCAGGTGAATCCGATTTATGTGACCGTCAACGCGCCCGAGAGCTACTTCTTGCAGCGGCGCAAAGAGATCGCGGAGAAAAAAGGAGAGCAGCCCGATATTTATCATCTCCGGGGGATCATCACTTTTTCGGACGGCAGCACCTATCCGCATGAAGGGGTGTTGGATTTTGCCGACGTCGTCTACCATGTCGAAACCGGGTCGAGACAGGGGCGGTTTGTCTTTCCGAATCCGGAGCGGATTCTCCTTCCGGGACAGTTCCTCAAAGTTCGGGTCAAGGGATACACCCGAACCGGCGCCATCCTGGTTCCTCAGCGGGCGGTGCAACAGGGGGCAAAGGGATCGATCGTCTATGTGATCGGAGCGGACAACAAAGTGGAGGTCCGCGACGTCCAGGCAACGGCCTGGAGGGGGGACCAGTGGCTGATGGAAAGCGGGCTGAAGCCGGGAGAGCGGGTGGTCGTGGAAGGGATCCAGCGGATCATGCCGGGGGCGACGGTGAAACCGGTTCCCGTGGCCGAGAACGTCGCCTCGCCGCCGGCCCAAAAGCTGGAAGCGAAGAAGGAGGGAACCCGATGAACTCGCGCTTTTTTATCGACCGGCCGATTTTCGCCTCCGTGATTTCGATCGTGATCGTGGTCATCGGCCTTTTGGCGATGAAGGCGCTCCCCATCGCCCAGTTTCCTGAAATTACCCCGCCGGTCGTGCAGATCGACGCCGATTACCCGGGGGCCAGCGCCGAGATTGTCGCTGATTCGGTTGCCCGCCCCATCGAAGTCCAGCTCTCGGGGATCGATCGGCTGCTCTATTTCGACTCCACCAGCACCAACGACGGCCACATGTCGATCAAGCTGACCTTCGAGATCGGGACCAACGTCGACATCGCACAGGTGCAGACGCAGAACCGGGTGAAGTTGGCGGAGCCGCAGATTCCGCAGGAGGTCACCCGCCAGGGGGTGACGGTCAAGAAGGTCTCGCCCGATCTGCTGGCGGTGGTTGCCTTGAGCTCCGACGATCCGAGATATGACACCCTCTTTCTCTCCAACTTTGCCACCCTCCAGGTGCTCGACAACATCCGGCGGGTCCCCGGCATCGGCGACGCCGCCGTCTTCGGCCAACAAAACTACAGCATGCGGCTGATTTTAGATCCGGTTCGGATGGCCCAGCTGAAGCTGACCCCGACCGACATTGCGAATGTCGTCCGGGATCAGAACCGAGATTTCCCCGCCGGGATCGTCGGCCGGGAGCCGGCGCCGCAGGGGACGGAGCTGACCTTTCCGGTCATCACGCAGGGCCGCCTCACCGAGGTCAAGGATTTTGAGGATCTGATCATCCGGGCTTTGCCGGACGGGTCGATGGTCCGGCTCAAGGATGTCGCCCGTGTGGAGCTCGGCGCTCAATCGTATACGCTTGAGGCGCGGAAAAACGGGAAGCCATCGGTCTATATCATCACCTTCCTTTCTCCGGGGGCGAATGCACTTCAAGCGATGGATGCCGTCCGGGCCGAGATGACGCGAATGGGAAAGAGCTTTCCGACCGGCGTGAGCTGGGAAATTCCGTTCGATACGACGCCGTTCATCCGGGTCTCGATCGATGAGGTGATCAAGACCCTCCGTGATGCGATGATCTTGGTTCTTTTGGTCGTCTTCGTCTTCCTCCAAAGCTGGCGGGCAACGTTGATTCCGGCCGTGGCGGTGCCGGTTTCTCTCATCGGCACCTTTGCCGGGATGCAAGCGCTCGGATTTTCAATCAACACATTGACCCTTTTCGGGATGATCTTGGCGGTCGGTATCGTCGTCGACGATGCGATTGTGGTGGTGGAGAATGTCGAGCGCCATATGGCGCTCGGCCTTTCACCGAAGGAGGCGGCGAGAAAAGCGATGCAGGAGGTGACCGGGCCGGTGATCGCCATCGTCCTCGTCCTCTGCTCCGTCTTCGTCCCGGTCGCTTTCCTGGGGGGAATCACCGGTCAGCTCTACAAACAGTTCGCGATCACGATCGCCATGTCGGTGTCGATCTCGGGGCTGGTCGCCCTGACGCTGAGCCCGGCCCTTTGCGCCATCATCCTCAAGCCGGGACATGATCAGAAGGGGTTCTTCTTTCGATGGTTCAATCAGGTCTTCGATTGGGTTCGTGACCGTTACAGCGCCGCGGTGGCGGGGATCATCCGACGATCGCTGATTTTCCTGGGGGTCTTCGGCGTGGTGGTCTTTCTAGCGATCAGCATGTTCAGGCTGATTCCGAACAGTTTTTTGCCGGAAGAGGACCAAGGCTATTTTATCGGGGTGGTCCAGCTTCCCGACGGCGCTTCCAAACAGCGGACCGATGCCGTCTTGAGAAAACTGGAGCAATACTTTCTCGCCGATCCGAAGGTGAAATTTACCAACGTCTTGTCGGGGCAGAATTTCGTCTTCGGCACCCGCGGACCAAACGCGGCGACGATCTTTTTGCCGTTAAAAGATTGGGAGGAGCGGAAAGGCCCGCAGAACCATGTGAAGGCGGTCATCGGCGCCGCATATGGGGAGTTTGCAAAAATCCCCCAGGCGATGATTCTTGCCTTTAATGCCCCGCCGATCCGAGGGCTCGGCGCCACCGGCGGTTTCACCATACAGTTGCAAGACCCGCGCGGGGGAGATTACCGACAATTCTCCGCGGTGGCCCAGGAGTTTATCGCCAAGGCGAAGCAAAACCCGGCGATCGGTGCGATTGGGACCAATTTCCGGGTCAGCGCCCCGCGGCTCTATGTCCGCGTCGATCGGGAGCGGGCCAAGGCGCTGGGGGTGTCGATCTCCGACGTCTTCGATACGATGCAGGCCTATTTCGGGAACCTCTATATCAATGATTTTATCAAATCGGGACGGGTCTTTCGGGTTCAGACCGAAGCCGAGCCGCAATACCGCTCCAAACCGGAGGACATCGCGAATCTCTATGTCCGGGCTCAGAACGGGCAGAACACGTCGATGATTCCGCTCAGCACGGTCGTCACGACCGAATATACCAGCGGGCCCGACCCGGTGACCCATTACAACGGACTGAACTCCGCCCTTTTGCTCGGAGGCGCCGCGCCGGGATACAGCTCGGGCCAGGCGCTCGACGCGCTGGAGCGGACGGCACGCGAGGTGCTGATTCCGAAAGGCTATACCTTCGACTGGAGCGGGATCTCGTATCAAGAGCGCAAAGTCGGGGGACAGTCGCTCCTGGCGTTCGGGTTCGGCCTCCTGATGGTCTTTCTGGTTCTCGCCGCGCAGTACGAGAGCTGGTCGATTCCGTTTGTCGTGAATCTCGCGGTTCCCTTTGGCATCTTCGGCGCCCTGTCGGCCGTTTGGATCCGGGGGCTGACCAACGACATCTACTTTCAGATCGGATTGGTCACGCTGATCGGGCTCTCCGCTAAAAATGCGATTCTGATCGTGGAATTTGCCAACCAACGATACAAAGAGGGGATGCCGGCGGCCCAAGCGGCGATCGAGGGCTCCCGCCTCCGCTTCCGGCCGATCATCATGACCTCGATGGCTTTCATCCTCGGGGTGACGCCGCTGGTCTTGGCGAAAGGGGCCGGGGCGGCGAGCCGTCATTCGATCGGCACCGGCGTCTTCGGCGGGATGTTCGCGGAGACGTTCCTCGCGATTTTTTTCACCCCGCTCTTTTTCGTGACGATCCGGAGGTTCACGCGGCGGAGCGTTCCTCGGCGTGCGGCAGAGCCGACCCCAGAGCCGGAGCCGACTCCGGTCCACGTCGATGGGGGGCACTGAGATGCGTCGATCCATCCGTCTTTGGATCTCGGCCCTTCTTGCGATGGGATTGTCCGCCTGCGCGATGGGGCCCGATTACCGACGTCCCGATCTTCCCATTCCGGAATCTTACCGGATGGCCGCTTCGGCGCAAGAGACGCAGTCGATCGCCAATCTTCCCTGGTGGCAGCTCTTGCAGGATGAAGAACTCCAGAAGCTGGTCCGGATCGCATTAGAGGAGAACAAAGATCTGCAGCAAGCGGCCGCCGTGGTCGAAGAATTCCAGGCCCGATTGGGGGCGGGAGAATTTGCATTCTCCCCGCAATTGACCGTCAGTGCGAATGCCCCCTTCGGAAAGCTGCATGCGGTGACGATCCCTCGGTCGGCCATCGCAACCAATTATTACATTCAAGGGAACCTGACGTGGGAGCTCGATATCTGGGGCCGGATTCGAAGGTCGAACGAAGCGGCGCGCGCCGATCTGTTGGCGCAGGAAGAAAATCGGCGCGCCGTGATCTTGGAGCTGGTGAGCAGCGTCGCCCAAAGCTATTTTGACCTCCGTCAACTCGACCTGCAGTTGGAGATTGCGAAAAACGCCCTTCAGTCGTGGGAGGAGTCGGCGGGAATCGCCAAGGCGCGGCTTCGGCAAGGGGTGACCTCTCGGCTCGACGCCGACCAATTTGAAGCGGAACGGGCCAATGCCGCGGCGCGTTCGGCGGAGCTGACCCGGCAGATTGCTCAGAAGGAGAGTGAGCTCAGCGTCCTTCTCGGGAGAAATCCGAGCCAGATCCCCCGGGGCCGCCCGCTGACCGAGCAGAAGATGCCGCCGGAAGTGCCGGCCGGCCTCCCTTCCGAGCTGCTCCAACGCCGGCCCGACATCCTGCAATCGGAGGAGGCGCTTGCCGCGGCGACCGCCCGGATCGGCATTGCCAAGGCCTCCCGTTTTCCGACGATCAGCCTGACCGGCGTGCTCGGGGTGGCCAGCCCGCAGTTGGTCGATCTGGGGAAGGGAGACTTCGGGTCGATCGGCGTGGGACTGGTCGCTCCGATCCTCAATGCGCGAACCCTGGGTTATGAACAGCAGGTTGCCGAAGCACAGGCGCGGCAGGTGTTGGCGCTCTATGAGAAGACGGTCCTCTTTGCATTTAAGGAAGTCGAGGACGCGCTCGTCGCAGTCCGCACGTCGCAAGAGCAATCCAAAGCCCAGGAGGTCCAGGTCGAGGCGCTTCAGTCGGCCCTGCATTTGGCGGAGGTCAGATACCAAGGAGGAATTTCAAATTATCTCGACGTGCTCACGGCAAAGCGGAATCTCTTTGATGCGCAGCTCGCGCTGACGGCGACCCGCCGTCTTCATCTCGCCTCGATCGTTCAACTTTATAAAGCGCTGGGAGGGGGGTGGACGAACGAAGGGAGGCTGCGTTAACCGGCCGGGGGTGATCGATTTTACCAATCAACCTTAATGGTATCGGTGAGTTCTCTTTGGGGGGTCTCAAGGTTGACGGAGAAATCTCCGGTTTGAAGCGCCGGAATGGTGATCTTGACCCCGGTCGGATTGGCCCCTTCGGCGCAATCGCCCTCCTTGGCCGGCTCCTTCTCTGAAGCTTTTACTTTGACGAAAATTTTTCTTCCCTGAATATTTACCTCCCCGGCGACTTTCTGACATTTTCCCGGAAGGGAGAGGGGCTCGGTGATGATCAGCGTATTCGCGACGGTCCATATTTTTGAAACGACCGGCCCGCCCTCACGCTGAAGGACTTCCATTTTAAATTTAGCCTCCCTTGCCTCTGATTTCTGATCCTTCGCGATCACCCAAAGGACGAAGAGCAGGGCGAAAAGAAGAGGGTTCCGTTTCGGGGTCATTCTTAAGGACATTGGTCGGCTCCTTTTTATGGCGACCAGTATACCAACCCTTCCTTAAAAGGCAAGCCAAAATCAAACGGGTCCGATGACCGAGTCTACTCCCTGTTTAATATTAGGACCTGAAGCGTATTCAACGTAAGGAGGAGGTCATCCTGTCTTCATATGTTATACTTTGGCCTTAAGTCGTAAAACGGCTATCGATGCCGTTCGTGCAGCGCCGCGCGATCTCAATTACAGAAGGCCCATCGGTATGGAACAGCCTCCACAGACGATTATCACCTGTCCGCACTGTCAAAAGGAGATCGCGCTTTCGGTCGCCCAAAAGACCGTTTCTCCGGAAGATGAAAGCCGCCCCGCACCGGCCGCTCCGGTCAAGCCGGCCTTTACCGTAAAGCAGGCCATGGAGGTGCTGAACAAGAAGCCGCCCGCACCGGCGACCGTTCCGCCGGCGGTGCCGATCCCAGATTCGAAGGAGGGGCAGGGCCGTCTCAGAAGTGTCATTGCGAAGAAGATGAGTGACAGCAACTTCCAGGTGCCGCCGATGCCGGGCGTCGCCGACCGGATTCTTCAGATGGGAGAGCGGGCCAACTCGGTCGATTTGGCCAAGATCATTGCCAACGACCAAGCGATCACTTCCAACATCATCCGGATCGCCAACTCGGCTTATTATGGCGGGGTCTATAAGTTCGAGACCCTTCCGACGGCAATCACGCGGATCGGGCTTGATCAGGTCCGCATCTTGGTGCTCGGTTTCTCGATGATCTCGAAGGAGTTTGCCGGCGGGCGTTATCGGGAGGAGTGTCGGCAGCTCAATCAGCATGCGATCGGCTGTGCATACCTTGCCGCGCTGTTGTCGGAGCTCACCGGGCTGAAGGAAAAAGAAGATGCCTTTTTATCCGGATTGTTGCACGATATCGGAAAGCTGATCATCTATACGGCGCTCGATCAAGAATTCCAGGGGAAGAAAAAACAGGAGTGGGCCGACCGCGGATTGACCGATGCCGACTTGGACGCGGTCCTTTCCGAATATCATGGGAATGCGGGTTCCTTTGTCGCCGCCGCCTGGAAATTACAGCCCTGGTTGCAGGAGGTCGTCCGCTATCACCACGCATTCTCTCAAGCAAAGGAGCGCCCGCAGTTGGTTGCCGTCGTCGCGCTCGCCAATCGATTTTGCCATCGGTTTGGGCTGGGGTGTCGTCAAGAAGAGGGAGATCTCTACGCGGGGGGGTTGGCCGAAGCGGCCCGCTTTTCTAAAAAGGACGAGGAGCGGGTGGTCAGTCGGATCGGCTCTATTAAAGAGATGTTGGCCCAGATCGACCGATCGCATTAACCGTGTCTCGGCCCGGTCTATTTTATATCGGGCTGCACTATCGGGAAGATCTCGCCAGTTTCTCTGTCAGCTTCGCTGCTTTGGTTGGGTTTAATCCGGCAAGGATCTGGGCGGCGTTTTTCTCTTTTATTTTCCCCAACAAGCTCAAGGCAAAAGATTCATCCATCCGGTCAATCCGAGCGGCCGCCTCTTCTGCCGGCATCGTCTCATACATCTTGACGAGTCGCCCCAACTGCTTCTCGTCCTCTTGTTTCTTCTTCGTTTCCTTCTCTTCCTGCGTTTGGCGGATCTGAGAATACTTCTTTAGCATCTGGCTGACCTCTTGCTCCATCTGCCGAATCCGCTCCTCTTTGAGATCGAGCTCGTGTGCCCGTTGATCCAATTCGCCCTTCCGCTGCTCGATCGCCCGGATCATGGCGGCTGGGGAGGAGGGATCGGGCGGGGGAGGCGCATGGGTGATCATCGCCCCTGCTTTGGGGGGGGGCTCCGTCTCGGCATGGAGGAGCGGCGCGATTAAAATGATCGTCCAGAGAGCAAGCCCGACAGCATGTTGGACCGACATTCGGATCATCATTCGGATTTTCATGGCGATTCCTTTTTGGCGCGGCCGGCGAGCTCATCGAGGAGGTCGCGCTCTTTCTTCTGGAGGCCTTTGAAGTAGAACTCTTTTCGATTCGCTTCAATTTTCTCCACTACTTTTTTCTCCCGTGTTGCCTCCAGCAGGTCCTGCCGTTTTCTCTCGCATTGATCGGCGAGACGTTGAACCGTCGCCCGCCGCTCTTCCAGCTGGCCATATTGTTGTTTGATGAATCGATAGTAGAGGTCCATCTCGTGGGGGGCCATCCCGGCCCCTTGCTGCTCGGCAAAATCCTTCAGCGCCGTTTCCAATTCCTGATGGAGCCGGTGGAGCTGCTCTTCTGCAGTATCCAGCGCGCGTTTCATCTCCAGAAATTCCCCCTGGAGCGCCTCCTCGTGATGCTTGCGTTGTTGAAGGACCGCATCCAGTTTTGAATGATATCGAGGCATCCTGTTCCTCACTTATCAGAGAGAGGTTATTTTGATCCGCTCCGCTTCTCATCCATTCCGACGGCGCACCTTCCCGGACGGCTGCGTCAAATAAAAATGTTCTTCAACGCCTGCAAGCTCTCTTGGAAAGGGACCTTCTCGTCGATCCGTTGCCGAAGAAAGCCTTGAATGCGATCCCATCGCGCGAGCGCCTGATCGACCTTCGGGTTGCTTCCCGGCTTGTACGCGCCGATATGGATGAGGTCTTCCACTTTTTTGTACGTCGCCATCAAGTCGGAGACGTTCCGTGCCAGCTGGAGATGATTGTTGTCGATCAGGTCGATCATCACCCGGCTGGTGCTGTTGAGCAGGTCGATCGCCGGGTACTGATTCTGTGCCGCGAGGTCGCGGGAGAGGACGATATGGCCGTCCAAGATCGCCCGAACGGCATCGGGGATAGGATCGTTTAGATCGTCTCCCTCCACGAGGACCGTGAAGAGGCCGGTGACGGTCCCGTCGCCGAAAGAGGTGCCGGCCCGCTCCAGGAATTTCGGAAGGAGCGCGAAAACCGATGGGGTGTATCCCTTGGTGGTCGGCGGCTCTCCGATCGCCAAGCCGATCTCCCGTTGGGCGTGGGCGAGGCGGGTGAGCGAGTCCATCATCAGTAGGACCTGTTTATTCCGGTCTCGAAAATACTCGGCGATCGCCATCGAGAGGAAGGCCCCACGGCGCCGAACCAGGGGAGGCTGGTCGGAGGTGGCGACCACGACGACCGAGCGGCGAAGCCCCTCCTCTCCGAGGTCTTTCTCGATGAACTCCTTGACCTCCCGGCTTCGCTCTCCGATCATCGCGATGACATTCACATCGGCGGAGGTGAACCGGGCGATCATCCCGAGGAGGACGCTCTTCCCGACGCCGCTCCCGGCAAAAATTCCCATCCGTTGTCCGCTTCCGCAGGTGAGCAGTCCATTGATCGCGCGGATGCCGAGGTCGAGCGGGCGACTGATCCTTTGCCGCTCCAACGGGCTGGGGGGGGTGACATAGAGCGGGTGCGATTGGGTCCCTTTCAGCGGGCCCTTACCGTCGATCGGATTTCCAAGGCCGTCGATCACCCTTCCCAACAGCCCTTCCCCGACAGCGGCGGTCGCTTGGCGTCCGCGGCTGATAATGGCGCTTCCCGGTCCGATCCCGACCAGCTCTCCCAACGGCATGAACAAGATTTTGTTTTCACGAAAGCCGACCACTTCGGCCAGAAGGGGCTCTTTCATTCCGGCCGAAGCGATCTCGCAGACCTCTCCGATGGCGGAGATCGACGCGTATCCTTCCAACACCAGCCCGATCGCCTGAGAGATCCGGCCATGGGGCGGGGAGGGATCGATCTTTTTGATCTGGTCGAGGTATCCCGCGGTGGCTTTATTCATTCCGGCGGGTCCATTTTGCAGAGTTCTTCTTCAATCACCGCGAGCTGGGTGTCGATTCTCAGGTCGACCACCTGATCGTTGCTCTCGATCATGCATTCTCCCGGATGGAGATTTACGTCCGGCTCCAACCGAAGCCACGCGATCTTTCCCGCCCACTCTGTAATCTGGTCCCGCTCCCGCCGCATCCGGTCGAGGTCTGCAGGGGCAAGGTGGATCACCAACGTTTCGATCTGCCCCATTTTTTGGATCGCCGTCCGGATCGATCCAAGAAGGTGTTCTGGATTCTGGCTAATTTCTGGAAGCAGAATTCGCCGGGCGACGGCGAGGGCGAGCTGTAAGACCTCTTTTTCTGCATTTTTCAGAAGGGCCGGTTTGGCCGCCTGAAGTTCCTCCAGCAGACGAGAGAGAAGCTGATGGGTCGCTTCGATCTGTTTGAGACCGAATTCCCGCCCCGCTTTCTCCCCCGATGCGAATCCGCGCTCGTAGGCGTCGCGTTCGATCGCGGAGAGCTTCCCTCCGATTTGATCGGCGGGGGACTGTCCCGGCCCGGAGGGGGAGACCTCTTTTAACAGGTAGGTCGAGACCCCTTCCTCTTCGATCTCTTTGGCCCGGACGACCTTAGACCAGAGCATCTCCATCTTCTTTCCCTCCCAGTGCGATTTTTCCCTCTTCCGAGAGCCGTCTCACAATTTTGATGATCGCCTGCTGGGTCTTCTCGACCTCGCTGACCTTCACCGGTCCACGCGCCTCCATGTCTTCGGTCAGCAGCTGGACCGCCCGCTCCGACATGTTCTTAAAGATCTTCTGCTTGACCGCTTCTTTCGCCGCCTTGAGCGCGACGGCGAGGGCGTCTTTGCTGACTTCTTTCAACATCTCCTGCATGCCGCGATCGTCGAGCTGAATCAGGTCGTCGAAGGTAAACATCAGCTGGCTGATCTTTTCGGCCAGCTCCGGATTGTTTTGCGAGATCGACGTCAGGATCGCTTGCTCGGTCGCCTGATCGACCTGATTCAGCAGGTCGGCCACCAACTTTACCCCGGAGACCTTCTTGCCGGGCGTTCCGCCGACGAATTGCAGCTCCCCATGAAGCGCCTCGGTGATCTCTTTCATCATCCCCGGCGGGATCTCTTCAATCGTTGCCATCCGAAGGCCGATGTCGGCCCGGAGCTCCTCCGGAAATTGCATCAAGATTTGGCCTCCCTGCGCCGGATCGAGGTGGGTGAGGATCAAGGCGATCGTCTGAGGATGCTCGGCCCGGAGCAAGCCACTGAGCGCTTTCGGTTCGGTCCACTTCAATTCATCCAGCCCCGTCTCTTCCGAAGCCGGAAAATCGCTCATGACTTTGGCCGCCCGCTCGTGCCCCAACGCCTTCGTCAAGACCCGCTGCAGATAGTCTCTTCCTCCCAGCTTTGGCGCGGCCCCGGCGCTGGCGTGGGTGGCAAAGTCGCTCCAGACTGAATCGATCTCCTCTTGCGAGATGTCGGAGAGCTTAGCGATCGTCGCGCTAATCTTCCGAACCTCCTTCGGGTCGAGGTGTTTCATCACCTCGGAGGCGACATCTTCCCCCAACGTCAGCAAGAGGATCGCCGTCTTATCGGTGCCGGTCAACTTTCTCATTCTTCCTCAATCTCTAAACACCCGCGCTCTGTGAGAGAAGCGGACCGACCGTTACTTCTCTTTGAGCCACTGCTTGACCACCATCGTCGCCGCCTGCGGGTTCTGCTTTGCAATCTGAACCATCTGCTCGGTCCTCGGGGTCGCCGTCGGCAGCTCTCCCATCCCGCCGGCCGACATCTGCGCCGGTCCGGTCTGGAAGGTCGGCGAAGGGATGAGGAGCGCTTTCAGCGCAGGGCGGATGATGAAAAAGAAGGCGATCAGCCCGACCACCAGCCCGATGCCGTATTTGGCGAAGGGGAGCCATTGGGTGAGGCGGCTCGGCGGCTCCGGAGCGGTCTCCTCTTCCGAAAGGGCGTTCGTCTCAAAGGGGATATTGACCATCTCGATCTGATCTTGCCGTTCGGCGGAGTAGCCCATCGCTTTCTTTACCAGCTCTTCCAGCTTCTTCATCTCTTCCTCGTTCCGAGGGAGATACTTGCGCGGGGTATCTCCCTTGGCTGCTTCATAGGTCCCGTCGACCAGCGCCGCCACCGAGAGTTTTTTGATCGTCCCGATCGGCTCGATGATCCGGCTGACCGTTTTGCTGATCTCGTAGTTGATCACCTCATTCTTCTTCTGAGCGTTGTTGTTGCTGCTGGCGCCGTTCGGCGCGGCCGCTTGCGTCCCGGGAGGAACATTCGATAAGACGCCGGGAACCCCGGAGGGACCGGCGGCGCCGGAGGTACCGTTCATCTGCTCCTGGGCGCGCTGTTCGCTTCGGACCACCTGGGTGTCGGGGTCGAACTTTTCTTCGGTATGCTCCACCTGCCTTAAATCGAGGAGGCTGGTTACCCGGACCACCGCCTTCCCGGCGCCGACGACCCGTTCGAGCATGCTCTGGATTTTTCCTTCAATCTCTTTCTCCAAATGCTGCTGATAATCGAGCTGGGTCGAGGTCATCTGGGCGGTCGGGGAGCCGTCGACCGTTTTGGAGAGGATCTGGCCGTGGCTGTCGACGACGGTCACCGTCTGCGGACTCAATCCCTCCACGCTACTCGAGACGAGGTGAATGATTCCCTGAATCTGCCCCTCCGCGAGCCGTTTTCCGGAACGGAGGGTCACGACCACCGAGGCACGGGAGGGCTCTTGCCGGTCGGAAAAGAGGGTCTTTTCCGGAACGACCAGATGGACGCGCGCTTTGCTGACCTCCGCCAGCTGGCTGATGGTTCGGCTGAGCTCTCCCTGCAACGCCCTTCGGTAGTTTAGCTTCTGGACGAATTCAGTCGTTCCGAAGGTATTCCGATCAAAGATTTCAAACCCGACCCCGCCCCCTTGAGGCAGACCCTGGCTCGCCAGCTGCAGGCGAAGCTCATGAACCCGCTCCCCTGGGACGGAGATGGCGGTGCTGTCGGCCGACAGCTCATAAGGAATGTGCGACTCCTTGAGCTTGCTGATGACGGAGGCGGCATCGTCCGAAGAGAGGTTGGTGAAGAGGATTTGAAGCTCCGGTTTCTGCGTCCAGAGCCAGAGGACCACCCCGCCGGCGAAAGTCGCGGCCAAAACCAGCATCAGGGCGACCTTTTTGGCGAAGGACCCCGTCGTCATCTGTTGTAGAAGCTCTGCCATCGTTTACCTCGGTTGGGGGCGCGCTGAAGGGCGCGCCCAAATCAGGGGAGCATTCCCCAAAACTAAATTTGCATTCGGGAGATTTCTTCATAAGCGGAGACAATCTTGTTCCGAACCTGCATCATCAGTTCAAAAGAAAGGTTGGCTTTCTCAATCGCGATCATCGTTTGGTGGAGATCTTGTTGCTTGCCGGTTGTCAGGTCGGTGATCGCCTGGTCGGCTTGCAGTTGCGCGTCATTGACCTGGCGGATCGACTCCTTCAACGTGTCTGCAAAACCGCCGTCTGATTTCTCGACGCCGCCCGCCGCTTGCGGCGGGGGGATTTGATTCGGCCCGATCGGTTGTATCGCCATTGTTTATCTCCTCTCGTTATCTGCCGATGTCGAGCGCTTTCATCGCCATGCTCTTGGTCGCATTCAGCGCGGTGACATTCGCTTCGTAAGAGCGGAGGGCCGAGATCATATTGACCATCTCCTCCATGGCATTGATGTTCGGATAAAGAACATAGCCGTCCGAATCGGCACTCGGGTGCTGCGGCTCATAGACCCGTTTAAAGGGGCGGTCGTCTTGGATGATCTGGGTCACCGAGACCCCCGGCTGGCTTCCATCGAAATGAGATCGAAGCGTTTCGTCAAACGTCCCTCCGCCCGGTGTTGCGGAGAAGACGACATCTTTTCGTCGGTAGGGGCCTCCCTCCGCTGTCTGCGTCGATTCGACATTGGCGAGATTGCTGGAGATGACATCCAACCGGGCCCGCTGGGCATCCAGGGCCGAGGCCGATATGGAAAATGCTTTTTCAATGTCCATTAATTGCCTCCCTTAATAGCGCTTTGAATCGCTCTAAACTTTGAGATAATCATCTGGGTCGACGCGGTGTAGAGCAACGTATTCTCGGCCAGCTTGGCCATCTCCTTTTCCGCGTTGACCGTATTCCCATCGAGCCGATGCGAAGGTCCCGACGAGACGGTGGCATGCGAAGCCGCCGGGCCGCTTCCGGTCGGGGAGAGATGGGCCGGATCGGTCCGGTGGAGGGCGATCGGGAGAGATCCGGAGGCGGTGCTGAGCGCCTCCTTGAAGTTCACCTCCATCGCCTGATAGCCGGGGGTATCCTGATTGGCGATGTTCGCGGCGATGGCCCGATGCCGCTCGCTCCGCAGATCGAGCGCTTCCGACAACAGGCCGACTGTTTTATCAAAGATCCCTTCGATCATTTCATTCCTCCTTTATATCTTGCATCTCTTTCATCTCTTGCCGCTCCAAGGGAACGCCGACCATTCCGGAAGGGGACGGGTCTGCGAGCTCGGCGGTTCGGTACTCCTTCAGTTTGTTCCGGAGGGTCCGAATGCTGATGCCGAGGAGCCGGGCGGCATGGGTTCGGTTGCCGCCGACCCGCTCGAGGGTCTCTAGGATCAGACCCCGTTCGGCCTCCCAGACGGTGGTGGCTCGCAGCGCGGGGCGCTCCGCTTTTGGCTCGAAGGCTTCCTCGAAGAGGAGGTGATCAGGGCGGATGACCCCCTGATCGCAGAGGAGGACCGCCCGTTCGATGACATTTTCAAACTCCCGGACATTTCCCCGCCACTCCTGCCTCATCAGGTGGGAGAGCGCCTCGGGTGAGATGGAGAGGACCGCTTTCCCGTTTTTGAACGATCCTTTCTTGATGAAATGATCGGCGAGCAGGGGAATGTCGACGATCCGCTGTCTCAGCGGGGGGAGCCGGAGCGGGAAGACATTCAGCCGGTAGTAGAGGTCTTCGCGGAACCGGCCGGCCTTGACCTCTTCCCACAGCGGGCGGTTCGTGGCGGCAATGACCCGGATGTCGAGGGAGATGGGGCCTTTTCCGCCGAGCAGGTCGACCTCGCGCTCCTGTAGGACCCGGAGCAGTTTGGCCTGAAGCGAGAGGTGCATTTCGCCGACTTCATCGAGAAGCAATGTTCCGGTGTGGGCCAGCTCAAAGCGGCCCGGCTTTCTCGCCGCCGCACCGGTGAAGGCCCCTTTTTCGAATCCAAAGAGCTCGCTCTCGAGCAGCGCCTCCGGGACTGCGGCGCAGTTGATGGCGATAAAGGGACGGTGCGCCCGCGCGCTATGGCTGTGGATGAAGCGCGCCAGGAGCTCCTTTCCCGTTCCACTCTCCCCCTCGATCAATATCGAGGTTTGGCCGGCGGCGACCACTTCGGCCGTTTTAAGAAGCTTCAGCAGGCCGGGGTCCTGGGTGAGCAACGCTCTTCCTGCCGACGTCTCCGTCGGTCTCGGCTGCCATGGAGCCGCCGAAGGTTCCTGCGCCCTCAACGCCTTCCGAACGACCGTCTCGAGTGCCTCTTGTGAGAACGGTTTCACCAGGTAATCGAAGGCCCCCGACTTCATCGCCTCCACCGCAACCTCGATGGTTCCGAACGCCGACATCAAAATAATCGGAAGCGACGGCTTGAGCCTTTTGACCTCCTGAAAGAGATCCATCCCATTCATCCCCGGCATCCGGATGTCGGTCATCATCAGCGCGATCGGCTCGCGGCAGAGCGCGACCGCCTCTTCCCCCCCGGAGGCGATCAAAACAGAGTGGCCCGCCTGTCGAAGACTCTCCGCGAGGGCGAGCCGCATGGCAGGGTCATCATCCACCACCAGGATCGGTTTGGAAGGGGAGGGATCGGTCATTCGCTCTTCTCCTCAGATCGGTTTATGGGCCGGAGGGAAGGCAATTCCAATATAAAGGTCGTCCCCCGGCCGACCTCGCTCTGAACCTGAATCGATCCGCCGTGCGCCGTCACGGCATTATGGACGATCGCCAGGCCGAGACCGGTTCCGCTTTGTTTGGTGGTAAAGAAGGGATCGAAAATTCTCGGGAGGATCTCTTGGGAAATCCCGGCCCCCGTATCGGAGATCCGCATCGTCATCCCCTCCGCCGCTGCGGAATCCGAACCCGGCGCGGCCGGATCCCGGCGGGAGAGAACTTCCAGGCGGAGCTCTCCTCCCCGGGGCATCGCTTCGACCGCGTTCAAAATCAAATTCAGAAGAATCTGGCGGATCAGATCTTCATCGCACCAGAACCATTCCGGCGGAGAGTCGATCGATTCAATCCATTTGATCTGATTTTGTTGAATCAACGGAAGGGCGAAAAGGTAGGCGTCTTGGATTATCTTCCTGAACTCTGCTCTTCGAAAGTGAGGGGTCGGTGTTCGTGTGAAAAGAAGGAGGTTCGAGAGGGCATAGTCCATCGCGGAGACGGCGGTCGAGATATAACCGGCATAGTGTCGCAGCGACGGATCGGTCAGCCCTTTCTTTAAAAGAGAGGCAAAGAGCTCGATGCTTCCGAGCGGGTTTCTCAGCTCATGCGCCATTCGGGCGGCCATTTCCCCGACGGCGGCCAAGCGGTGATTCCGCTCCGCCTCTTCTCGAAGCGCTTCCCGTTGCTGGAGGCTCTCTGCCAGCGCATGGCTCTTCGCTTCGAGCTCCTGCTTCAATTGGGCCACCTGCTCTTGGAGAAGGCGATAGGCTTTCTCCAGATCGACCGACGTTTCATTGAACCGGCTGAATGCTTCTTCCAGAAGCTTAGCCTTCTTTTCTTCGATTCCCATCGACCCCGCGCTTTTGTTTTAAGGAGGCTTTTTCTTCCGCAGCCATCTGTCGCATGAGCGGATCTTTCGCGTTTTGAACGAGCTGGTCAAAGAGCGAGCTCCCGCGATCCCGCTGTCCCATCGCGTGGTAGCTCTTGGCCATCTGAAATCGGATCCAATCCTCTTTCGACGTCTCCGGATTTTCTTTCAATACGGTTTGATAAAGTTGGATCGCTTTTCCATATTCCCGGAGATGATAATAGGCCTCCCCTAAGTCGAGGGCGAGATCAGCCGACTTTGAAGGATTGCGGCTCATCCATTTTTGATAGATTGCCGCCTCTTCTCGAAAATTTCCCTTCCGTTGGTAGGCCTTGGCGAGCAAAAGAGAGATCCGTTCCTGATGGGGATGGCTCGGGTATTTAAGGAGCCATTTGTGATAGATTTCAATCGCGCGATCGGCTTTCCCCTGGCGATCGAGGGCGCCGCCGAGATCGACCAGAACGGAGAGGATCCGGGGACTTCTGGGATAACGTTTAATGAAGGCGCTCAATTTCTGCTCGGCACGGTCGTAGGCGTCCTCTTCCAGCAGACTCTTTCCGAGCAGGAAGAGGGCCTCCTCCGCCGATCGGTTGGACAAGCTGGCGGCGATGGGGGAAAAAAGCTCGATCGCCTGTGCATGAAGGCCGAGGCGGGCATGGCTGACCCCCACCTGTAAGCCGGTCGGACCGGTCAGCATCGGCGGAGTAAAATCGGCGGAGCGTGCATGAAAGAGCTCGACGATCTTAAGGTCGTCCCCTTTTTTTGCAAGCCGGCCGATCTCTTCTCCGATGGTTTTTCGATAAACGGCCGTGAGGCGGAGTTTGAAATGGGAAGCGGAGGGAAAGGCCATCAGATGCTCTTCCAGATCGAGCGCCACGGTAAACGCACCGTAGGTTCGAAACTGTTCGATGGCTTCCAGAAGGGTCTCTTGTGCGAAATCATCGAGACGGGATGCTTGTAAAACGATCCTCGCCTGGGTTTCGACCAATTCCAGCGCTTGATGAAGCCCCTCTTCGTCCAAGGCCGTTTGACAGAGGAGCGGTTTCGATGAGACCGGCGCGCCGCACGCTTGCATCGTGATCTGGCCGATCGCGGCAATCAGCTTGTCGAGGCCGCCGCTTGGGTTTGTTCCGGGCGCCGCCAGCACTTGGGTGTAGACCAGCCCTGCTTTGTCGATGACCCCTTCGCGTCGCCACGTGTCTGCAGTTCGGACAAAGGCGACCGGTGCGAGGGGATCGCGCGAGGAAAGGGTCAGCAGGTTAAAGAAGAGTTGACGCGCTTGGCCGGTCCGGCCGGTCCGATAGGCGGACTCGGCATGTTGGAATAAGACGACCGGGGTCGGCCTACTCCCCGAGAGGGCCTTTCCCTGTTCATATTTTCGATAAGCAGCCTCAAATTGGTTTTGATGAAAGAGGCTGTCTGCATGTCCCACCAGAACAAGCGTCTGGTCCTCCGGAGAAAGGGAATCAAGGTGGATCCCTTCATACGCCTCGGCCGCTTCAGTCCACTTTTTCCATCCCCGGTAGGTTTGAGCGATTCCAATTTGAGCGAGCGGGGCGAACCGGCTGTTCGGATGCCGAAGAAGAATTCTCTTGAAGCTTCCGATCGCTTCATAATTGAAACCGAGCTGTTCATACGCTTGGCCGATCCTCCAAAGGCCGCGGATCGCATTTTCCGAATCGGGATATCTCTGCTGCGCTTCATGAAACGCGGAAATGGCGCGATGAAGGTGTTTGGTCCCTCCCGTTTGTGCCCACTTCAGTTGAATGTCGCCCCGGAGAAAGGAGGCTGTTTCCGAAAGCGGGCCTTCCGATAACCGCTGTAAGAGCTGATCGGTCGCCGCGGCGGCACGCGCGAAGTTGTTGCCACGATATTCTTCCAAAATCTTTTTAAAGGGATCTTCTTCCGGCGTGGCATAGTTTTCGGGGAACAAGGGAAGTTCCCGATCCTCCGCCCGAACATTCGACTGCAAGAAAAAGACGAATGTGATCGGAATGAGGAGGTTCATTCCAAATCGTGCCGAGACCCTCGAAACCATTTTCATCGACATATTTCTACCCCAACCCGGTATAAGCAAGAAGGGTGCCGACTCTTTCGTTGATCCGGATGAAGGGATTTCGTTTCGGCGGAGAATTTTAAACGAATTCAGTGAAGGGGGAGGCACCATGGTCGTTGCCTCAAGGGAGGGTGCCGTCAACGGGTTGACAGCCGGAGTCAAGAATCGAGAAGAAGCATCATTGGTTTATATCGGGTTCCCAGCCGAGAGAGATTTTCGGGGACCCTCTGTATCGGAAGAGGGAGAATCCCAGGCAGCATCGGAGGCCCATCGCCGCTTGAGTTTTTCAACGAGCGTGGTTCTGTTCATTCTTAGCAGCTGCGCCGCCCGATTTTTGACGCCGTTCGCTTTTAGCAGCGCCTGCTGAAGGAGTTGGTTCTCAAACTCGGAGACCAGTTCGAAAAAGTTAGCGCCTTCTTCGGGGAGATCAAATTGAAACAGCAGCCGGCGTTCTTGGCCTTTCGTGAGGGTCTCGGGCAGGTCGGCCGGTTGGATGAACCCTTCCTGTTTAAGGATGACCAACCGCTCAATGAAGTTCTCGAGTTCCCGGATATTCCCCGGCCAGGGATAATCGAGCAGAAGCTTCATCGCGTCTGGAGAGACCCCTTCGATCTTGTGAGGTTTTTTATCTTTCAACCGTTGAATAAAGTGCGCAATGAGCAGGGGAATGTCCTCCTTTCTTTGTCGAAGAGAGGGCATCACGATCGGAATCACGTTCAACCGGTAGAAAAGATCCTTTCGGAAGTGGTTTTCTTCGACGGCCCGTTCCAGATCTTGGTTTGTGGCCGCGATGATCCGAACGTCGACATGGATCGTTTGGGTCCCGCCGACCCGCTCAAAAGAGCGCTCCTGCAATACCCGAAGTAATTTGACCTGTAAGGAAAGAGGGAGTTCACTGATCTCATCGAGGAAAAGCGTGCCCCCCTCTGCCAACTCGAATCGTCCCATCCGGGAAGTGACTGCGCCGGTAAAGGCCCCTTTTTCGTGACCGAAGAGCTCGCTCTCCAGGAGCGATTCGGGGATCGCCCCGCAGTTCACCGAGATCAACGGCATGTCTCGCCTTGTGCTGTTGTAATGGATGGTTTTGGCGACGATCTCTTTTCCGGTGCCGCTCTCCCCCTGGATGAGGATCGTGCTGTCGCTGTTGGAGACGCGCGAGATGAGGTCATAAATTCCATGCATCGGAGGGCTCTCGCCGATCATATTTTGAAATTGATATTTTTCGCAGATTATTTTCTTTAAGGTCAGGTTTTCCTGTTTGAGACGACCATACGCCACCCCGTTTTTGATCCCGCTTAATACAGATTCGTTGTCAAACGGCTTGGTGATGAAGTCAAACGCCCCTGATTTCATCGCCCGCACCGAAAGGGTCACCGTTCCATTGGCGGTCATTATTATGCAGACTGCCAAGGGGTCGATCCGCTTAATTTCTTTCATGACATCGATGCCGTTGACGCCGGGAAGATGATAATCGATCAGATAGAGCTGATAGGGGGACTGCTTTATTAAGGAGAGGGCTTTCAGGCCGTCGGGCGCTGTTTCGACCTGATATCCACCTCGGGCCAGCAGCTCAGAGACCAACGCTCTGACGGGAGGGTCATCTTCAATGATAAGAATCCGGACATCGCTCATGCGCGCTCGATCGAATATACACAAGAAGGCTATACCATAGTGACAACAGAAGAGAGGATAACAGACTTTTCCCTTCTGTCAACGCATCGTGCCGGATCGATGGGGTTGTCGGCAGAAAATGCCGACCGGTAGGCAAAGAGATTCCAGAGAAGGGAAGCAGGTCCCGATAAAACAGCTGATGAAACAAGGAAAATCGCAGTGGTATGCATCTTGCTCTATCCGGCTCTGATCTCAAATCATCGATCAAGTGATGGACGTCTGGAAATAAAAAATGAATGACCGATCCGATCTTTCGATAATGAATGACCTTGCCCCTATCAGAGCGCAGGACCCAAAGCCGGTGTCCAGGGCGGGAGAGAAGAGCGATCGGTTCCAAAAAGTCCTGGAGCAAGTCTCCAACCCGAGTGAGACCCCTTTAGTGGAGAAGGAGAAAGCGCCGCTGAACCTTACCGTCGGTGCGATGCTGTCCCTATCCGCGTCGGGATTCTACCCGGTCGACGGGAAAGAGGAGAAGAAGGACCCGCTCCCGGACGCGAAGGGTGAAGAGGCGTCTCCAGACCCTGTTGCAGCCGATCCAGCGCTCATGGCTGCCGCCGGATTTACCATTCCCCCGGCGACGATGATTCAGACGACCGCTGAACAGAATCCCTTGCCGAATGGACCTTCACTACCTCAACCCCCCGCGATAGCGAAGGACCTTTTGGGGATGACATTGCCGTCCCTGGGAGTTCAACCGGCTCCAAAACAGGTCAATCTTAAAGCGGTTGCCGATACTCCCGAAATGGAGCCACAAGAAGAGCGATCCGGTCCGATTGGACCGACCGATCAAAAAGTGACGGAGGCGGAAGCTCCCTCAAAACAGGTCAGCCGATCGGATTCATCTGGATCGGACCGCCCGTCGAGCGCCTCTGCACTCATTAAAGAGGAGGTTCCGCCCCTGATCTCGGGAGAGGCCCACTCTCAGAAGGCGGCGGCGCATCCCGGTTCAGCCCCTTCGGCCACGCCGGAGGGAGCTTCCCCAACCGGGTTTCATTCTTTCCTCAAAGCCGAATCGGTCCCTGCGACGGGAAAAGAAAATAACTTGCTTTCGACCTCTTCCGATACAGGTCAGGAGCGATCCGAAGGGGCCGGAACGGAAAAGAGATCGAAGGGATCGGAGAGTGTTCCGCTATTTGCGAATGAGATGACAACGAACCTTACCGCGCTTTCCCCTTCCACGGTTCACGCGAATGATCGGATCGAAAACGGCGTCCGACCGTCCGATTCGGTCCAGTCAAAAGGGACGCCCGGTCTCGCGCCCCCGGAGGGGCTGCCGGATGGAAGACAGCTTCTTCACCAAATTGCCGAGAAATGGACCTTGTCTCACGGGAAAGATGAACACTCCTTCCGACTCCGGCTGGAGCCGGAAACGCTCGGGACGCTTCAGATCGATATCTCCGTTCGGCAAGAGCGGGTTGTGGCGGAGGTAGTGACGAAGCATCCCTATGTCAAGGCGATTTTGGAAGGGAATCAGGAGTTGCTCAGGGGCACGCTCGCCGATCAGGGATTGAAGGTCGATCGATTTTCGGTCAGCCTCGGGAATCCCGGCCAGGCTTCGCTCGGCTGGGAAAATCAGCTCCGACAGCGTGGAACGGACGCTCCGTTTTATGGATCGGGGGCCTCTCTTTTTTCGGCTGAGGGGGGGGAGATCTCTGCCGACCAACGGTGGATGATCCAAGAGGCGCGAGGCGCGATCAATATCTATATATGAAGAGAGGGGATTCTCGTTATCAATCAAGGAATGAGCGACATTTTTGGGAGGAAACCGATGGCAATTAATGCAACACAGGCAACACAGACCACACCGCCGACACAATCGACGGCGGTCACACAGGCCGTCAATCAACTCGGCGCAGACACTTTCTTAAGGCTGCTGACGGCGCAATTGCAATTCCAGGATCCGCTGCAGCCGATGGACAGCACACAATTTGTCACGCAGCTCGCCCAGTTCAGCCAGGTGGAGAAGGCGGTCGACATGAACAAGAGCATTGGAACGCTCACGCAATATATGGCCTCGATCAATAATTACAGCGCGGCCGGCCTGATTGGCAAGAATGTTCAGGTGGAGGGGAGCACGATTCCGGTCAATGGAAATACATCACCGACCTTAAGCTATCAATTGGGTGGAGATGCAAAACAGGTCTTGATTCAGATCTCCGATAGGGAGGGAAATGTCGTCCGATCCCTCCGAGCGGGCGCGCAGCCAGCAGGATTACAAACCGTGACCTGGAACGGTCTCGATGACCAGGGAAATCGGCTGCCGAGCGGCGAATATACCCTTAACGTGGCTGCGGTGGACGGCAGCGGACAACCGGTCCAGGCGACGACCTATACCCACGGGCAGGTGACCGGCGTGACGTTCGAGAACAACATCGCTTATCTGATGGTGAACGGCGCGCGGGTGCCGGCGTCGGGCGTATTGCGGATCGATAACTAAGAAAAACAGGAGGTAAATGAAATGGCCATTTTAACGTCTCTTTTTTCAAGCGTCAGCGGGATCAATGCCTTCGGAACCGGCCTTTCGGTCGTCAGCAATAATATCGCGAACATGGCGACCGTCGGTTTTAAAGACAGCAGCATCGCCTTCGCCGATGTGATTGGAGGAAACTTAAGCGGGGCGTCGAGCGGATCCGAAGTAGGACATGGGGTTTCTGTGAACAGTATCCGAAGCCAGTTTACCCAGGGCTCGTTCGAGACGACCGGCAATGGCCTCGACCTGGCGCTCGATGGAGATGGATTCTTTCAATTGCAATCGCCAGCGGGTGCGGAAGCCTTCACGCGCGCCGGGCTTTTCAGTGTCAATAAAGACGGATTTATCGTAAATCCGGACGGTCTCTTTCTCCAGGGGTATCAGGCCGACCCCACCGGCAATCTCAGCGGCCAGGTGGGGAATCTTAATGTGCCCTCCACGACGTTTCCCCCGCAAGCAACCACCGCACTGGACCTGGTGGCTAATATTGATTCCCGTGCGACGGCCCCCGCTGCTTTCGACGTAAACAATCCGACGACCACTTCCAATTTCTCGACGAGCCTCAGCGTCTTCGATTCGTTGGGGAATGGCCATTTGGTCTCCGTTTATTTCAGGAAGGATGCGCCCGTGGTGCCGGCGCCGAGCGGGGGGAATACCTGGCAGTGGTTCGCGGTCGTTAATGCGAACGATTCGGCCAGCGGAACTGCACAGATCCAGGCACAGGGGACATTGACCTTCACGCCGAATGGTGAGCTTGATACGGAGGCCACCGGCGTTTCTCCCACCGGCGGTTTCGACTTTTCCGGAGGGGCGGCACAGAATCAGGCGATCAGCCTCGATTTCGGCAACAGCATCACCACGGACGGTGGAACCGGGATGGACGGCGTCACCCAATTCGGATCGACGTCGGCGGTCCTCAACCAGATACAAGATGGGTATGGCTCCGGATCGCTTCAGCGGATCTCCGTCAACAACGACGGGTTGATCACCGGTCTATTCACCAACGGGAAGAGCCGGACTCTCGGCGGGATCACGCTCGGCCGGTTCAATAATCCGCAGGGGCTGGGCAAGCTTGGCAATAATCTCTACGCCATCTCCGCCGAATCCGGCCAGCCGATCTTAGGCGCGCCGAATTCTGCCGGCATGGGAAAGATTCTTCCAAATTCACTTGAACTGTCGAACGTCGATTTGGCTGAACAGTTTGTGAAGATGATCGAATTCCAGCGGGGATTTCAGGCCAATTCTCGCGTGATCACCGTTACGGACGGAATGCTCCAGGAACTCGTCAATCTGGTCCATTAATTAATTTGACGGGAGCGTCGGGGTTCCCTCCCCGGCGCTCCCGTCAAAGAGATGACGCTCTTCTCTCCTTGTTTGACACTTCTTTAAACTTTCCCTTCCCGCTCCTCGTCTGCGAATCAATTTAAACATAAATAATGGGCTGATCCTCACGTTTAGGCGCGTCTTTCTGAGGAGAGTGCCGCTGGCATAGACATTGCTACTCATGCCGGATGGACTGATACCATAGGGGAGTGATTCCGTGGCAGAGGAAGAAAAAAAAGGTGAGCCCGAAAAAAAAGAGCCGACCCCAAAAGGAGGCTCGAAAAAGAAATTAATCCTCATCGGCGGGGCGGCCCTCGTTCTCATCTTGGCGGGGGGAGGGTTCTTTCTAATGAAGAAAGGTTCTTCTGAAACCGCGGCGGTGACGGGGGAAAAACCGGTTCCTGCGAAAGCCTCTGCCGAGCATGGCGGGGAGAAGATGGAGGAAAAAGGGACGGGGATCATTTTGGATCTCGACCCCTTCGTCGTGAATTTGGCCGATACGCCAGAGATCCGATACCTCAAGGTGACGATCAAGCTGGAGCTGTCGAAAGCGGAGTATACCCAAGTGGTCAATGACCGCACCCCTCAAATCCGGGACTCGATGCTGATTCTCCTGAGTAGCAAAGAGTATGCGGCGATCCGAACGGTCGAAGGAAAGATGGAACTGCGGGATGAGATCCTTCAACGACTCAATACGATTTTAGGCCAGAAGGTCGTCAAGACCGCTTACTTTACCGATTTTGTGGCGCAATAGCCATTACTGCAAACGGGCCGTTCCCCGGGCCGCTCTCGTGAAACGCTTATGCCGGAAAAAATCTTATCTCAGGAAGAGGTCGATGCCCTTCTCAAAGGGGTCAGCGATGGAAAGGTCAGCACCCGTCCGACCGCGGCGCCGCTGCAGGGGGTTCAATCGTATGACTTTTCCATCCGTGACCCGATTCCTCCCGGGGGGATGTCGGGCCTGGAATTCGCCCATGAGCGTTTCGCCCGTTTTTTTCAAGCCGCGCTCTCTTCTGCGGTCCGGAAAGAGATCGGGGTTCAGCCGATGCCGATTCAGGTCCTCTCCTTTGAGGCGTTTATGAAGGATATCCCGGCCCCGATCAGCCTCAGCCTGGTGAAGGTGGAGCCGCTGAAAGGCCAGGCGGTCATCCTAATGAAGGCCGAAACCCTCTATACCCTTCTCGATCTCCTCTTTGGAGGGAGCGGTCAGGGCGAGGGGAAACCCGCTGCGACGGAGTTTACGCCGATTGAGCAGCGGGTGATCCGGAGGGTGATCGGGATGATTCTCGAGGAGTTCCAAAAGGCCTGGGCGCCGCTTTTCCCGCTTAAGGCCTCATTGATCCGTTCCGAGAGCAATCCCCAATTTACCAAGGTGATGAGTCCGGCCGAGTCGGTGATCCGGATTTCTTTCAAAATGCAGATTGAAGAGCAAGCGAGAGAGATTCTGCTTGCCCTTCCTTATAACGCCATGGAGCCGGTTTTTGAAAAGCTCGTCGGCGGTTTACAGGGTGCTGCACGAGAGGTCGATCCGGAGTGGACCGCCCGTTTTCGGTCCGAGGTCACCGACTGTTGGGTTTCGATGACGGCGGAATTGGGCGCGGCCGTTTTGACGGTTCAGCAAATTACGCAGCTGGCGGTGGGAGATGTCATTGTTCTCGAGAAAAAAGTGGATGACGACTTGGAAATGAAGGTGGAAGGAAGACCGAAATTTCGAGGGCACCCCGGCGTTCATCGAGGGAAACCCGCTTTTCAGATCTCTTCACTGATTCGTTAGGGAGGTAGCGCATGGCAAATGAGGATCCCAAAGCCGGTGTCGGCGCGCCAAAGGCGGCCGGTGCTCCGGCCGCTCCGGCCAAACGCCCGGCGGCGCCCGAACCGAAGCCGGCTGCGTTTGCCCCGCTGGAGCAGAAAAAACCGGAGGCGCCGGCTGGAAACCTCGACTTCATTCTCGACATTCCGCTCGAGATCCGGGTGGAGATGGGGAGCTCAAAAATCCTCATCCGGGATTTGCTTCAGCTGGGGCAAGGCTCGGTGGTGGAGCTTGAGAAAATGGCGGGAGAGCCGATGGATCTTTACATCGGCGACAAGCTGGTCGCCAAAGGGGAGGTGGTCGTAGTGAACGACAAGTTCGGAATCCGGCTGACCGACATCGTCAGCGCGGCCGAGCGGATCAAACAACTCAGCAAAGGATAACCGTGGATCCTTTTTGGAATTTGGTCAAAGTCGGCGCGTCGCTTCTCCTCGTCCTCGGCATCATCGCCTTGACGGCCTATGCCGTCAAGCGTTTTCTCGGCGGCCGATTGGGGCTCTGGCGCACCCAGCCGCTGATTCAAGTCTTATCGACCACCTATCTCGGCCCCAAAAAGGAGATCGCCGTCATTGAGGTCGGAAAAGAATACCTGGTGGTCGGCATCACCGCCACGCAGATCTCCCTTCTCACCCGATTAGAGGGTCCTCCGCTTCCGGCGAAGCCCATTGAGACCAGAGAGGACTCCAGATCGGTATGAAAAAGACTTGGGCTTTCAGAGGCATCCTCTTTTGCAGCCTGCTCTTGATCTGCATGATCGGGCTCGCCTCCGCTGCCGATGCCCCCAACGCGGCCCCGTCCCTGACGATTAACCTCGGAAACGGCACCCCCCAGCAAATGTCGGTCGTCGTTCAGATTCTCCTCCTCTTGACGGTTCTCTCTCTGGCGCCGGCGCTCATCATGATGGTCACCTCCTTTACCCGGATCGTGATTGTCCTCTCTTTTTTAAGGCATGCTTTGGGAACACAGCAGACCCCGCCCAACCAGGTGTTGATCAGCCTTGCCCTCTTCTTAACCCTCTTTGTGATGTCGCCGGTTTGGCAGAAGGTGAACGCGGAGGCGCTTCAGCCTTACCTCGAGCAAAAGCTCACCCAGGCGGAGGCGCTCGATCGGGCGGCCGATTCGGCGCGGGGGTTTATGCTAAAGCAGGTTCGGGAGAAAGACCTCGCCCTCTTTGTCGATATGGCGAAGCTCCCTCCCCCGAAGAGCCCCTCCGAGCTTCCGATCCATGTGGTCATTCCGGCTTTCATGATCAGCGAACTGAGAACCGCCTTTCAGATCGGATTCTTACTTTTTCTCCCTTTTCTCGTCATTGACATCGTCGTCGCGAGCATTCTGATGTCGATGGGGATGATGATGCTCCCGCCGGTGATGATCTCCCTTCCGTTCAAGCTGATCCTCTTCGTCTTGGCCGACGGGTGGTATCTCATCGTTGGATCGTTGATAAAGAGTTTCGCGTAGGGCCGGTCCCGTCCTTTTTTGTCGCTCCCGATGGGGATACAGGTGATTAATAAATAAGGGGGAAGAGAGATGACGCCAGAGTTTGTGATTGAAATGGGCCAGCGGACCATCGAAACCGCGCTGCTTCTGGCGGCGCCGGCGCTCCTCTTCAGTCTGGTTGCCGGATTGATCATCAGCATTTTTCAGGCGGTGACCCAGATCAACGAGGCGACCCTCACCTTTCTCCCGAAAATCTTGGCGGTTTCGCTGGCGCTCTTGATCTTCTTCCCCTGGATGCTCTCGATCATCATCGAGTTTACGAGCCGTCTGCTGATCAATATTCCCAATTACGTCCACTGACCTTCGGGGAAGGGTTGGAGGAAGAAGCAAACCATAGGAGCCAAAGTCGGTATGTCGTGGGTGCAGCCGCTCTTTCAGTATGAGACCTCATTCGTGTTGATCCTCTTTCGGGTGGGGAGTTTCCTGGCGGCGATGCCGATGGTGGGGGGACAGAGCCTTCCCGGCCTGATCAAGGTCTCATTGGCGTTGGCCGTGTCGCTCGTTCTGGTTCCGATTATTTCGATGCCGCCCCCGCCGTCGACCCTCTCCGCCTGGATGGTCGGACTGGTGGGAGAGGTGCTGATTGGATGGGTCATCGGACTCGGCACCCAGCTGATTTTCGCCGCCGTCGATCTCGGGGGAGAAATTGCAGGTCTTCAGATGGGATTCGGCATTGCGAGCGTGATCGATCCGGCCTCCAACCAACCGGTTCCGTTGATCGAGCAGGTATATACCCTTCTGGCGGTACTCATCTTCTTTGGCGCCCGCGCCGACCACCTGATCCTTCAGGCGCTCGTTCACAGCTTCGGCCTGCTCCCCCCCATGGCTTTCGCCCCGAACGGCATCCCGCTCGGTCATTTTATTCAGCTGGCCGGGCAGATGTTCGTCGTCGGAATGAAGATTGCCATTCCGGTAACGATGGTCCTGCTGCTGGCGAATGTCGCGCTGGGAATTCTCTCGCGGGTGGTTCCGCAGATGAATGTCTGGTTGATGAGCTTTCCGGTCACGATCGGCCTCGGCCTTTTGGTGATGGGAGCGACCCTCTCGCTCTTCGTGGCCCTTCTGCAAGACCGGATGGCCGGCCTGGAGGGAACGATCGCCAGCCTGCTGATCGAGATGCGAAAGTAAAACCTTTCAGGAGTTAGATCGTCCCAGATGGCGGCAGAAGATCAGGAACGAACAGAACAGGCGACCCCAAAACGGCGGGAGGAGGCCCGGAGCCGCGGACAGGTTCCCCGCAGCCGGGAGATCTATTCGGCCGCCTTAATCCTCGGCGGGGTCTTTGGCTTTTCCATGCTGGGGCCGATGGTCGTCTCGGAGATGCAAAAAATGATGGTTCAAACCTTGGGCGCCCTCTCCGCCGCGCCGATGACCGAAACCTCCCTTTATCAGCTGGCGACCGCTCACTTTTCCCGGACATTGTGGGTGCTCGTCCCGGTCATGGGATTGCTTGCACTCATCAGCCTTGCCGCCGCCTTCGGGCAGCAGGGATGGGTCTGGTCGACAACCGCGTTGAGCCCCGATTGGTCCCGTCTCAATCCTTTGAAAGGATTTCAAAAGTTTCTCTCGATTCAAGCGGCGGCCGAGCTGATCAAGACGCTCATTAAGTTTTTGGCGGTCGGCGGCCTCTCTTATCTCCTCATCCGCCAGGCGCTACCGGCCCTCTCCGTCGCAATCCAATCGGAACCGGCTCAAATGCCAGGACTCGCCGGCCGGATGATTTATCGGTTTGCGCTGACGACCGGGATCTTGATCGCGTTCATCGGGGGGGCCGACTATCTCTTCCAGTGGTGGTCCATGGAGAGAAGCCTCCGGATGAGCCGACAAGATATAAAAGATGAGATGCGACAGAGCGAAGGAGACCCGATGCTTCGGGCCCGGGTTCGGAGCATTCAGAGGGAGATGGCGCGCAAGCGGATGATGGCCGATGTTCCCAAAGCCGATGTGGTGGTGACCAACCCGACCCATTTGGCCGTTGCCCTTCTCTACCAGCATGGAAAGATGAGCGCGCCGAAAGTGGTGGCGAAGGGGGCCGGTTTCGTCGCGGAGCGGATCAGGGAGCTGGCGCGGCAGAACGGGGTGCCGGTGATCGAAAACAAACCGCTCGCCCGCGCCCTATTCAAAACGGTGAAGATCGGAGACCCGGTGCCGTCCAAACTCTATCGGGCGGTGGCGGAGATTCTGGCATACGTGTATCGGCTCCGCGGCAAGGCGGCCCGGCCGTAATCGATTGGTCCAAAGCAGGAGAAGAGATCTAAATGGCTGAAACCGTTTCAGAACAGACCCCGGCCGGCGGGTGGCTCAAAAATGGCGACATCATTCTCAGCCTCGGAGTGGTCGGGGTGTTGATGCTGATGATCCTTCCGCTGCCGCGGATGCTCCTCGATCTCCTCCTCGCCTTTAATTTGAGCGTGGCGTTGATCATCCTCTTCGTGTCGATGTATACGCTCCGGCCGATGGAATTCTCGGCCTTTCCATCGATGCTTCTCCTCGTCACCCTCTTCCGGCTCTCCCTCAACATCGCCACGACGCGGTTGATCCTTCTGCACGGCAATGAAGGGGCCGATGCGGCGGGAGAGGTGATCAAGACCTTCGGAAACTTCGTCGTCGGCGGCAACTACACCGTCGGACTGGTCGTTTTTGCGATTCTCATCGTCATCAACTTTGTGGTGATCACCAAGGGCGCCGGCCGGATCGCCGAGGTGGCCGCGCGTTTTATGTTGGACGCGATGCCCGGAAAGCAGATGAGCATCGACGCCGATCTCAATGCCGGGTTGATCGACGAAAAAGAGGCGCGCCGCCGGCGCAAAGCGGTCTCTCAAGAAGCCGATTTCTACGGGGCGATGGACGGCGCCAGCAAGTTCGTCCGCGGCGATGCGGTCGCCGCGATCTTGATCGTCCTCGTCAACATCATCGGCGGGTTGATCATCGGCGTTCTACAGCAGGGGATGGGGGTGATGGCGGCGGCGCAAAATTATACCTTGCTGACGGTCGGCGAGGGGCTGGTGGCGCAGATTCCGGCGCTGATCATCTCGACCTCGGCCGGTATCGTCGTCAGCCGCGCCGCGGCCGATGCGAATTTGGGAACGGAGGTCACCCGTCAAATTCTGGTTCATCCCCGCGCGATCATGGGGGCGGCCTCCATTATTTTCCTCTTCGGCTTGATGCCGGGATTGCCCCACATCGCGTTTCTTCTCCTCGCCTCAGCGATCGGATTTATGGGCTATACCGCTCAGAAGTCGAAAGAGGCTGCGGCCGCCGCCGAGATCAAGGAGACGGCCCCCTCGGCGGCCCCCCCGGCGGCGGAAAAGCAGGATTGGATCGTGCCGCTCGACCTGATGGAGCTCAATGTCGGCTACGGTCTGATCCCCCTTGTTGACGAGGCGCAGGGAGGAGAACTCTTAAAGCGGATCTCCGCCATTCGAAAGCAGCTGGCGTTGGAACTCGGCTTTGTGATCCCGCCCATTCACATCCGGGATAATCTCCAGATCAAGCCGAATGAATATATCATCATGATCAAAGGCATCGAGGTCGCCCGGGGCGATCTCCTCCCCGATCACTATCTCGCGATGAATCCGACCGGGACCGATCGAGGGATCTCCGGCATCCCGACCAAGGAGCCCTGTTTCGGTCTCCCGGCCCTTTGGGTCTCGGAGAAGGAGAAAGAGCGTGCCCAAGTGGCCGGCTATACCGTGGTCGACGCTCCTTCGGTCATCGCCACCCATCTGACCGAAATCCTGCGAAATCACGCGCACGAGCTCTTGGGACGGCAGGAGGTTCAGCAGCTGATCGATCGTTTCGGAAAAGAGGCGCCGAAGGTGGTCGAAGAGTTGATTCCCAACCTCCTTCCGCTCGGCGGGGTGGTCAAGGTGCTCTGCAACCTGCTCCGGGAGCGGGTACCGATCCGGGATCTGCGGACGATCATGGAAACGCTGGCCGACACCGCTCCGACGACGAAAGATGCCGATCTGCTGACCGAATCGGTCCGTCAGGCGCTCGGCCGGACGATCACGCGGCAGTATCAAGCGGCCGATCGGACCCTTCCGGTCATCAGCATCGATCCGACGCTCGACCAGCGGATTGCAACCTCGATTCAGCAGAGCGGCCAGAACTATATTTTGACGCTCGATCCGATGTTGGCGCAGAAGATCCTGCTACGGATTCGGCAGGCGGTGGAGCAGGTTTCGATGAAGGGGACCGCCCCGGTGCTCCTTTGCTCGCCGATGATCCGGCCGCATCTCCGAAAGCTGGTGGAGCGGTTTATCCCCAACCTGGTGGTTCTCTCCTCGAGCGAGGTGGTCTCGCCGGTCAAGATCCAATCGATAGAGACGGTGAAGGTGAGCGATGCAGATTAGAAAATATGAAGTATTTGAGATCTCAGAGGCGCTGAAGGTGATTAAGAAAGAGCTGGGGCCCGACGCGGTGATTTTGTCGACGCGGGAGATTCGGAAAGGGGGCTTCGGTCTCTTTAACCGGCCCCTCATCGAAGTGACCGCCGCGGTCGATCCCCCGAGTCCGATGGAGAAAGCATCCCGTGACGAAGCGGCAAAAACGTACCGACGCGACGGCTCGGAGGAAAAATCGGAGGTGTTCGACGAATTATTGGAGGAAGCGGACCAGGCGACTCCGTCCGCTCCAGAGATCGGCTCGGTATTGGAAGAGCTTCGGACGTTGAGGGAATCGGTCGAGGCGCTCCGCGCCGCCCCGCTGCAGAACGGCGGCTGGTCCCAAGTCCAAGAGGCCTGTCGAGAGATGAAGGAGATGATGAAAGGGCTGACCCTTGCCGCGCAGCCGAGGGAGGCCGATCTCCCGCCGACGCTGGCGGCCCTCCTTCAGCGTCTCATTTTGAGAGGGGTCGACCCGGCGATTGCAACCGATCTCCTTCAGATGATCAAGCGGAAACTGGGCCCCGACGATCTCTGGAAGGAAGATTTTGTCGAAAATTATCTCAAGGAAATGATTAAGTCGATGGTCCAGGCCTCGGTGGCGATGGAGCGCCCAAAGGAGGGGGGGAAGGTGGTTGCACTAATCGGACCGACCGGAGTCGGCAAGACCACCACCCTCGCAAAGCTGGCGGCCCATCAATTCCGGAATAAGGGGAAGGTGACCCTGGCGACGCTCGACACCTACCGGGTCGGCGCGGTCGAGCAGCTGAAGATTTATGCCAAAATCATCGGCGCCCCGGTGATCGTTTCGGAGAGCCAATTGCGTGAAGGGGTGGCCCGCCGGCAGGAGGGAGAGCTGATTCTCATCGACACCGCCGGGCGAAGCCATCTGAACCGCGCGCAGGTGGAGGAGCTCCACCTCCTCTCCCGGATCGGCGCGCCGATTGAGACCCATCTGGTCCTCTCCTCCACGACCGGGGAGCGCGACCTGGAAGAGATGATCGATCAATTTTCCGCCGTTCCGATCAACTATTTCCTCTTTACCAAGACAGATGAAACCCGAAATCATGGATCTCTCCTCACCGCGATGAGAAAAAAAGGGAAGCCGCTCTCGTATCTGACGACCGGCCAGCGCGTTCCGGAGGATATTGAGATCGCAACCCCCAAACGCATCGCCGACCTGGTGCTGAATTGAAAGAGGGAAAAATGGATCAAGCAAAGACGTTAAGAAAATGGGCAACCCCTCCTTCCGGAGCCCGTCGGCAGCCGAGGGTTATTGCAGTGACCAGCGGCAAAGGAGGGGTCGGGAAGACGAACGTCGTCGCCAATCTGGCGGTGGCCCTCTCGCGCCTCGGCCAGCGGGTGTTGATCTTGGATGCCGATCTCGGTTTGGGGAATATCGATGTCCTCTTCGGGATTATCCCCCCCTATACGTTGGAACATGTGCTGCTTGGGCAAAAGTCGATTTCGGAGATCATGGTCCAGGGCCCGGGCGGGATTCGCATTCTCCCGACCAGCTCGGGAACGGAGGAGATGACCCGGCTGACCGAGGAGCAGAAGCTGATTTTCCTCTCAGAGCTCGACCGGTTGGAAGAGGAGGTCGATATCTTTTTGATCGATACCGCGGCCGGAATTTCATCCAATGTAATCTATTTCAATACGGTCGCTCAGGAAATCCTCGTCGTTGCAACGCCCGAGCCGACCTCCATCACCGATGCGTATGCCATCATGAAGATACTCTCCCGGCGGTACGACGAGAAGCGGTTCAACCTGCTGGTCAACATGGTTCGAAGTGATCAAGAGGGAAAAGAGATCTTCAAAAAACTGAGCATCGTGGCCGATCAGTTCCTCGGGGTCGCGATCGATTACGTCGGCGCCGTTCCGTTTGATGATTATCTCCGGATGGCGATTTGCCAGCAAAGGACGGTGGTGGATCGCTTCCCAAGCGCCCGATCGAGTCTGCGGTTTTTCAAGCTGGCGCAGGAGATCCTCCAACGCCCCTTGAATCCCGTTCCCAAAGGAACGGTCCAATTCCTATGGAAAGCGCTTTTATCCCGCGATTCGGAATCGCCCCCCGCCGCCGCAGTGAGAGACGGGGAAGGGTAAGCCGGGGATGGCGCGTCGCCGGAACAGTCCTGAGATCGACACTGCAGCCGCCGAGAAGGTCATTTCGGAGTTTGCACCGATCATCCGTTATCTGGCGCATCGGCTCGCCTTTCGTCTTCCTCCTTCCCTTGATGTGGAAGATCTGGTTCATGCCGGGGTCATCGGCCTCCTCGACGCGATGGGAAAGTATGATCCTTCCAGAGAGGCACAGTTTCGAACCTATGCGGAGTTTCGGATCCGTGGCGCCATGCTCGATGAGATCCGATCGCTCGACTGGATTCCCAGATCCATCCGAGAAAAGATCGCCCTGTTCCAGAAGGCGAGCGAGCAGCTGACGAGGAACCTGGGACGGGTCCCCACCGAGGAGGAACTCGCCGGCGCGCTTCGGATGGATGCCGCTCAATATGATGCGTTCCTCTCTCAGGCGAAGGCGGTCAGCCTATTGCGCCTCGATGATTTTGGATTGGAAGAAGGAGAGGAGCGCCGGTTCATCGAATCGCTCGCCGATACCAATGCGGAAAACCCGCTGTTCTCCCTGCTCGCGCAGCGGTTCCGCGAGAAGCTCATTCAGGCGATCGATCATCTCCCGCAGAAGGAACGCCAAGTGATCTCCCTTTATTACTTTGAAGAGCTGACGATGAAGGAGGTCGGACTGGTTTTGAAGGTGACCGAATCTCGGGTTTGCCAACTTCATGCCCAGGCGATCGCTCGGCTGAAAGGGACCTTGTCGGAGAAGAATATCTAACGCGGAGCGGATTGGATGAGGTTGGGTCGTCATCCATCAGCCGGACAGGGAAAGGATCTGCAGGCAGGCCGATAAGAAACGAGTATGCGTATTTGGAAACAGCAGCGACAGAGATGGAGTCAAGATGAACCGGAAGCGAGAGGACGAACAGGTTGCGAAAAAACTGGGGATTGATTTGGAGGAGATTGCGCGGCGGAAGGCTTACCTAAAGCTGAAAGCGCGCGATCTGGAATTGCTGAAAGGGTTTCATCAAAAGGAAGCCGGAACCTCGATCCTCGTCGATGCCTTCTATCAACACCTCCTCTCTTTTGAGGAAACGCGTGCCCTCTTGCCTGATGCGGCCACTTTAATGCGTCTTAAGCAGGCCCTCTCCTCTTACTTCGATGGTTTGACCGCCGGTGATTACGACGATGCCTATGTTGAAAACCGCCTTCGAATCGGCCTAAATCATCAACGAATCGGATTGGAGCCGCAATGGTATTTCGGCGCCTATGCACAGTGCCTGGCGGAGCTTTTGCCGAAGGTCTGGGAGGCCTCCGGTAGGACGGTTGATAAATTTGTTGAGACCTATCATGCCGTATTAAAGATTGTCTTTCTGGACATCGGATTGGCGGTCGACGCCTATCGTTACGCCGATCAACAGGCGGTCTCCATTGTCAGAGATCAACTTCAAAGCGTGATCTCCAGCCTTCCGCTCGGAATGGTTGTGCTCTCAGGCGACTTGCAAATCCTCTCGACCAATATTGCTTTTAGACAGATGCTGGGAGATCCCAACGCAGAGTTCCGCGGAAAATCGCTTTTAGAAGTGCTGCCGCCCGCCGATTTGACGGAATGGGCAACGCGGGTATTGAGCGGGGAGTCACATCAATACCAAGCGGTCGTTGATATGAACAATTTAGAAAATGAACGGCGCCTCCAGATGGTTACGATGCGGGGGATGCGATACAACGAAGGGGACAAGGCTCGGCTTCTCCTCATCGTCGAAGACGTCACGGAGCGGCAGCGGGCGGAGCAAGAGGTTCACGACAGCAGAGACCTCTTGCTCGATTTCCTGGAAAATGCAAACGATCTGATTCAAAGCGTCACTCCGGACGGCTGCTTTCAATTTGTCAATCGCGCTTGGTTTGAAACGCTCGATTATGGCGAGGAAGACATCCCTTACCTCAGTTTAATGGACATCATTCATCCGGACAATCGGGCGCATTTTAAAACCCTCTTTGACCAGGTCAAAGAAGGAAAGTCGCTCCGAGGCGTTCAAGCGGTTTTCATAACGAAGGATGGCCGGCCGATCCGGGTGGAAGGGAACCTCAATCCTCGGATCGAGAAGGGGAAAACGGTCATGACTCGGGCCATTTTTCGAGACATCACGGAGCGTCACAAGGCGGAGGAGGCGCTCCGTCAGAGCGAGGAGCGGTTTCGCAAGATCTTCGAGGAGGGTCCGCTCGGGATGGTCATTGTGGATAGAGACTACTGCCTCTTGAGGGCCAATTCGACGACCTGCAAATTGCTCGGTTACTCGGAAGACGAGCTCACCCAACTGACCCTTCGGGACATTACCTATCCGGAGGATCTTCCTCAAGACATCGAGTCGATGAAGCGGCTCTTCGCCGGCGCCTTGACCGAGTATAAAATGGAGAAGCGTTATGTCCGAAAGGATCAGCGGGTGCTCTGGGGAACGCTGACGTGCTCTGCCATCCGCGACCGGGATGGAAATGTGCTTTACGCGCTGGGAATGATTGAGGACATTACAGAGCGCAAGCAAGCGGAAGAAGAGTTGCGGCGCGCCGAAGCGTTTCTGAATTCCATTGTTGAAAACGTTCCCAACATGCTCTTTGTAAAGGAAGCGAAAGATCTCCGGTTCGTTCGATTTAACAAAGCGGGGGAAAAGCTGCTCGGCTATCCCAGAGAAGAGCTCATCGGCAAAAGCGATCTCGATTTCTTTCCGAAAGACCAGGCCGACTTCTTTACGGAGAAAGATCGGCAGGTATTTAAAGAGGGGAAACTGCTCGACATTCCGGAAGAGCCGATTCAGACGCGGGATCGGGGAAAGCGGATCCTCCACACCAAGAAGATTCCACTCTACGACAACGATGGAAAACCGCTCTATCTCTTGGGCATCTCCGAGGACATTACCGAGCGCAAGCAGGGGGAGGAGCGTCTAAAGAAGAGTGAAGCGCAACTGGCGGCGGCGCAGGAGATTGCCCATTCGGGAAGTTGGGATTGGGATTTCTCGACCGGACAGATCACCTGGTCCGACGAGCTTTACCGAATTTACGGGCTCAAACCCCGAGAGATCGGCATCACTTATGAACTCTTTCTCGAATATTCCCATCCGGACGATGTGGAGCGGATCAAACAGGTGGTCGGAAAGATACGCCAAGACCGGCAGCCTTTTTCGTACGATTATCGGATCGTCCGCCCCGATGGAATGATACGGATCATCCACAGCCGAGGGGAGGTCGTCTGCAATGCGGCCGGGACGCCGATTCAGATGATCGGAATGGTTCAGGATGTAACGGAGCAGAGACAGGCGGAAGAGGCGCTTCAACAAAGTGAAGAGCGCTTCAGGCAGGTTGCCGAGAGTATCAGCGAGGTTTTCTGGATGACCTCTGTCGATAAGAACAAGATGATTTATATCAGTCCTGGCTATTGGGAGATCTGGGGAAACTCGCCGGATAAGATCTACGAGGAGCCGCAGGCCTGGATCGATGCGATCCATCCTGATGATCGCGAGCGGGTAATCGCCGCCCTTCCAAAGCAGGCGGTCGGCGACTACGACATGGAGTATCGGATTCTTCGTCCCGATGGATCAATGCGCTGGATTCGAGACCGCGCTTTTCCGATCCGAAACGAAAAAAATGTCGTCTATCGGGTTGCCGGAATCGCCGAAGATATCACCGAGCGCAAAGAGTCGGAAGAGGCCCTTCAGAAAGCCTACGAAGAATTGAAAGAGGCCCAAGTCTATCTTCTTCAATCCGAGAAGATGGCCTCCCTCGGCCAGATGGCGGCGGGGGTGGCGCACGAGATCAATAATCCGGTCGGCTTCGTCAGCAGCAATTTAAGGACCTTGGAGGAATATATGGCCGACCTTCTTCAGTTGATCGGCGGCTATGAATCTCTGCTGGCCTCGGTCGAGCGGGGCGATGCAGACGCCGTCGAAGGAGAGAGAAAGCGCCTCCGTACCCTTTCCGAACAGGTCGATGTCGGTTTTCTTTTGCAGGATCTCTCCCGATTGGTCGAGCAATCTCAAGAGGGGATGGATCGGGTCCGCCAGATTGTTCAAGATCTGAAAGAATTTTCACATGTCGATCAGGCCGAGCGGATGCGCTTCGACCTGAACCAAGGGATACGGAGCACTCTAAATATCGTCCGGAATGAACTCAAATACAAGGCGGAGGTGATTGAGGAATTGGGAGAGATTCCTGAGATTTTTTGTTATCCGCAGCAGCTCAATCAGGTCTTTATGAACCTCCTGGTAAACGCCGCACAATCGATCGTTAAAAAAGGGAAGATCTGGGTCCGTAGCTATGTGGCGATGGAGCAGATCGTCGTGGAGGTGGAGGACACCGGCAGCGGTATTTCGGAGGAGAACTTGAAGAAAATTTTCGATCCGTTCTTCACGACGAAGCCGGTGGGACAGGGGACCGGACTTGGACTGTCGGTCTCTTATGGAATCGTCCAGAAACACAAGGGAAAAATCGAGGTGGAGAGCACCGTCGGACGCGGAACCCAATTCCGTATTCTCCTGCCGATCGCAGAAAAGGCCCCATAAATTCGGATTGCTTCATCAAAAACATTTTTGGACAGCCAAGCATTTGCCGGTTACAGAGGAGAAGGAGGAAGCAGGATGGATCAACCGTTGGAAGGGATATCTGGAGGGGGATCAAAACATCTGCTTCTGTGTGTCGATGATGAGGAGAACATCCTTCATGCCCTTCGCCGGCTCTTTCGGAAAGAGCCGTATGAAATCATTACCGCTGTCAGCGCGAAGAAGGGGCTGGTCCTCCTGGAGTCCCAGCCGGTCGCCCTGGTCATCTCGGACCACCGTATGCCGGAAATGGAAGGAACCGAGTTTCTGGCAGAGGTGCGGGAGAGAAAACCCGATGTCATCCGGATCATGTTGACCGGATATGCCGATATGAAGGCGGCAATCGAGGCAATCAACGACTGCCAGGTCTATCGGTACATCTCAAAACCATGGAGCGACGATGACCTTCGCCTGACGGTTCGCGAGGCGCTTCGCCAATATGATCTGGTTCAAACGAACAGAGAGCTGAACGAGCTGGTAAAGGAGCAGAACAAAGAGCTCTACGACATGAACCGGAACCTCGAATCAAAAATTCGGGAGCGGACCAAAGAGCTGGAGCGGAAGAATCAAGAGTTGGAAGGAAGCTTCCACAACATGCTCGACCTCTTTATCGGCCTCATGGAAATGAAAAATGCAGCCCTGGTCGGCCACTCCCGGCGGACGGCGATGGTCGCAAAGGAACTTGCGATTCGACTCGCGCTTCCGGAGGATGAACGGAAGCTTTGTGAAGCCGCCGCGCTTCTGATGGACAGCGGAACGGTCGGCTATCCCGACAGCCTAACCCAAAAACGATTCGAAGAGATGGACACGGCCGAACAGATTCTTTGGAAAAAGCATCCTCTGCTCGCGCAGGCGACACTGAAGCGCATTAAGCGTTTGGAGCCGGTCGGACAGATCATCCGATCTCATCATGAACAATTCGACGGCAACGGATTCCCGGATGGGTTAAAGGGGGAGATGATCCTCCTCCCTTCTCAGATCATCGCGGTGGCCGACTCTTTTGACCTCCTGGTTAATCCCCAGGGACTGGCTGCACGGTACTCCGTTTCCGAAGCGCTGGGCCTTTTGGAAAAAGAGAGGGGGAAACGGTTTGATCCGATGGTGATTCAGGCGCTCGGTGAAATTATTGAAAGTATCCAGGGGTTGATCATTTCGGATGAATTCGAAGTCTCGCTGGGAGAATTGAAGGAAGGAATGACCCTCGCCCGGAATCTCGTCACCTCCGGGGGAATTCTGCTCCTTCCGGCACATAGCCGGCTGCAGGCGACCCATTTGGAAAAAATTCAAAACTTCCATCGGATCGATCCGATCATCGGCCGGATCCCCGTTTTCAGGAACGTTAAAGATTTTAAATCCTCCAGCCGATAAGGATAAGGTATTGTTCCGTCTCTGCGCCACGAAGAGAGAAAGAGGAAAGAATCTCCAGGGGTATCATTCGGAATCGGCAACATTTTTATAGACTGTCAGCAGAAGGTTGTCAAAGAAGCGTGATGCATCTCTGTAACCCTGAAAGGGCGGGTGAACCGATTTGGATCAGCCGCTCTGAGGAGCATGGCCTTTAATCCCGGCCGAGGTCGCGATGGATATTTTGACGATATTGGGGGTGGTTATTGGGCTGGTCGCGCTCCTTGGAGGGCAGCACCTCGAGGGGGGCCACGTTCAGTCAGTGATGCAATTGACCGCCGCCATCATTGTGCTTGGGGGAACGCTCGGAGCGGTGATGGTTCAATATTCGCTTCCCAAGTTTGTGGAGGGGATCAAGCTCGGACTCGGAGCCCTTAAAGCGCCGCCCGATCATTCCGTCGGTTACATCCTGCAGTTGGTCGACTATGCCAACATCGTCCGCAAGCAGGGAATTTTGGCGCTTGAGCCAAAAATGAAAGAGGTGAAGGACCCCTTTTTTAAAAAAGGGCTGCAACTATTGATGGATGGGACCGAGCCGAGATTGCTGCGAGAGATTCTGGAAGTCGATCTCGCCTTCGGAGAGGAGCACCATACCATGGCGGCCAAAGTATTTGAGGCCGCCGGCGGATATTGTCCGACCTTTGGAATCATCGGGGCGGTGATGGGACTCATCCATGTGATGGAGAACCTGGCCGATCCGACCAAGCTGGGAAGCGGAATCGCAACGGCGTTTGTCGCCACCGTCTATGGCGTGCTTTCGGCGAACCTGGTTTTTCTTCCGCTCGCCTCCAAGCTGAAAATGCGGGGCCAGATGGAAGCAATGACCCATCAATTGGTGATTGAAGGGCTGATGTCGATTGCCGCCGGAGAGAATCCAAGGTTAATCCAAGAGAAGCTGGAAGGTTTCCTGGCCGAAGGGCAGAAGAAAAAAATAAAAAAAGGATAAAAGATGAGAAAGAAAAAACATGAAGAGCATGAAAATATGGAGCGCTGGCTGGTCTCCTACGCCGATTTTATTACATTGCTCTTCGCCTTTTTCGTCGTGATGTATTCTACCTCCTCTGTCCATGAGGGAAAGTACCGCGCGGTCGCCGATTCGATCAACTCGGCCTTCCATCCGATCGTGGCATTCTCCTCGTCGAACATTCGACTGACGACGAAGGCGACCGGATCGGAAATGTTCAATGTGGGACTCAATCTATATCGAAAATTCGAAGAAAAGGCCAATAAGATCGACCCTTCGGGAAGAATCAAGGTCATCCGGGAAGGCCGGGGGATTGTCATCCGGATCAGCGAAAGCCTGGCCTTTGAAACCGGCCAGGCGGAACTCCTCCCTACTTTTGCGCAGGCGCTCGATCCCATTGCGGAGTTGATCGCAGAGGCGCCGAATGCAATCCAGGTGGAAGGGCATACCGATAACATCCCGATCAGAACGCCGTATTATCCTTCCAATTGGGAGCTCTCCGCCGCTCGGGCGACACAGATTGTTCGCTACTTTGTCGAGCACCATGCGATGGACCCCACGCGGTTCTCGGTCGCCGGTTATGCCGAGTTTCGACCGATTTCAACCAATGACACATTGGAAGGACGGGCAAAAAATCGGCGAATCGAAATTGTCCTTCTCAATGGCGATAAAGAAAAAGACGAGCCGGCGATTTCTCTCCCGGCCGCGCCGAGCCCGGCACCCTAGGAAAAGGGTGAAGGATCTTTATGAGAGATGAAACGATTTTTTTGGTTCGGCAGCCGATCCTGAACAAGGACGAAGAGATTGTCGCATATGAACTCCTCTTCCGATCCGGCGACAGCAATACGGCCGAGATTGCCGACGTCGGTCACGCCTCCGCGAGCGTCATTGCCAATGCGTTGAGCCAATTCGGCATGGAAGCGGTCCTCGGTCAGGGAAAAGGATTCGTCAATGTCAGCAAGGAGATGCTCCTCAACGAGGCCATTGAACTTTTACCGAAGGACAAAGTCGTTCTGGAGCTGCTGAAGACGGTGAACATCACCGATTCCGTAATCCAGAGGAGCAGGGAGCTGAAAGACAAGGGGTTCAGCCTCGCTTTGGACGATTACGATTATCCATCCCATCGGTCGCACCTTCCGTATCTTCCCATGCTGGAGGTCGTCGATTTTATTAAGATCGATGCGTCGCAAGGCACAGGTGGAAATTTGGAAAAGACGATTCAGCAGATAAAAAGATGGCCGATTCAGCTCTTGGCGGTGCGGGTCGAAACGCAGGAAGCCTATCAAGCCTGCCGCCAGCTGGGGTTCAACCTGTTCCAAGGATATTACTTCGCGCGTCCCTCGATCTTAAAGCGAAAAAGGATCGATCCGGCGATGGTCTCGCTGACAAAGTTGCTCGAGAAGGTAATGAAGGATGCCGACACCCAGGAAATCGAGCAGATCTTCAAAGAAAATCCGAGCCTCAGCTACAATCTTCTCCGCCTGGTCAACTCGGTATCGGTCGGCGCGCGGCAGAAAATAAAAACGATCTCTCATGCGATCACCATGTTGGGCCGGCAGCAGCTGAAGCAGTGGGTTCAACTGCTGTTGTTCACTCAGGGGAGCAATGGGGGATTGAACAACCCTCTTCTGCAAACGGCGGTGTTGCGCGGCCGATCGATGGAATTGCTGGTCCAATTACGACCGGACCGTTATCCGGAGAGAGATTATTCCGAGTTGGCATTTATGACAGGAATCCTCTCATTGATTGATGTGTTGCTTGGGGTGTCGATGGAGGAGGCGGTCGACCCTCTGAATTTGATCGATGATGTCCGCCAGGCATTGTTGGCGCGCGAGGGATCGCTGGGACTTCTCCTCTCCCTGATTGAGCGTCAAGAGGAAGCCGATTTCAAAGGGGTCGAGCGTTTCATGAAACAAGTTGGTTTAAAGCTCAGCGATCTATTGAGTGCGCAGCGGGAAGCGATCTCCTGGATACACCGACTCAGCTCCAGTTTTTAACCAATCGCGCCTGTCATCTTTTTGACGAGGCGCTGTCAAGACTCTCGCAAGACAATCCAATTATTTTCAATGTCGTCTTTTTCCCTTCTGAGAAGCGGAAACTTCTGCCTACCCCCACCGGCAAAAAGCGCCCGATTGCCCTTTCGCTCGGCAAATTAATCCCTTTATGGTTCGACTCCCGCCTGGCACATCCCTTGCTTTAGATCCCGATCTAGAAGGCTCAACATTATTTTTCAGCGGGGTTGGAATCGATGGATTCAGTCTATCCGGTCCTCTCGGGGGCACTGGCTCAAGAAAAGCGACTGGAAGTGATCACCAACAATTTGGCGAACATCAATACCGCCGGATTCAAAAAAGATCAACCGCTCTTCGAAGGGATGGGGCTGCCCCCCGGGCCGAACGGGGGACCCGGAGGAGGAATGACGCCGAGCCCGACCTTTGAGATGCTTCAGCGAATCTCGACCGATTTCAGCCCCGGCTCGATCCGCACCACCGGAGAGCCGCTCGATCTTGCGGTGGACGGAGAGGGTTTTTTTGCCGTCCAGACGCCTCGGGGGATTCGCTATACGCGGGGAGGAAGTTTCACGATCGATGCGCAGGGACAGCTCACGACCCACGACGGCTTTCCCCTCCTGGGATCAGGCGGACCGATTACCGTTCCGCCGGGAGTGGTTCAGGTCGATACGGAGGGACGCATTTCGGTGAAGGGGACCGAGGTCGGCGCGCAGTCGACCGATATCGATACCTTGCCGCTCTATCGGTTTTCCGATCGATCTCAACTGAAGAAGGTCGGCCAGACCCTTTTTGAAACGCCCGGAGGAAATGCCACCCCTTTTTCGGAAGGGCGAATCAGTCAGGGTGCGCTCGAAGAGTCGAATGTCAATCCGGTTGAAGAGATGGTCTCGATGATTACGGTGATGCGTCTTTATGAATCTGCGCAAAAGGCGATACAGACGGCGGATGAGGTCGCGACCAAAGCGTCGAATGAAGTCGGACGTCTTGGATAGAGGGTGAATAAGGAGATGAAATCATGATGCGTGCATTGTCGATTGCCAGTACGGGACTGGGCGCTCAGCAGCTTTCGGTGGAGGTCATCGCCAACAATCTGGCGAACGTCTCGACGGTCGGATTCAAGAAAAGCCGGGGTGAATTCGAGGACCTGATGTATCAGACGCTGAAATCGTCCGGCGCGACCACCGGAACCGGAACATTGCCGGTTGGAATACAGATCGGATCGGGGGTGATTCCGGTGTCGATTCATCGGACCTTCGGCCAGGGCGAATTTCAGCAGACGCAAAATCCGCTCGATTTGGCGATCGAGGGAGAGGGATTTTTTCAGGTGAGTCTTCCCGACGGCTCGACCGCCTACTCGCGCGCCGGATCGTTCAACGTGAACAGCCAGGGGAATATCGTCACGGCGGAAGGTTATCCGGTCCTCCCCAATTTGTCGATTCCGACCAACGCACAGTCGGTTTCCATCCTTCCGACCGGGGTCGTCTCGGCGGTCGTTGCGGGCAATTCGGCGCCGCAGCAGATCGGAACGCTCGAGCTGGCGCGGTTTACCAATCCGGCCGGCCTCAACAGCATGGGGAAAAACCTCTATCAGTCGACCTCCGCTTCCGGCGATCCGGTGACCGGGGCGCCGGGGCAGCAAGGATTCGGGACGGTGTTACAAGGATCGCTGGAAGGCTCGAATGTGAACATCGCCGAGGAGATGGTGAATATGATCGTCGCCCAGCGCGCTTATGAGCTGAATTCCAAGGCGATTCAGACAACCGATGAAATGCTGGCCATGGTCAATAACCTCAAACGGTAGAAAAATGAGAAACGTATTTCCGGCCGTATTGCTTCTGATCGTGACGGTCATCGGTGTCGACACCGCCGACGCGGCGGAGCGGCAGGCCAAACTCACCCCGGAGGGGAGGGTCGGTGCCGCCATTCAACGCTATGTTGCAGGGTATCTCGGTTCGAAAGAGGAGGAGATCCGCGTTCGCCTGCTCCGCGAGCCGGAAGGGGAGTGGGCTGCCGGCGAGATATTGGAGGTGAAGGAAGGCTCCCGCGGCGGGCTGCTCGGACGGGTGGTCTTTCTGGTCTCCGCGCGGACGAATGGGAAGCCGGCGGGCTATCAATGGATCACCGCAGAAGTTGAAATGATCCGATCGGCCGTCGTCTCGGTTCGATCGCTTCGTCGATCCCAGGTCATCGCGCCGGGAGATCTGGAGGTCCGGTCTGTCGGGGTGGTCCGCGCCGGAGAGCCGTATGTCGTCGATCCGGAAGTGTTGATTGGAAAACGATTGGTCCGGTCGATCGGCCCGGGCGTGCCGATCTCTCTCGAGATGGTTGAAGCAACGCCGCTCATCCATCCGGGAGATCGGGTCACGCTGTTGGTGGAAGCCGCAGGGCTCAGAATTGCGACGGTCGGACGGGCGAAAGAAGAGGGGTTTGTTGGAAGATCGATGGCGATCGTGAATCTCGATTCCCAAAAAACAATTTATGGGGAGGTGGTCGATGCCTCCACGGTAAGAGTGATCCTTCCGGAGTAGGAACCGACCGAATCGATTTATTGAGAGGTGGCGGGAATGCAGGTTGAAGCGAAAGCAATGGGAAGGCGGTCCGGGTTTATCGGCGTCGGGATGTTCCTCTCGCTGCTCGGGTGCAGCACCCCTGCCAACCAGGTGAAGCCTTCGGAGATCTCCCCCGCGTATCTTCACCCCGCAGATCTCCATCAGTCGGACGGCTCTCTCTGGGCCGCAGATCAGTCGAGGACCTTCTTTTTTCAGGACACCAAGGCGAGCCACATCGGAGATATCGTGACAGTCCATATTGTCGAGAATGCCAAGGGAACAAAAGATGCGGCGACCAAATCGGGCCGCACGTCGACGCTCGCCGCGAGCACCAGCGCCCTTTTAGGATTGCCGACCAGCCGGGTGCAACGGCTTCAGGCCGATGCCAATTTCGCCGATACCTTTGATGGGTCGGGGTCGACGAGCCGGAGCGGTGCGCTGACGGCCGATCTCACCGCGGTCGTGACCGCTGTTTTTCCAAACGGGAACATGGCAATTGAGGGGAAGCGGGAGGTATTGATTAACAGTGAAAAAGAGTTGATCTCTCTATCGGGGGTGATCCGCCCCGACGATATCGGCGCCAAGAATACAATCCTTTCAACGTTCATTTCCGAGGCGAAGATCGAATATAGCGGGAGCGGTGTGTTGAACGATAAACAGCGGCCGGGATGGCTGATGCGGATTCTCGATTGGATCTGGCCTTTCTGATTGCGAATTGCGGATTTCGGACTGCCGATTGAAGAGCAACTCCATTGAAGGGAATTGCAATTTTAGTTTTGTGAGACGGTTTCTATGAAAAGGTGGTGGCAGATTAATTTGAATCCGCAATCCGAAATCCGCAATCCGCAATGGGTCCGCGCCGGTTGGGGATTCCTCATCATGGTCTGCCTCCTTTTCGCTGTTCCGTTTCGGGCGGAGGCGGTTCGGATTAAAGACATTGCCAACGTGGAGGGGGTTCGGGAGAATTCGATCATCGGATATGGACTCGTCATCGGGTTGAATGGAACCGGCGATAAAACGGGGACCACTTTTACCGTTCAAACCCTTTCGAGCATGTTGAACAAGATGGGGATTGTCGTCGATCCGACCGCGGTAAAGGTAAAAAATGTCGCGGCGGTGATCGTGACCGCCAAGCTCCCCCCTTTCGTCAAGTCGGGAAGCCGAATCGATGTGGTGGTCTCTTCGTTGGGAGATGCCACGAGCCTGCAGGGGGGAACCCTCCTCTTGACGCCGTTGAAGGGGCCGGATCAGCAGGTCTATGCGGTGGCCCAGGGACCGATCTCGATCGGCGGTTTTATCGGCGGCAAAGAAGGGGACAGCGTGCAAAAGAATCATCCGACGGCCGGCCGGATTGCCGAAGGGGCGCAGGTCGAAAAAGAGGTCGGGTTTGCCTTCGTGAACAAAGCGCAGCTCAACATCCTTTTGCGTCAGCAAGATTTCACAACCGCCCTTCGGGTCTCCAAAGCGATCAACATGCAATTGGGAATGGAGTCGGCCGCGACCGCCGTCGATTCGGGAACGGTGGCCCTCCAGGTGCCCGAGCTTTATAAAGGACGGCTGGTGGAACTGCTCGCGGCGATCGAAGGTGTAGAAGTAACGGTCGATCTGCCGGCGAGGGTGGTGGTCAACGAGCGGACCGGAACGATCGTCATGGGCGATCAGGTGAGAATTTCCGATGTCGCCGTCTCTCACGGCAATTTGACCATCCGTGTGAAGACCGACTTCCAGGTCTCGCAGCCCCCCCCGTTTGCTCCGGAGGGATCTAAAACGGTGGTGGTTCCGCAGCAAAAAACGGAGGTGAAGGAAGAGGATGCAAAAATTTTGGTGTTGAAGGGGGGAACGACGATCGGAGAGGTGGTCCGAGGTCTGAACGCCATTGGCGTGACGCCGCGCGACTTAATCGCCATTCTCCAAGCCATTAAGGCAGCAGGGGCCCTTCAAGCCGAATTGGAGATTTTATAATGGATCGAATCCAGTTATCAGGGTTGGCGGGGCCAAAGGTTTCTCAACTCAAGGCGCTGGAGCCGGGGAAGGGGAAGAAGACAAACAGTCCTGAAGAGGTCAAGAAAGCGGCCGAAGCATTCGAGGCATATTTTATCTCTTCCCTTTTAAAAGAAATGAGGAAAACGGTCCCTCATCAAGGTTTTCTGGAATCCGGACCGGGCAAAGAAATTTATGATGCCTTGCTGGATGAAACGCTCGCCACCAAAATGTCGGAGCGGGGGGGAATCGGGTTGGCGAAAATGCTTGTCAAAAAATTGGCGGATCCGCCTCAAGTTTTAAAGGAACCGACCGATAAGTGAATGTGACACTAACATTATCAGAGCAATAAGGAGAGAACGATGAAAATACCCGGAGACGACTCCATCCATTTATTGGAGACGATTCTTTTCGGCGTAAAGAAAACGGACCAGAAAGGTCCCGTTCGCTCTTCAGAAAAAGGAAGGGATGCCGCTCCCGGCGATCGCGTTGAGATTTCTGGAAAGGCAAAGGAGTATCAGCAGCTGAATCAGCAAATTGCGTCGCTGCCGGAGACCCGGTCGGAAAAAGTCGCTGCGCTTCAGCAGAAAATCGAATCGGGAACCTACCATCCCAACGGTGAAGCGATCGCCGAAAAGCTGGTCCGGTCGACGCTGCTCGACGCCATCCTATAATTTAAAGGGGAACACAATGCGGGATGTTGAAGTCGGAATGAAACATGAGGAGCAAGAGATAAATCATTCCGCATTCGGTTCGATAGACGCGTCGCTTTCCGGCTTTACGCCCGACCCATTTCTGGCGCCGCTCCTTTTCACCCTGGAAGAGATGATCCGCGTTCAACAGGGGATGCTCGCCGTTCTTCAGCGTGAGAAAAAATTGATGATTGGAGGAGAGCTCAACGATCTCCTCCGCTGTCTTCAAGAAAAAGAGGCGCTGCTGGGTCAGCTTCAGCGATTGGAGCAACATCGTCAGGAAGAGATTCGGCCGCTGGCCAAACAGTGGGGGAGCGAGGATCAAGCGCTTACGCTTAAGCAGTTAATTCAGCGAATCCCGGACCCTTTTCGAAGCCAACTCGCCTCTTGCCATGCCCGGCTTGAGGCATTGACGGCGAGTATTCAGGAGCTCAATCAGATCAATGGGCTTTTAATCGATCGGATTCTAGAGCAGATCAACGCGCTGGTCGGCCTGCTGCGGCACCTCTCGTCGACCGTTCCGATTTATCAGCCGAATGGCGCGCTCCAGCACTTCCCCTCGAGCGGAAGGGCCATCAGCCAGGGATAGGAAGAAGATGTCGAATATCTTAGGGATCTTCAATATCGGGAAGCTCGCCCTTTTCGCCAACCAGCGGGCCCTTGCCGTCACCTCCCAGAATATCGCCAACCTCAATACCCCCGGATACAGCCGTCAGGAAGCGGTCCTCCAATCGACGTCACCGGCGAATGACCTTCCGGGCCAGATCGGAACGGGTGTTCAGGTCACCGAGATTCGACGTGTTTTCGACCAGTTTATTCAAACCCAGTTGACGTCAGAACAGTCGACCCTCGGCCGTCTGGATGTGGAGAAGGGGGCCCTCGCCCAGGTGGAAGCCGTATTTAATGACGCGCAGGGGACCGGTGTCAGTCAATCTCTCTCCCAGTTTTTTTCGGCGCTCCACGACCTTGCCAATAATCCGCAGGGGATCGCCGAGCGGACCGCCCTTTTGGAGCAGACAAGAAGTCTGATCTCTCAGTTTTCGACCGCGAATAATCAGTTGCAGCAGATCCGCAAAGATCTCAATGGGGAGATCCAGGGGGTCATCGGCGAGGTCAATTCGCTGGCGACCCAAATTGCCAATTTGAACGGTCAAATTCGCCAAGCCGAAGTCTCCGGACAGAATGCCAATGATCTCCGTGACCAGCGGGACGGTCTTCTTAAAGACCTTTCTGAAAAAATCGATATTCATACAATTGATGGAGAGTTTGGACAGGTCAACGTCACGGTTGGGCAGGGGACGCCGCTAGTCGAATCGAAGGCTTATACGCTTCAAGGGGTGGCGAATGCCGACAACTCCGGCTTTGTCAAAGTGGCATTGGATTTGGGGACCGGTTCGACCACCGATATCACCTCTTCGATCGGAAATGGCCAGCTCAAGGGTTTGATCGATCTTCGTGACAACCTGATTCCCGGATATAGCGATCGGTTGGACCGACTCGCGGCGACGATTGTGAATGAGGTCAATCAACAACACCAAGCCGGGTACGGATTGGATGGGTCTACCGGAAACAATTTCTTCTCTCCTCTCGCGCCGACCGTCACCGGATTGAGCCGCAATACCGGATCGGGAGCGATCGGCGCGACGGTCAACAATCCGACCCTTCTGACCTTCGATCCCTATCGGCTGAGCTTTGCCGGGGGCAATTATACGATTCAAAACCTGACCACGGGCGCCTCTTCCACCGCGGCGTATGTCAATCCGACGACGATTACCTTCGAAGGGCTTCAGATTAATATGGCCGGCGCCCCGGCCAATGGAGATACTTTCGAGATCAGCGCTCATCAGGGAGTGGCCGGTTCGATGGCGCTGGCGACCACCGATCCGAGGAAGATCGCCGCCGCCTCTTCCGCGGGCGGGGTTCCCGGGGACAACAGCAACGCCCTTCTCCTCGCTCAATTACAGGAGAAAGGGGTGACTGCATTGGGCGGCTCAACTTTTAATGATTTTTATGGCCAAACGGTCGGACAAATCGGCTCGGATTCCCAGGCGGCCCAGCATTCACTGACGGCTGAAAAAGTGATCAATGAAAACCTCACCCAGCAGCGGGGAGAGGTCTCCGGCGTATCGCTCGATGAAGAGACAACCAATTTAATCAAGTTTCAGAGGGCATTCGAAGCGTCCGCCCGTTTGATCACGGTTGCAGATCAACTGTTACAGACGATTCTCGACATGAAAACGACATGAGGCGTTCCGAACCGAAGAGATTTTCTATTGTCGATTCAGCGCTTCTCTCTTCACAGAAGAAATAGGATTATTTGATGCGTGTATCGGATCAGATGCTTTTTCAATCGGTGATGGTCCAGCTACAGCGGCAGACCGATTCCCTCTTCAATCTTCAGGAGCAGGTCTCTTCCGGCAAAAGGATCAATCGCCCCTCGGATGACCCGACCGGCGAGCCGCTGGTGCTCAATTATGGGAAGACGCTCGCAACGACCGACCAGTACCTGCGGAATATCGACCGGGGCGATTCGTTGATGACACAGAGCGACTCGACTTTACAAGATGTCTCTGATCAATTGCAGCGGGCCCATGAACTCGCGATTCAGATGGCGAATGCCACGAATTCCCCGGCGGATCGGGCCAATGCCGCCAAAGAGGTGAAGGAGATCTTCGGTCAGCTGGTCGCGATGGGAAACCGCTCGGTCGAGGGACGGTATCTTTTCGCCGGAGATCAGACGACGACGATCCCGTTTGTCGACCATGGCAACTACATCGGAACGGCGGCGGCGCTGCCGGTGACGATTACCGCCGGGGTGAATGATCAGCTGACCCTCTCGGTAAACGGCGTCTCTTCCACGGTGACCCTTCCTCCCGGGAATTATGCTTCGGGTAATGCTTTGGCGAGCCAGGTTCAGACGACGATCAATGCCGATCCCACATTGTCGACGGCAGGGGCATCGGCCACGGTGACATTTGATACCGACCATTTGGTCGTGACTTCCAATGCAACGGGGGGAACTTCTGCGGTGATTCCGACCGGTGGAACCGCTCAAAATATCTTAGGCTTGGCGACCGGAACCAACCGGCCGTCGGGAACCTATTTGGGGGATTCGGGAGAGATTTCTCAGCTGATCGGCCCCAATACCCCGGTCATCGTCAATCTTCCCGGAGATCGGGTTTTCAAGGGGGTCGGGGTGGCGGGAGGGGTCGATGTCTTTTCCGCGGTGGCCGGGTTGCAGGGGGCGTTGGAGACAAATAACGTCGCGGGGATCCAGGCCGCGTTAACGAATATCAGCGCGGCGCAGGAGCAGGTGACCAATGAACGGGTGACTTTGGGGGCCCGCCTCAATCGGATGGATGCAACCAAAACCGTGCTGAGCGATTTTAAGCTATCGATCACCCAATTCAAATCCAATATAGAAAATATCGATCTGACCCAGGCGATTTCAGATCTTTCCCTTCAGCAGACCGCGCTGCAGGCGACCCGGGCCGTCGCCGCCAGATTGATTCAGACCTCCCTCCTCGACTTTCTCCACTAACCGGCTTCCTCAGAAGCGGTTCGCAAATAAGCGGGAAAGGGGGGGGTATGATTTCTCTCTCTGATCGGAAGAACCTCTTTTAAGAAGGATGCTTGAATGCTCGTTCTGACGCGGAAGCCGGGAGAAGAAATTTTCATCGGAGACCAAATTAGGGTCGTCGTCATCGAAATACAGGGAGGTCAAGTTCGGTTGGGGATCGACGCTCCGGCGACGATCCCGATTTATCGAGAAGAGGTCTTAGCGAAGATTATGCTCGAGAACAAAAAGGCGGCGAGCGCGAATCCGAATCAGTTAAAAGACATTTTGATCAAGCGGATCCCTCCACCGGAACAAAGTAGAGGATCAAAACCGTGAACACCGTGATTCAAAGCGCAAAATTGGGACCGGTGGCGATTGACACCGAGCGGCTGATCACATTTCCGGAGGGGATACCCGGTTTCCCGATGGCGAAACAGTATGCCTTGATTGAGAATGACCAGGGCCATCCATTTTTCTGGCTGCAGGCGGTTGAAGATCTGGAGCTGGCTTTCGTCGTTGTCGACCCACTGATCTTCCTGCCGGAGTACCGGCCCCTCTTTTCCCCGGAGGAGATGAAAGCGCTGGAGATCGAGAAGTTAGACACCGCGGCAGTATTGGCCATTTTAACGATACCGCAGGACGATCCTCTTAAATTAACCGCAAACCTGAGAGCGCCCTTGGTGATCAACCACAAAACGCGGAGAGGAAAGCAGGTTGTCCTTTCCGATTCGACCTACAGTTACCGTGAGCCCCTTCTTACCCTGTCCGCCTTGAGCACCACACAGCCCGACATTGCTGCCCTGAAATCGTCGTAAGCGGACCGCTGTTCGTTATCCTTCAATAAATCTTATCCGACCCGTCATTGAAAACGCCGCCTCTGTCAATTCATTGACAGGTTTCTTCGCTGTCCAGACAAGATCGTATGAATTCTTGAGTGCTCCCGAAAAGGGATGCTGGCAAGGTAATTGCACTACTGCCAATGGGCTACCATCCAACATGGGGTTTAAGCGATGATCGATCTGAACGGAAAAACAATCCTGGTCACCGGAGGCACCGGCTCATTCGGAAAGCGGTTTGTCCGGCGCGTTCTTTCCAAGTACCGGCCGGGGAAACTCATCATCTTCAGCCGGGATGAATTTAAACAGTATGAAATGCAGCAGGCGATGGACGATCCCTCTCTGCGGTTTTTTCTCGGAGACGTCAGGGATAAAGACCGCCTTCGCCGCGCCTTCGAAGGGGTCGATTACCTCATCCATGCCGCTGCGCTAAAACAGGTTCCCTCTGCAGAATATAACCCTTTTGAAGCGATTAAGACCAATATCATCGGCGCCCAAAATATCATCGACGTCGCGATTGATGTCGGAATCAAACGGATCATCGCCCTGAGCACCGACAAAGCCTGCAACCCGGTGAACCTCTATGGCGCCACCAAGCTCTGCTCGGACAAGCTCTTCATCACCGGCAACTCTTATGCCGGTCGAAAGAGCACCCGATTCAGCGTCGTCCGATACGGCAATGTCGTCGGGAGTCGGGGAAGCGTTGTGCCCCATTTTATGCAGCTGAAAGAGGGGGACTCCGTTCCGGTGACCGATGAGCGGATGACCCGCTTTTGGATTACGCTCGACCAAGGGGTCGACTTTGTCATTAAAGCACTGGAGCGGATGCACGGCGGGGAGATCTTTATTCCGAAGATCCCGACCGCGACCATTACCGATGTCGCAAAAGCGATTGCTCCGAAGTGCAAGATCAAGGTCGTCGGTATCCGGCCCGGTGAGAAATTGCATGAGCTTCTGATCTCGGCTGAAGATGGAAGGCGTACGCTGGAATATCCGGAGTACTTTGTGATTCAGCCCGACTTCCCTTGGTGGTCGGACGAGAAGAGGAAAAACGGCGGGGGGACGGTTCGGGAAGGGTTTGTCTATTCAAGCGACCAGAATCCCTGGCGGCTCACCGTGGCGGAGATCGAGAAAATGGTAAAGGACTGTTAGCCCTATGCGGACGATTCCTTATGGGCGGCAAACCATCGACGAAGACGATATCCAGGCGGTCGTGGATGTGCTCCGTTCCGATTGGTTGACCCAGGGTCCGACGGTCGATTCTTTTGAAGCGGCGCTCGCGGCCTACTGCGGGGCCCGATATGCCGTCACCTGCTCATCCGGCACGGCCGCACTTCATCTCGCTTATCAGGCGGCAGGCTTGAAACCGGGCGACCTTCTGCTGACCTCTCCGAATACATTCGCGGCAACCGCAAACGCGGCGCTCTATCTTGGAGCAAAGCCGCTCTTTACCGATATTGATCCGACCACATATAACTTAAATCCATCTCGGATTGAGGAGACCCTTTCCACTTTTCAATTGAAAGGGGCCCATCTCGGAGCAATCGTCCCGGTCCACTTCGCAGGGACCCCTTGCGACATGGAGTCGATCGCCAAAATAGCCGAGCGACACCGGCTGATCGTGATCGAGGACGCCTGCCATGCGCTGGGTGCCTCTTATGCCGGTAAAAAAATCGGCGCCCTCTCCGACATGACGGTGTTCAGTTTTCATCCGGTGAAGACCATTACCAGCGGAGAGGGAGGGGCGGTTCTCACGAATAGCGAAGGGTATTTTCAAAGATTGAGACGGCTGCGATCCCATGGGATCGAGCGGACCCATTTTGAAGAACCCTCTCACGGTGCCTGGTACCATGAGATTCAGGAGATCGGATACAACTACCGGATGACCGATCTCCAAGCCGCACTCGGCGTCTCTCAGCTCCGAAAAGTGGACCGGTTCGTCGCAAGAAGAAGGGAGATCGTCGCGCTCTATCAGACCGCATTCAAAGGGAATCCCTATTTTGATCTTCCCATGGAACCCTCCGGAGCGGTCTCTTCGCACCATCTCTATCCGATCCGATTGAAAGATTCTCTCAAGGCGCGAAAGCGAGAGATTTTCCATCACCTTCGGGAGCAAGGCCTGGGGGTTCAAGTTCATTATCTTCCCGTTTACCGGCATCCGGTCTATCAGAAGATGGGATATCCGAAAGGCCTCTGTCCAGCGGCGGAAGATTTCTATCAAAGGGAGATCTCCCTTCCGCTCTTCCCGACGATGTCTCCGGAAGAGGTGGCTTACGTCATTGAAACGGTCGATCGGGTCTGCCGCGTCCATGCATAATGCGGCGACGCTTATTTCCAGTCAGGAAGGCATGCGCATGAAGTGGATTCTCGGCTCCGCCAATTTCGGTCTGTCGTATGGGATTGCAAACGGAAAAAAGCTGAGCCGGGAGGAGGTCTTCCAAATCCTCAGAGCGGCGGAATCGGAGGGGGTATGGGGAATCGATACCGCTAAGGCGTACGGGGATGCCGAAAGGGTGCTCGGAGACTATTTCAAAAGCCGGGGGCAGCGATTCCAGGTGATCACCAAACTGCCATCGAAGGAATACAAGAATTCAAGGGAAGTGGAAAGAGAGATCAACGACTCGATGCTCGCAATGAACATCGAATCGATCGATGTTCTCCTCCTTCACTCCTATGAAATGTATCGACGAGCCGGAGCGGTGATCCTCCCGGTCCTTCAGTCCCTCCAAAAGGAAGGGGTGATCGGACGATGCGGTCTCTCCGTCTATCACCCGGAAGAAGCGATGCAGTCCGCCCGCGATTTTAAAGGAAGCCTGACGATTGAATTTCCACTGAACCTTTTTGATAGGCGATTTCTGAAGGGGAGTCTCCTGGAGCGACTGAAAGAGGAGGGGGCCTTCCTGATGGCACGCTCGGTCTTTCTGCAGGGACTCTTTTTCATGCCGGAGGGAGCGTTCGAGGGGAAACTAAGCGGAGCGAGGGAAAAGGTCATGCAGATTCGCGACCTTTCAGAAAAATCGAGTTTGCGTCCGGAGTGGCTTCCACTCACCTTCGTCGCAACGCAGCCGAAGATTGATGCGGTGGTGATCGGCGTCGACTCCGCGGATCATTTGAAGACCAACCTTCAGGCCCTCACCCAAGAGAATCTCACCCGATATCACCAAGTCGAAGATCAACTCGCCGACTTGGAGGTCGGGGATGAAGAGATCCTCCTCCCCTATCGATGGAATCGATGAAGATCCTCTTCCCCGATATGACCCCTTTTGCCTCGATCAAAGGGGTAGCGCTCAAGCAAGGGACGATCCGGAAGGAGGGACCGGTCCTCTTTCCGCAATACCCGTGGGAGGGAATTCATGCCTATCTCTATGGCTCAGTCTTGGAGAGAGAAGGGCAACTTCGAATGTGGTATCAATCGTATACTACGGAAGATTATTTCTTCGTGAACTATGCCCGCTCCCGAGATGGAAAAATATGGGAGAAGCCCCTTTTAAACAAGTGGCGGGTTGATGAGAAGCAGCTTTATCCGATGCCAGGGACAGGGGGAAAGGATCAGAGCGAGTTCAGGAGTGGGAGTCCCGGCTATTGGAAAACGAATATCGTCTCAACCTATCACATTCCGAGCGTCATCTACGATGCCGATGATCCGACCGCTCCTTATAAACTCTTTGGCTTCACCGACAAAGGTTATCAGGTCGCGTTTTCACGAGATGGGATCCGCTTCAAAGAGTATGCGGGGAACCCGGTCATCCCGCTGATGCGATTTCCGAATCCCAAAACCAAGAAAACCTGGGTCAGCGATGTCTCGCCCGTGTTCAAGGACCCTCTAAAAAAGAAATTCGTCGCGCATGTCAAAACCTACGTCATTGATCATGAAGAGAGAACCCGGCGATCGGTCGGCTACTCCGAAAGCGACGATTTCATCCGGTGGTCCCAACCGGAAACGATTTGGACCCCCTCTGAAGCGGACGATCGGCTGGCGGTTGCGCGCGGATTCAAATGGGCCGACTTCTACGGGCTTTGCGGGTTCAATTACGGCCGGGGCTATCTTGGACTGCTCTGGCTCTTTTACTTGAATTATGAATTTGCAAAAGGAACCCACGAGGGAAAAATAGAGGTCTTTCTCGCAACGAGTCCCGATGGGAAGAAGTGGTCACGTCTCTCGGACGAGCCGTTCATCCCCCTCAGCGCGTCGGGGTGGGATTCGGGGATGATTACCACCGCCAACCTTCCGCTCTTCAGAAAGGAGAGAATCGACCTCTATTATGGAGGATCGAACTTCAGCCATGGCATCGGGAATGCCCAACTCCGGTACGATGAAGGGAGCCATCGGTTCAGCGTCGGCCTGGCGACATTAAGGAAAGACGGATTTGTTTATGCGACCGGGTCAAAGGGGGTGATGACAACCAAACCGCTGGACTCTCAAAAAGGAACGATCGAGATCAATACAGATGCCACCCAGGGAAGGGTGATGATCGATTTGATGAAGGGAGGCCGGTCGATCGGGTTGTACCGGATCGAAGGGCTCGATGCCTCGGATCATTGCATTCGGACCGGGGTAAAGGGAGAGATTACGTTGAAGGTCTCTGTAGAAGGGGCGAAGCTTTATTCGTTGGAGGTCTGCTGAGATGCCGCGTGCGGTGGTGGTTCAAGCGAGGAACGGCTCCAGTCGCTATCCTCGAAAGATGCTTCACCCGTTGCTCGGGCGGCCGGCGCTGGAATGGGTCTTCGACCGGTGCGAGAAGATCGCCGAAAACAATACCCATATTACGATAGACCAGCGGATCTTAGCGACGACCGAGGAGAAGGAAGACGATCCTCTGGCCGAGATCGCTCAGCGGCGGGGCTGGCAGGTGATCCGGGGAAGTGTGGAGGATGTCCTCGGGCGTTTCGCCAAAGCGGTCCGCGCCTATCGGCTCGACACGGTGGTCCGGATCACCGGGGATTGCCTCCTCACCGATCCTCGACTGATTGAACATGCGCTTACCCAGTTCGATCTCCTCAAGCCCGATTATCTTCTCCTGACTAAAATTATCGACGGGTTTGATATCGAGGTGATGACCGGAAAAGCAATTTTGAAAGCCGATTCGGAGGCAAAGGTGCCGTCGGAACGGGAGCATGTCGGGCCCTATCTCCGGCGGTCAAAGCAATTCAACACCGTGCTTCTTCCTTATGGGGAGGAAGATCTCTCCCACATTCATCTCAGTTTAGACTACAGGGAAGATGCCGAGGTTCTTGAATCGATCATTAAACAGCTCGGGAGCGATTTTACTTATACCGATGTGGCCAAGCTCATCAAGGCGCATCCGCAGCTGATCGAGAAGACGAAGCACATCATACCGAACGAAGGGTATCGACGTTCGCTGGAGGGGGACAAGGCGGCCATTCTCGGAATGAAAGGAAAGCCGCTCCGGCTCGAGAAGAGCCTCTCCCAATTCGAGAAGGTGATGCAGATCATCCCGACCGGCTCGCAGACCTTCAGCAAATCGCACCTTCAATTCAGCGTCGGGGCCGCCCCGCTCTTTGTGCGCGAAGGAAAGGGGGCGTTTCTCACCGACCTCGACGGCAACCGATTTATCGATTTTACGATGGGCCTGGGCGCCTGTCTCCTCGGTTATGCGTTCGAGCCGGTGAACCGGGAGATGGAGGCGACCCTGCGAAAGGGATCGACCTACACCCTTCCGCATCATCTGGAGTATGACCTGGCCGAGCTCCTCACGCAGGTCATCCCATCGGCTGAAATGGTCCGATTCGGGAAGAATGGCTCCGACGTCACCTCGGCCGCGGTGCGATTGGCGCGGGCCGCGACCGGAAGGGAGGTCATCGCCTGCTGCGGCGATCACGGCTGGCAGGACTGGTATATCGCGACGACGACCCGGAGCCTCGGCATTCCGGAAGAGGTGAAGAAAAAGACGATCACATTTCAATACAACCAGATCGAGAGCCTTCAAGGCTGTTTCGACCGCTATCCGAATCAGATTGCCGGCGTGATCCTGGAGCCGGTCAGCCTCGAAGCGCCGCAGAAAAACTTTCTCTCGAAGGTGAAAAAACTGGCCGAGCAAAAGGGGGCGGTTCTGATTTTCGATGAGGTGGTCACCGGTTTCCGGTTTGATATCGGTGGCGCGCAGGCCTATTTCGGCGTGACCCCGGACCTCACCTGCGTCGGAAAGGCGATGGCGAATGGAATGCCGGTCTCCGCCATCGTTGGAAAGCGCGATCTGATGAAGCTCCTCGATGAGATCTTCTTCTCCTTTACCTTTGGCGGGGAGACCCTCTCCCTTGCGGCGGCGCTTGCCACGATCCACTACCTCCTCGAGCAAAAGGTCACCCCCTTCCTCTGGAAGCAGGGGGAAAAGCTGAAGGAGGGGATCGGCCGGCAGATTCGGGAGAAAGGCCTCGAAGGAGTTCTCTCGATCGACGGCTATCCGATTCGAACGGTGCTCGGTTTTAAAGGGGAAGAGAAAGAAGTCCTCAAGATGAAAACCCTTTTCCAGCAAGAGTGCGTCAAGCGGGGAATTCTCTTCACCGGGGGACACAACATTTCCCTGCCGCACGATCAGGAGAAGATAGAACGGCTCTTGTCGGTCTACGATGAGGTGATGGAGATCCTGAAATACACCCTCGAATATCAGATGCTCGACGAAATGCTCGAAGGGCGTCCACTGGAGCCGGTCTTTCGGAAAGTATAGACGGCGTATTTTTAAAGGGCTTGGGAGAAGTGAAATGGCGGAATTAAGACGGTGCAGCCGGTGTGTTCTTCCGGAGACCCATGAGACGATCACCTTCGACGCGGAAGGGGTCTGCAACATCTGCCGCCAGCAGGAGTACAAGCAGACCCAGATCGACTGGACGCTGAAAAAGAAGGAGCTCGATGCGCTGATCGCGGAGCATCGGGGGAAGGCGGACTATGACTGCATCATCCCCTTCAGCGGCGGGAAAGACAGCACCTGGACCCTCTACTACCTGGTCAAAGAGTATGGCCTTCGGCCGCTCGTCGTCCGGTTCGATCATGGGTTCCTCAGACCGAACGTAATGGAAAATACCCGCCGAACCCTCCGGAAGCTCGGGGTTGACTTCCACCACTTCACCCCGAACTGGAAAGTGGTTCAAAAGCTGATGCTCCAGACCTTTCTGGAGAAAGGAGACTTCTGCTGGCATTGCCATACCGGCATTTTCGCCTATCCGATGTGGGTGGCGCTCCGCCAAAACGTTCCGCTGGTGATGTGGGGAGAGCCTTCGTCGGAATATACCGCCTATTACAGCTACGATCAGGCTGAAGAGGTCGATGAGAAGCGCTTTAATCGCTATATTAACCTCGGAATGACCGCACAAGACATGCTGGTCCGGCTGAAAGGAACGGTCGACGAGCGGGATCTGAAGCCGTTCACCTATCCTCCTCTGAAGGAGCTGCGTAAGATCCACTATCGATCGGTCTGCCTCGGCTCTTATATCCCTTGGGATGTGAAGCGGCAGTCGAAGATCATTCAAGAGGAGCTCGGTTGGTGTGGAGATGCGGTGGAGAATGTTCCCCCCGCGTATGGCTATGAAAAGATCGAATGTTATATGCAGGGGGTCCGCGATTACATCAAATTCATCAAGCGGGGCTATACCCGTCCCGCTCATCTTGCCTCGCTCGACATTCGGAATCATCGAATGAGTCGGGAAGAAGCGTTGGACTTGATCGGGCAATACGAAGGAAAGCGCCCCCCCAGCCTCGATCTATTTCTAGAGTATATCGGCTTGAGCGAGGCGGAGTTCATCCAGGTGGCCCTCAGCCATGTCGTCTCCCCCCACGAGCATGACCCGCTGAAGGTCCTTTCCGGAGAAAAGGTCCACGATTTTGATCTCTGGCCGAGAGAGGGGGGGCTGTCGCGGAAAGAAGCGGAGGGTCAACTCCATCGGTGGCAGCAGCGGAGCCAGACTCAAGAAAGGTCAGTGGAGCCAGAAGCGAGATGATCGGCGTCGTCGATTACGGAATGGGAAATCTGCTCTCGGTCCGCCATGCGCTGGAAATGGTCGGGGCGGAGGTGACCCTCTGCCGCGATGGCGAGGATCTGAAAGGAGTAGAGCGGATTGTTCTTCCCGGGGTCGGCGCCTTTCGTGATTGCATGATGAATCTTAAAAAGAGGGGGCTGGCCGAGGCGCTGGAAGAGGCGGTGCTGCGGTTGGGAAAGCCGATCCTCGGCATCTGTCTTGGAATGCAGGCGATGGCGCGACGGAGCTTCGAGGGGGGAGAGCATTGCGGGCTCGGTTGGCTGGCGGCCGATGTCGTCCGTCTGGATCCGCATCCAGCCACGCTTCGCGTTCCGCAGATCGGCTGGAACGAGGTCTGTTACCGGTCGGAGAGTCCCTTCTTTAAGACCCTCCCCCCGGCGCCCGACTTCTACTTCGTTCATTCTTATTTCGTGAAATGCGACGATGAAATGAGTGTCGAAGCAACTTGTGACTATGGCGGGTCGGTCACCGCTGCCATTCGGAAGGACAATATTTTCGCGACGCAGTTTCATCCGGAAAAGAGCCAAGAGTATGGTCTGAAAGTTCTTGAACACTTTCTCCATTGGAAACCGTGAGCGATCGATGCTGAAGCGCCGACTGATTCCGAAATTACAGATGAAGACGACCACCCACGGCCGATCGGATCGAAAAGTGTTGGTGACCACCCGTCAATTCAAAGCGGTCTTTGAGATCGGCGACCCCGTTTCACAGGCGAAGATCTATGAGGCCCAGGCGGCCGACGAGTTGATTTTCCTCGACCTCGACGCCTCCGCAGACCGGCGAAAGCCGACCCTGGAAGTGGTTCGTCGCGCGGCCGAGGAGATCTTCATGCCATTTACGGTCGGGGGCGGGGTGAGGTCGATCGACGATTTCCGAGACCTTCTTTCCAGTGGGGCGGATAAGGTGAGCATCAACACCGCCGCCGTCGAGACCCCCGATCTGATCAATGAAGCGGCCGATATCTTCGGCGCGCAATGTATCGTGTTAAGCATCGATTATCGAATGGACCAGGAAGGGGCGTCCGCGGTCTGGATTAAGGGAGGGCGATTGAAGACAGATCTCCATCCGGCCACCTGGGCGGTCGAAGCGGAGAAGCGGGGTGCGGGCGAGATCCTGCTGACGTCGATTGATCGGGACGGCATGCGCGGCGGAGTCGACTTAGAAATGGTCCGGACGGTGGCCGAGGCGGTCTCGATTCCGGTGATCGCTTCGGGAGGGTGCGGCGCGGCGTCCCATTTTGTCGACGGTTTTCAGCGCGGGAAGGCTGATGCCGTCGCGGCGGGAACCTATTTCTGCTTTAAGGATGAGAATCCGATGCAGACCCGCTCTCAGATCCGGAATGCAGGGATCCCGATCCGGATGCATCGATAGGATAAAAAGTGATGAAAAAGAGTTCCGCTCACACAGAATCAGGCCGGTTCCTGGAAGGAAAGCGGATTTATCTCCGCGAGGTGCGCTCCTCGGATGTCAACGAACGCTACCACCGTTGGATGAATGATCCTGAGGTGACCCAGTTTTTGGAGAGCCGGTTCTTTCCGAACTCGCTGGAGAAACTCCAGGAGTATGTCTCCGGAAAACAGGGTGATCGAGATAATATTTTTCTTGCGATTATTTTGAAAGAGGGAGAGCGCCACATTGGCAATATCAAACTGGGTCCGATCGAGTGGATTCATCGCATCGCCGATATCGGCGTTCTCATCGGTGAGAAAGATTGTTGGGGGAAAGGGTATGCGACCGAGGCGATCCATCTGATCTCTGATTATGCCTTCAACGTTTTGAATCTTCACAAGGTGAACGCCGGCTGTTACGGTACCAACGAAGGTTCGGCCCGGGCGTTTCAAAAGGCCGGTTTCGTCGTGGAAGGAGTTCGAAAAGGACAATTCTACGCCAATGGCCTCTATGTCGATGACATTCTATTAGGCTTGATACGACCGGATTGTAATGGGGGAGGCGATTGGCACGATGATTAATGTCTTGATCCTGACGGAAGGAGGCCGGGACGTCGGTTTCGGCCACATCACACGATGCACGGCGCTCTATCAGGCGTTTGAGGAACGGGGGATTTCTACGGAATTTATCGTGGAAGGGGATGAAAGTGTGGAAGGGCTTCTTCAGGGGAGGCAATACCGGATCATGCCCTGGCGGAGCGATCTGCAAAAACTTACTTCCTTATTGGAAAGCGCGGAGATCATCGTCATCGACTCTTATCTCGCCGGAATCGAGATCTATGAAATCATCTCCAAGAGAGCAAAATATCCGGTCTATATCGACGATTACCAGCGGATCGCCTATCCGAAGGGGCTGTTGGTGAATGGAACCCTCTATGCGGAGGAGATGGATTATCCTCAGGGAAGCGAGCGGAGTTATCTGTTGGGAAGTCGATATATTCTCCTCCATAAGGAATTCTGGAATATTCGGCATGAGGAAGCAAAAGAGACCGTCGGCCGCATTCTGATCACGTTCGGTGGAGACGATGTGAGAGGGCTGACGCCAAAGATCATGAAGCTGCTCATTGATGCTTTCCCCGATTGTAAAAAGCGGGTGATTATTGGAAAAGGATTCCGGGAGGTTAACGAGATCGAACGGTTGAAAGACATCCATACCGAGCTCGATTATTATCCGGACAGAGAAGGGATGAAGCGGGCCATCCTGGAATCGGATGTCGCCGTCTCGGCAGGAGGCCAAACCCTCTATGAACTCGCGAGGGTCGGCGTCCCGGCTGTGTCGATTGCCGTGGCGGAGAATCAATTGAACAATGTGATGGGCTGGGAGCGTGCCGGTTTCATCGACTATGCCGGATGGTGGGAAAGCCGGATGCTGCTTGAGAGAGTCCTCGCCTCTCTGATTCGATTGAGAGATAAAGGTGAACGGGTGCGAAGAAGCCAGATTGGGAAAAAATTGGTCGACGGTGGCGGGAGCGGGCGGGTCCGAGATTTCCTTTTGGGACTTTAGATCATTTTAGAAGATGACACGGGAGAGCCGACCGGTCAGGAAGGAAAAACCATCTTTATGATAAAAACGACTATCAAAATCGGACCGATCGATCGGCTGGTCCTCTTCGGGGGAGGCCCGTTGATGGTCGCGTTTGCGAAAGAGGCGATCAAACGGGGCATCAAACCCACCCTTTTCGCCGTGAAGCGACACTTGGAAGAGGCGTTGGAAGGAGGGATCGGCCCCACGTTAAGAGAGGTGTTGGAGCAGGAGCAGATCCCTTTCTTTCACGCGGACGATATCAATCGCGCGCCGACGCTTCGGTCCGCCGTTTCAAATGCGACGATCGGTATCGGGATGGGCGAAGCGTATACCTTTTCGAAGGAGACGATCGCCCTTTTTCAGGGGAGGCTCTTCGATTTCATGACGATCCGGCTGCCGCAATACCGGGGTGGGGCGCATTTTACTTGGCAGATCCTTCGAAAGAATCGGATCGGCTGTTGGAATATCCAAGTGATCAATGAGGAGATGGTCCCGGGCGTTTTCGATTCCGGCGAGATCTTAAAGTCGAGGGAGTATCTCCTCCCGCCGTCGGCCAAGATTCCGAACGACTATTATGATGCCGCGCATGAAGAAGGGCTTAAGCTCTTCTGCGCGTTCCTCGAAGAAGTCCAGGCCGGGAAAGAATTCGGACTGGCGAAGCTCCAGGAGAACTTCAGCTCCTATTTTCCCAGGCTCCACACCCTCCGGCACGGGTGGATCAACTGGTCGTGGAGCTGTGATGAAATTGAGACGATGATCGCTGCTTTTGATGACCCCTATCCGGGGGCATCGAGCTATTTAAACGGCCGGCGGGTTTTTCTGAAACGGTGCCAGGCCGAGGATAGCGACGGGACATTTCATCCTTTCATGTCGGGGCTGATCTATCGGATCGCCGACCGTTCGGTCTTCGTTGCGACTCGGCAGGGGGCATTGGTGGTCCGCAAGGTGTCGGACGAAACCGGGGCCGATCTCATTCCCAAACTGAGGGTCGGTCAGCGATTCTTCACGCCGATAAAGACCCTGGAAGAGGCGATGCAATACAGCGCGGAATATAACGCGGCCGGTCTGGTCGAAGAGCAGGCTACTCGGCGTACGACGGAGGAAGAAGAATGAGCGAGATGTTTGACCTTCTTAAAAAGATCTACCCCCTTCGACTGGCTCCGGTGTCGGAAGACACCGACAAGGCGGCGGAGATTCTCCGCGGAGTCCTGCCGTTTCAGATCCATGAATATGCATCGGGGTTGGAGCACAACGGATGGACCGTTCCGCAAAAGTGGAAGGCGGTTCGGGCCGAGATCAAGAAGAACGGAAAGGTCATCTATGATGGGATGAAGCATCCGCTGGGGGTGATCGGATATTCCACTTCCTTTACAGGGAAAATTTCTCTCGAAGAGCTCAAGGAGCATCTCTTTTACCACCCGGTCTTTCCGGAGGCGCTGGTCTATCACTGCGATTATTACTATAAGCCGTGGCGGCGGGACTGGGGGATGTCGATCCCCCATCAGCTTTATAAGGAGCTCGACCGAGGGGAGTACGAAGTGATCTTGGAGACGGTCGCCGAACCGGGGACGATGAAGGTTCTCGATTATTTTCTGGAAGGAGAGACGCAGGAGACGATTCTCTTCAACGCGCATGATTGCCACGCGGGGCAGGCGAACGATGATGTCTCCGGAATCGTGGTGACGGTGGAGATCATGAAGCGATTGGCCCAGAGAAAGAAGAGAAGATACAGCTATCGGGCGATCATCGCGCCGGAGCACTTGGGAACCGTTTTTTATCTGGAGAATCTCCCCGAGAAGGTCGTGAAGACATTTCGGGGAGGGATGTTCCTCGAAATGCTCGGCCATCAAAACCGATTCGCTCTTCAGAAATCGTTCACCGGAGAGAGTCTGATCGACAAGGCGGCGAAGGTCTATCTCGCGCGTCATTTCTCCGACTTCCACGAAGCCGATTTCAGAAAAGTGGTCGGCAACGACGAGACGGTCTGGGAGGCCCCCGGTTTCGAGATTCCCTTTATTTCGCTCTCCCGGGCCCATCCGATGTATCCGGAGTACCACTCCAGTCTCGACGACGAGCGGATCATTTTCGAGGACAAGTTGGAGGAAGCGGTCCAGGCCGTCTCAGGGATTCTCGAGATCCTCGAGACGAATACAACATTGAAGCGCCACTTCAAAGGGCTCGTCGCCCTGAGCAACCCGAAGTATGATCTTTACATCTCGACGGCCGATCCGAGCATCCGTCCGACGGTGGCCGAAGATCAAAAAAAATGGAACTACCTGATGGATTGTCTCTGCCGGTATTTTGATGAAAAGACGACCCTGCTCGATATCGCGATGAAGCATGAGATCGATTACGCCAAGCTCTATCAATATGTCAAAAAGTATGAGGAAAAAGGGCTGGTCTCTTTAAGTAAGTAACAGCGTGTTGAGAATTCTCAATGGCCATTTCCGAACGTCTAAGCAGAATGATGATCTGAAACACAAAAGGAAGGGCACTGTGACGAATCAAGAAATTGTTCGGCGGCTGCTGGATGGCGGATCATTAAGAACATTTATGATTCCCGATGACGCGATGGCGTCCAACCGACCTGAACATATCGAGACGTATGACCTGCCGCATGTCATTATCAATGGAGATTCTTTTTGGGGAAAATCGGAGACGGCCCATCTGTTTCATGCGGTGGGATCGGAAGGGCGGGGAGAGGTGGCCTTCGCCTACTCCAATATCGGTCCGATTTTTTGCAGCTTCAACCCCTTTACCCGCGGGGCGAGGCTCATGAGTAAAAAAAGATACAAAAGGCATGAATGGATCGTCAGAGATCAGTTCAGGCTGGTTTGGGATTCGGAGAAAGAGGGGTCGATCGATGAGATAAAGAGGGAGATAGAATCGGGTTCTAAGTTCAAGATCGCCATGCTCGATTCGGAGGGGGTCTGGAATCTCCATCCGGTCGATCTGCCGATGTATTATCCGGAGGAAGGTGTATTCGAGTTCAAAACGGTCTCAGATCAATACCCGACCTTTTTCCGATATCCGAAACAGACGGAGGAGCTCCTTCAAAGATATCCCGACTTCTTCAGTCATCGGCCCGAAGAGGACGAGCCCGGGTTCATTCGATTGAATGAGTGTCAGCGGTTCTATTCTTTTTATTCCGTCCGCTCCGGCGGGGATTATTATAATTTCTTTGATATTCCGAGGAAGACGGTACAACGGTATCAGCGGTTGAAGGTGTTCGCTGATACTTTTCAGGACCGGTCCCAAAATGATCGAATTTGAAGCGGAACTTTGAGTCAGATGATTTAAATGAAGGGCTCCGGAATGTCTCGGAGCGGTTCTTGGAAGAAATCGAAGGTCCACATTCAAAAAGAGAACGCCGCTGACCGGGGCGTTGTCGAAGGGACATCAGATGACGACTGAATCATATGCGGCCAATTATCAATCGGCCCTCTCTTATCTCAAGTTGAATTTAAAGGATCCGGCCAAAGAGACGTTAAAGAGGGCGCTCGCGCAGGTCTCCCAGGACGATATGCGGGAAGACAATCCGGTCTATTTGGGAATCGTCTCGACCCTTGCCTTTTTATCGCTGGAACAAGCCGATTTCAAGAGGGCCTGCCAATATGTCGACCAGGGGCTTTCGGCCAAAAAAGACCATCTCGACCTCCTCTTTCTCAAGGCGCTTCTCCTGATGGATCAAAAAAGATATGACGAAATGCTCGAGACGATTATCCATTACTTGTTGGCGAAGGGAAGTGGGGAAGAGACGGTGTATGGGTATCGATATGCCCATGAGGGAGCGCTAAAAGAGGTCTATGAAAATCTGATTCCGACTTCTTATCGCCTTGCGCTTCAGCAGGCCGAGATAAGAGAATTGGTCCAGAAGTTATCTCAGGCGGCCCAAAGTGAATGGCTCAAAAAAGCGCATGAAGTGATGATTCAGGTCGACGGCCAACGAAATCAACAGGAGCACTGATGAAAAAGGTGTTACTTCCCATCGGCGATAGAGATTATGAAACCACTCAAGGGAGAGTCACGCATTTAATTCAGTCGTTGTCGAAGACGTTTCGAGTCGAAGCGATCACGAATTCCAAAACGGTTTATGACGACATTCAGAAAAGGCTCAGTTCGAATCCGAACCTGACGGTCGCCTATGTCGAGCCAAAGTTTCTTCCGCTCGATTTTGACTACCGCGACAATCTCGCAAAAATATTCGTGCAATACACCGATGATCTCTACCTTCCGAACACCGACTTCAAAATATGGAAGGCCGCCGCGTTTGATGACTTTTGGGGGCATATCTCGACCTGCTCGTTTCCCGAAATCCAAGCGGTCGACGCCGATGTGATGATGATTCCATTGATGTCCCACGATGATTCGCCCTGGGAGGAGACCGATACCTTTTACACCACTTTGCTGTTTATGGCGAAGGAAGCGGGGGTCAAGGTTGTCGGCTATCAACTTTATCCCGTCTTTAGCGGTGTCAAATTAATGCCTAAGTTGATGGATGCAATTCTCGTTCGAAGAGAATTTGAAAGGGAATTCCATATCAAGATGGGGATGCCTCCCGACAACGTTCATCTGTTGACGGAGGAGAAGGATATCTACTCTCTTTCCACCATCGAGGATGTTTACAAAAACCACCTCTACAACTCTAAGGTGGAAGTCAGTCGGGATCAGTTGGCCGTCGTCGTCTGCAATCACGGGAAACTCAGGCCGCAAATCATTGAAATCTTCAAGGCCATTGAGGAGTCGAAAATTCCGACGGTGCTGTTTTTGATCAAACGGGACTTCGTCATTCGGGAATTAAAGGAAGACGAGATCATCAAAGATCTTTTCTTTGATCCGATCAAAAAGATCGGCTGCCAATTTTATTTGGTGGAGCAGCAGAGTTTGGTCCCAATTGCGATGAGCGCCGATGTGGTGATTTCCCCGTCTTATGTGGTCCCCTTAGAGTTTGCGGCGCGATACGACATTGCGGCGTGGGTCTATAACCGTTGCTACGATCCCCATCCGGATGTGAACGGCGTGAAATTCATGAATCGTCTGGAGGATCTTAAGCTCGCCTTAAAAAAAGCCTATGAGACCAAGAAGAAGAGGGTTGGGGTCGCCGATGTGTTAAACCATCTCACAAGGAATTTCCATGAAGTTAAAAAATAAAAAGATCGCTTGTTTTCTGGCGCTCCCGCATCATACCCGTTTTTTCATCCCGCTCAGAGAGGAGGTTAAGAAGGAGGGAGGAGAAATCTCATTCATCGTCCCCTTGTCGGACTATCCCTTTGAGAGAGATTTGATCAAGCGAAACCTCTCCTTTCGGTATTTTACCGACTACATGACGGAAGACGTGCGAAGAAAGGTGCGAGAGACCCACATGGCGCTGTCGGATCTCTGGAAGAACACCGTTTATAAATGGGATGGTTTCGGCCGATGGTCCTTGTTCAAGCAGGCATGGTTTTTCGATTCACTCGTCGAGGAGTACTTCTGCATGGAGAAGTATATCGAGGTTGAAAAACCCGACATGTTCATCGCCCACCATGAATGTAATCGATGGGGGCAGATCATTGGGGATCTGGCCCGGAAAAAAAAGGTTCCGTTTGTGACCTTTCAGGAAGGGGACTACTACAACGACTATATCGGATTCGTCGTCCATACCGAGTACTCTGATGTCGATTTGTTGTGGGGGAATAAGACGAAGGAGGTCTTAAAGGGGTATCGCTGTTCGGACGACAAAATGTTTTTGATCGGAAACACGCATATCGACAGTGCCATTAAGACGTATGGTTCCCCGGAAGCGGTGCACAAACTCAAGAAGGAGCTTTCCATCCCGCAGGACAAGAAGGTGATTCTTTTCCTGGTCGATATTAAATATGGAGGGATTGCCGATCGGGAGGTCTGGATGCAGTTCTTAAAGGGCTTGGACCAGCTCGATTCGGAAGCGGTTCTTATTTTTAAGTGGCATCCGAACGTGTTTCAAGGAGCCTATGAAAAAGTTGAGGAGATGTTTAAGGAGATCTTTCCGTCGGCCATTCTTTATTACATGTACGATCCTTATAAACTCATTGCCGTCTCGGACTATTGTGTGACGTTGGGAAAGACCACCTTGGCGATCGAGGCGGTCGCCTTCGGAAAACCGCTCTTTGCCCTTCCGACATCGGATACCTTGGATGACTATTATGTCAATATGGGAATCGCGCAAACCGCCTTTCCCCCTGGAAATTGGTCGAATCTGCTGAATACCATTAAAAACGGCGTCCCGCCGGAGGTGTCGGAAAAGGTGGATCAGTATCTGAAGGAGTATTTTTATCGGCTTGACGGTCGATCCGTCGAGAGGGCCATTGAAGTAATGGGGACAATTTTTAATGCGAGAAATGGGCGCGCAAAACCGAAACGCCTCAAGCCGCAAAAGACGATTGCACACCGCGTCAGCATAATCGTCCCTTCCGGCACCGATCCGGAAGCGCTTTTAGCAACAATGACATCGCTCGCGCAAAATGTCCAATGGCCCGATTGGGAAGTCGTGGTGGTCGTGAACGATAAGGAGATGAAACGATTCCTCCCTGCTTTCTCCGGTGATGTGCGGTTGGTAGAGGTGCAGGATGACCGACTCCCGTTTCTTTACAATCTGGGGGCGGAGCATTCCACCGGCGACCGGCTTATTTTTATGAAGCCGGGGGTTCTCTACGTCAAAGGAGCCGGTTTTGAAGATGCCATTCAGGCCGGTGTCGCAGGAGTACCGATCCGGAATATCGACCTGACCGCCTATTGTCTCGGAATGGCATTTGATTTCAACGCGGCCCCTTATCGGATCACGTCTGAGGGCCCGGCGCCATCTCAGCGTCCCGAGTTTGTGGGAGGGGGGATCATCGGCATCGCGCGGGTTCTTTTCGAATCGCTCGGAGGATTTGATGAAGGGATTTCGAATCATCTGACCGAGGTCGATTTTTGCCTTTCAGCAAGGGAGAAGGGTCATCCCGCACAATATCTTCCTGAATGTCTTGGCATTCTGTTTAGAGAGTCTTTCAATCAGACTTCTGGTGATGAAGTCTCCGATTCGGATGAGGTTTGGAAGCGGAGGGTCCAGTTTTTTGCGAAATGGGTCGGACAGCTTCCGAAAGATGAAGATTTTATCCACTTCGCAAAGGATTTGCTGAAGGTTTGATGCGGGAGCGCTTCTTATGTTGGTCCTGACACGGAAGTTGGGCGAAGAAATCGTAATCGGAGAGGAAATCCGAGTGATCGTCGTAGAAATTAAGAGAGGGGCCGTAAAACTTGGCATCGCAGCGCCGCCTCATACATCGATCCATCGGCAGGAGGTTTTCTCCAAAATACAGGATGAAAATAAAAAGGCAGGAGTGCTCCCAGAAAACATCCGGGAGATCTTAAAAAACGCAAAGCCGGAATCGTTCAAGATGAACCGTAAGAGCCCTTTAACAAATAATGAACTTTCATAGGAGAGCGGAGTCGATGATCATCGAAGTCAACAGCGCCAAACTGGGGTCTCTGAAAGTGGACTCGGACCGGTTGATCACATTCCCGGATGGCATTCCTGGATTTCCGAAGGTGAAAAGGTACTTCGTGGTCGAAAACGATAAAGGGCATCCTCTTTGCTGGCTTCAAGCGGTAGAGGATCCGGAGCTCGCCTTTGTTGTGACCGATCCGTTTATCTTTGATTCCCAGTATCAACCGCCGATCCCCGCGGAGGAATTCAAGCGTCTTGAGATTGACGGGGGAGAGTCGCTTGCATTACTGATCATTGTGAATGTTCCCCAGGAAGACCCGCTCAAAATGACCGCCAATTTCATGGCGCCGCTGGTCATCAATGCCAAAACTCGCCTGGGAAAACAAGTCATTCTATACGATTCGCATTACAGCCACCATAAACCTCTCTTGACAGCGCCGGCCGCCAGCCGACCCTAAAGTTTTTGTCATCCGATCCGATAAGTAAAGGTGACGGGAACAATACCATATAAGGATCTCCCGTTTCGGAGGAGAATTTAGGGTTTTAACCATTCGGGCAAGGTGGCCCGGCGGTGTCTGGGACGGTTTTTTAGGACCTCCCGGCTGACATTATTCAAGGAGGAAGTTCTATGGCTTTAACAGTTAATACCAACATGTTTTCGATTATTGCGCAGGGTAACCTATCCAAAACGCAGAATCCGTTGATGTCTGCGATGCAGCGTCTCTCTTCAGGTCTTCGAATCAACTCCTCGAGGGACGACGCAGCCGGTTTGGCCATCGCCACCCGGATGACCCGGTCGATCAACGGTCTTACGGTTGCCGCTAGAAACGCGAACGACGGGGTCTCTTTCGCCCAGACGGCGGAAGGTTCCATGGGGGAAATGCTCAACAATCTCCAGAGAATTTATGAACTGGCGAACCAGTCTGCGAGCTACAACACCTCGACAGACCGGAGTTCGATGAACCAGGAGGTCACCCAGCTTGTTTCCGAATTGAACAGGGTGGTCAGCCAGACTCGGTTCAATGGAGAGACCTTCCTGAACCAAGCGTTCAGCGGCGCCTTTCAGGTCGGGATCGAGGTCAATGAGACGATCTCGATTGCAACGACCAACGTGTCGCCGGATACCTTGGGTGTCCAGTCTACGAGGACCGATTTTACGGACATCAGCACCAACAGAACGGCGATTGCAAGTTCGATTGCGGGATCGTCATTGCGGGCGACCGGCGGTTTGGCGGCCAGCGCTACATTGGCTGGGGTTGATCTCGGCGCCGTCATTCTCCAGAGCGATATGATCAATCGGAGCCAAGCTGTGATCAACCGGGTCAACCAATATACCGGGTCAACCAATATCACCGCCTTCTCCTTCGGGAATGCGTTTGTCGGGACGGCAGCCACCGGAAACGGAAGCGCCGGGGATGTAAATTCTGGTTACCTGACGATCAACGGGATTGCGATTGGCTCTACTTCTCTTGGAGCTCTTTCGAGCGGTTCAATCGTGGCGGCGGCCTTGGCATCGGCAATTAATGCCAAGACGGCGTCGACAGGAGTCTACGCGATTGTCCTTGGCAGCGCCGACATCGGCTCTGCGAATACCGCCAGCATCGCACTGGTCAACGCGACGGGCGCGGCTATTACGGTGGCTGTTGCGACGGCGAATGCCGGCGCGGCAAGCGCTGTGGTGAGTTACTTTGGCGCGACCGGAGGGAGCGTTTCCGCGGGGCAAAATGGACAGATCGTCTTGAGCGCTCCACTCGGGACCACCAGCGCCTCAACCAACGCGGCGATCGACAGCCTGGCACTTGGTTTCAGCTCTTCAGCTGCATCGGTTTCAATCAGCGGCAGCGCGTCGGTCAACTCGGTGTCGGTCAACACGGTCGGCAACGCCAACCTGGCAATCTTGGCGGTGAAGCAAGGTCTGGACACCCTCAACGCCGAACGGGCCAAACTCGGCGCGGTCATGAACCGGCTTCAATCGACGATCGCCAACATCACGAATAGCAATGAAAACACCACCGCGGCGAGATCCCGAATCATGGACACCGATTTCGCGATGGAAACCGCGAACCTGACGAAAGCGATGATCACCCAGCAGGCGGGTATTTCGATCCTCGCTCAGGCGAACACATTGCCTCAACAGGTGTTGGCGCTATTGCAAGGAAGATAACACAATCAAGGAGGAAGGGGGTGGGGATTTCCCCACCCCCTTTTGAGGTGACATGGAAATAAAAAATATAGATACCGGCCTTCCCTCCATGGTTTCCGAGATCGGTCGAACCGAAAAAGGGGGGAAAGACGTCCAAACAGAACAAATTGCGGCGCGGACCGACACAAGTCATCACAATTTGGAAAGCGTTCCCGCCATTAAAAGTTTTGAAGTCATTTCTTTTAAGGCATTTTTCGCAGTCGATGAGAATAAGAATGTCGTGATCAGAATTAGAGACGCTGAGGGGAATATCGTCAAGCAGATCCCGCCCGCAGAATATTTAAAAATGGCGGAGATTCTTTCCGAGAGCAATAAAAACCTATTACACCTCGAGGCGTAAATGGCGACGAACCCGATTTCCGGACTGTTATCAGGTATCACAGGCATTGATACCGACACCGTTGTGAATCAGTTGATGACGGTCGAAAGGCAGCCGCTGCAGTCGCTAACGAATAAAAAGGCTGCCTATGATGCGAAGATCACCGCCTATGGAAATCTTTCGAGCGCCCTGGCCAGGCTGAAGAGTTCGCTCTCTTCCCTCAAATCGACATCGATCTTAGGGATGACCGCCTCTTCCTCCGACGTCACTGTTTTTACCGCCACCGCCACCGCCGCCGCTTCGGAAGGAGCTTATAACATCAAGGTGAGCAATGTCGCCACCAAACAAAGCGTTTATTCGGAGCCATTTCTTTCGGGTGGCTCCGCCGTTGCCGATCTTTCCTCGGTTGCAACTCAGAAATTGAAAATACAGGTCGGCTCCGCCACAGAGGTCGAGGTGACGGTCGATTCGACGAATAACACGCTGAATGGTGTCCGGGATGCGATTAATGCCGCAAGTGCCGGGGTGACCGCATCCGTTGTGAATGATGGATTGGGGTACAGATTGGCCCTCTCGTCGAACACCACCGGTGCATCCAGCCGGATTACCGTCAAAGCCGATGAGGACAATGATGGCGTTTATTCGGAGACAGGCGCCGAGTCCGATACTACAGGACTCTCCAAACTCGCTCTGAATGCCACTTATGCTGCGGATGGGTCGGTGACCGGCGGAATTACCAACATGACCCAATCTCAAGGTGCGGTCGACGCATCGTTGGTGGTAGATGGGTTGACCATCACTCGGGACTCCAACACCATCACCGATATCCTCGGCGGGGTGACCCTTAATTTACTGAACAACTCGGCCGGCAAAACATTGATCCTCACTGTTGCAAAGGATACCCAAAAGATAAAAGACAATGTCAATGGATTCATCAGCTCCTATAACACCGTCATGGGGCTTGCCAGGAGTCTCTCCACATCTACGCCGGGCAAATCAGTGATTCTGGCAGGAGACAGCACTGCGAATGGCATTATCAATCAGCTGAACTCGGCCATCACCGCCTCATACGGCGGAACGAGTCCCGTGAGCCTCGGCTTAAGCCATGATAAGCAGGGAAATCTTTCCGTAGATACAAAAATCTTAGACAGTGCGGTCAAAGCCGGCCTTCAAGGGGTCACCGATACTTTTGACGGCATGGCGACGTCGCTTGAGAGCAACGTTACAGATCTTATCAATATTCAGATTCCGGCGCGCAACAATGGGCTGAACATTTCAAGCAAAGGGGTCCAGCGGAACATAGACAACCTGACCGTTCGGCTTCAAACGGTAGAGGCCACTTATAGAAAGCAATTCGCCGCTTTAGGTCAGACCCTTGCTCAGCTTCAGTCGACCGGAAACTTTTTATCGCAGAGGCTCGCGTCGATCACAAATAGTGGAAGCAGCTCGTCCGGCGGATAATATTTTAGCACTGGTCCTCTTTTTAGAGAAATCAGCTCACGCCAATACGGCCAATACGATGGAGTCGATACGATGAATCTCAGTTCCAACTACCCGATGAATGCTTATGTTCAAGCCAGCCTTGAAACGGCTGCTCCTTCCGCCGATCCCCACAAGCTCATCCTCATGTTATTTGATGGGGCGATCGAGTCGGTTCATTCCGCGAATGAACAGATCCTGAAAGGGAATTTTTCGGAAAAAGGCCGTGCTATTTCAAAAGCCATCGCCATTATCGGAGAGCTGGCCGGAAGTTTAAATTATGAAGTGGGCGGTGAGATTGCGGCAAGCTTGGGTCTTTTATATGCTCACATGACGCTCGAATTGCTCGATGCCAGCGCCGAAAACAAACCGGAGGGTATCAGTCACGTGGGACAACTCCTCTCCGAGTTAAGAAGCGGATGGGAGGCGATCAGTCCCAAACAACCAACCCTGGCGGAGATCGCTGACGAACCGCCCACGCCGCAGCAGGTCGCAGTCAGCTATGGAAAGGTCTAGCGCGATGAAAAGAGGGACCATACAAATTCGTTAACAGAAGCATTTCTGTCGCCTGACAGATTTTAGGATAAATATTTGACCAACTTTTCGACGAAAGGCCAAATCGATGAGAACGGAAGATGTAATGAGAGAATATGAAAGCTTCTGGGCATTAACGAAAGAGATGTTGGACAGCATTAAAAATGATGAGTGGGATCGGATCGCCTCTATTAGCGATCGCCGTGAAAAACTGCTAAAGGATCTAGTGGCCCTGGATGACACTCTCATAACAGATAGCTTCGAGCGGATGCATTGGTCTGACCTGATCCATCAATGCCTTGAAATGAATGGAAAGATGCAGGCGCTGATTGAGGAAAAAATGATGGAACTGCAAAAAAATTACGGTGATGAAAAGAAAGTGTTTCAAGCCTATCATCTGAATTCAGGACGATAGCCTATCGCCTTTCGGCGATTTATATCCTGCAATCACAGAAAAATTTATTTTAATTATTCCGTCCAGGAGAAAAGATGCAGACGGAAGAACCGATTCAAATCCTGGTTGTGGATGACGAGAACGGCCCGCAAGAGGTCCTTCGGATTGCCTTATCAAGCCGTGGTTTTCAGGTTAAGATCGCCAAGAGTGGCAACCAGGCCTGTCAAATGTTTGACACGGAGCATTTTGACCTCGTCCTGACCGATCTCCGAATGCCGGGGATGAGCGGAATTGATCTGCTCCGGACAATTAGAGAAAGATCCCCGGAAACGATTGTCATCTTTATTACAGGCTATGCCTCTCTTGACTCGGCGATTGAGGCGGTTCGAGAAGGTGCCTATGATTATCTTACAAAACCCTTTCGGATCGAAGAGTTGTATATAGCGGTCAAAAACGCCACCGAAAGAATCAAATTAATTAAGGAGAACAAGAAGCTCTTCGAGGAACTCAAGACTGCTTATCAAACGATGGAGGGCGGTCCCGGCGATATCAATGGTGAAAGCAAGAACCTTGAACTGCTCCAATCCCTTCAACTCCAACTTCTGCAGATTTATACCCGCACCGGTCCGATCAATCTGAAAATTGAAAGATAATTTTTTATTTGTCACGTCGCGACCTGTCGAGGGACAGAGCATCGCCTTCTAAGCGTCTTGTTTCTGGCACACTCATTGCACATCCCAATGGGGTATCGCATCCAGAGATAAAAACGATGAAGAAGCCGGCTCACATCCTGTTGATACACCGGAACCTCAGAGAAATGGATCGGGTGATCCCATTTCTGAAGGGGCGCGGTTTCTCTATGTCTTCTGTAGCCCCTCCCCCCAAAATGAAGGCGATCTTCAAAACATTCGATGTCGGTACAACCGATGTGATTATTCTGGATGGGCATCTCCCCTCTACCGATATTTTTAGATTTCTAAGGACGCTCCGATCCATGCATTCAACGGCCTGTGTCCTTCTTATCGGAGTGTTATCCAATGTGAACGAGACGGCTGCTTTTCTTCGGGCAGGTATTTTCGATATATTGGCAGCCCCTTCCCCTTTGAGCTTATTAGAGAAAACCATTCGACAGGGCTTAAGGAACCGAGAGAAGCTGACCCACATATTGCAGCTTTCGGCCCGATTGGACTCGGCCTACAAGCTTTTGGAGAAGGACCGCAATCGGCTTCAAAAGTGGAGTGAGCATCTTCAGCGCCTCTATGTTTTGAATCAGACCTTATCCGAATCGCTTCATATTGATGAAGTGGCCCAATCGCTGGCGGTCAACCTCAGAAAGGTTATTCAATACGATATTGCTTGCCTCTTCTTAAAGAATGAGAATCGGGTGAGGATTTACACGCACCTCCAAAAGCGGCCCGCTTTTTTAGAGAAGGTCTCTCAGGAGACGATGCAGAATCGTCGGTCCTTCCTGGACAAGGGGAATTCGCCGTCGGGACCGATCGTCTTAAAGGGGGGGACCGAAATCTTGGTTCCGCTCCGGGTTGCAACGGAAGGAATTGGATTTTTGAGGCTCATTCGATATTCGAACGACCTGTTTGATGATTATCAATCGAGAATTCTCGCAATGATTTCCGTTTCCCTCTCTCTTGCTATACGAAATGCCGAAGTTCACCAGGAGGTCCAGGCATTGGCCAGTAGAGATGAACTGACCTCTCTGTTGAACCGACGTGCCTTTTTAAACGTCGTCCATCAAGAGTTTCGACGTGCGGCTCGCCATGAAACCTCATTAGCGCTCATTCTCATCGATATTGATCGTTTTAAGCAGATTAATGACCATTATGGTCACCTCGTCGGGGACAATGTGATCCGGGAAATAGGGGAGATCATAAAAAAGAGCGTTCGAGAGGTCGACATCGTCGCCCGCTACGGGGGGGATGAGCTGGTTGTGGTTTTGCCAAAAACCAATTTGGAGGAAGCGATGGTTGCGGCGCAACGGATTCGAAAGAAAATCGGGACCACTTTGTTCAAGAGCGATGATCGCGCCATTCAGATTACGATCAGCATGGGGGTTGCACAGTCCCCGGCTTCCTTGATTAGAACGCCGGATGATCTTTTTCGATTGGCCGATCAGGCGCTATATGTTGCAAAGGAGAAGGGACGAAACCGAATTGAAATTCCGCCACGACCGCATATCACGAGAGGGCAGGGTGTTTTAAAATGACGGAGCCGGAAGATTTAGAGGACAGTGCAGGCCCCCAAACGGGAATGAACAGCCGCGAGTATATCCGGGTTCCTTCCGAATGCCCGGTCATTTATCGGATGATCGACCCTTTGGCTCCCAAAAGGAGCCCTAAAAAAAGCGGTCCCCCTATTCCAACCCTTCTCCCCTTCGATTTGACGCAGAAATATGGCACTGAAGAGGGGCTGAACCCTCAAATCGTCGAGCTCATCCTTTGGCTCGACTGGAAGATGAACTATCTTTTTAAAACGCTGACCCGAACGAAGGATTCTGAGGTTTTCTCTTATCAGGCCATTTTGATGGACCTCAGCGCGACAGGAATGAGGTTTTCCACTCCAAAAGAAATCTCTGCCAAAACACTCCTTGAATTCGAATTTATCCTTCCGATTCTTCCATTTCAGGAAATTGTCTTAACAGGGGAGGTCATCCGCTGCATTCGTGCCCACGACAATGCCCCCGAAGAATACGAGATTGCCGTGGAGTTCAGCCAAATTAAAGAATCCGACCGGGAACAGATTATCCGCTACGTTGTCAAAAGGCAGCTCCAACTTCAACGGGAGCGGCCTCTCTAAGAGATATGGAATTCATCCCCTTCAAAACAATCCATTCGCCGCCTGATGGAATAAAGAAGCGATGTCTGTCCGTTTTACAACGTCTCACTCCTTTTGAAAAAAAAGACATCTTGTCCTGAGTCAAAGTTGACAGACATTTTTCCTGAGGGTATAGTGCGTATGCGCGCTGGGCATACCTATTCCTTGCCTCGCCTGCCCTCCGAAAGGGCTGCTATGCTCCTGACTATACCTAGATATATTCACCTGTTTATGCGTTTCTCTTCAGTCCCCCCCTCCGTTTGTGCCAAGCGATCACCCATAGCGGGTTCATTCAAATATATCGACTCGATCGTTTCCATTCGGGCTAATCGAAGAGCGTGTCGTCAATTGAATATTTTGATGCTATACCTTATTAGTATAATATGGCTATGGAAATAATAGGGGAGGGAGTGCCGTTACAATTCTTGAGAGAAATATGAATAGTTCAATGCGACGCGCGTCGGAAGGAACATGATCCCTGAACACAATCCACCACAAATCGGCCGGCCCTTTGACAGGATCCGGAAAATTATTCCTGAGGGGCGGGCCCTTCCGGAGAGAGAATGGAGGGTCCGACATCGCGTCATTCTCCTCTTGACCTGGCTCCACGCGCTCGGACTCTCCTTATTCGGAGTCTATCAAGGGTTCGGTGCCTTCCAGAGCTTTGCCGAGGGAGCGGTCATTGCCGCCGCTGCGCTCGCGGCAAGCTGGACGAGAATTGGCCGCAGTGCCCGATCCGCGGCGGCAAGCCTCGGCCTCATTACCTCTTCAGCCATCCTGGTCCAATTCTCCGGCGGCTTCATCGAAGCCCATTTCCACTTCTTCGTGATGCTGGCGGTGATCTCTCTCTACGAAGATTGGATTCCCTACCTTCTCGCCATTCTCTTCGTGGTGGTGGAGCACGGTTTCACCGGTCAATTCGTTCCGCTGGTCGTCTACAATCATACCGATGCATTCGCTCATCCGTGGAAGTGGGCGATCATTCACGCTGTCTTTGTTTTATGCGAAAGTGTCGTCCTCTTGGCCAACTGGAAGATCAGCGAGTGGGCACGCGCCCGCATCGATCTTCTGTTGAACTCCGCGGGGGATGCAATCATCGGATTGGACCTCGATGGGATCATCGCTTTTGCAAATCCGGCCGCGGTGAAGATGGCGGCATATCCGTTGGAAGCGCTGGTCGGCCAGCCGATCGAGCGCATCCTGTTGGATGAAGAGAAAATTCTCTCCTATCCTGGCGTGACTCTAAACAACTCGGTCCCGCCGGAGCGGGCGTCTCCCCGCGCCGATAAGGTGGTTTTGCGCAGAGATGGCATGCGCCTCTTGGTCGATTTATCGAGCAATCCAATTCTCGAACAGGGGGTGATCGTCGGCACCGTTGTGACTCTCAAGGATGTTACTGAGCGTAGACTCGCTGAGGAGAAGTTAAAGAAAACCTTCTCCCTGCTCAGCGCGACGCTGGAATCGACGACGGATGGAATTCTGGTGGTCGATAGAGAGGGGAGAATCGAAAGATATAATCAGAAGTTTATACAGATGTGGACCATTCCCGATTCTATTGTGGCGTCCCAAGATGACAGCAAAGTGCTGGGCCATCTCCTCGATCAATTGAAGGATCCGGAAGGATTTTTGAAGAAGGTGAGAGAGCTGTATACCCGATTGGATGCGGAGAGCTATGATCTGTTGGAATTCAAGAACGGACGGGTTTTCGAGCGCTACTCGCAGCCGCAGCGGGTCGGCGGGGAGAATGTCGGGCGGGTCTGGTGTTTTAGAGACATCACCGAACGGAAGCAGCTGGAAGAGCAGCTTCGGCATGTCCAGAAGCTTGAAGCGGTCGGACAACTCACCGGCGGGGTCGCCCATGAATTCAACAATATTCTTATGGCCATTACGGGAAACCTGGCGCTCGCACTCGACCAGTTGCCGCCGGAAAGCGATCTGCATGGTCTCCTCGATGGAGCCGAGCAGGCCGCTTGGCGGGCAGCGGGGTTGACCAAGCAGCTTCTCTCATTCAGTCGGCGGAATCCCATTGACCTGAAACCCCAGCATCTCGGCGCGGAGGCCAAGGAGGTTGCCCGCTTGGTGCGCCAAGCGATCGATCGGCAAATTCAGATGAAGGTCGAGACCGACGGCGACCTCTGGCCTGTATTGGCCGATTTGGGGCAGGTGAACCAGCTCATTATGAACCTCTGTGTCAATGCCCGCGATGCCATTCTGGAGCGGGTCGGAAAAAATGTCGGGAGTGCTTCTTCGGCGAGTTGGGAGCCGAGGATCGTGATCCGGGTCGAAAATGTTCATGTCGATGAGGTCCACTGCCGGGTTTACCCCAATGCCAAAACCGGAGATCATGTCTGCCTCCAGGTCTCGGACAACGGCATCGGAATCGATGAGGACATTCGCCACCGGATCTTTGAACCGTTCTTCACAACAAAAAAGGTCGGCCGCGGCACCGGTTTGGGCTTATCCGCAGTGTATGGAATTGTCACCGTACATCAAGGCTGGATTGAATTGCAGAGCACGAAGGGAGAAGGGACCCTTTTCTCGGTTTATTTCCCTCGGACCGAGAAGACGGCGAATCCACCCCCATTACCTTCAGCCGAGAAGCTGGTGACCGATGGGGGAAAAACCATTTTCCTGGTCGATGATGAGGAGGCGATTCGCTTCTTGGGAAAGACCATCCTGGAACATAAAGGCTACCGGGTGCTGACGGCCGGGGATGGCCGGGAAGCAATCGAGGTTTTCTCCCAAAAGAAAGAAGAAATTGATCTCGTCATCCTCGATCTAACGATGCCTTACCGATCGGGGGGAGAAGTCCTTCACCTCTTGCGGCAAATGGAGCCGACATTGAAAGTAATCATCTCAAGCGGCCATCAGGCCGAACATTCTTTCGACTTCGGGGAGGTCGTCTTTCTGCCGAAGCCTTACCGTCCCGCCGATCTTCTCCGCATTGTGATTGAAGCCTTTGAGCAGCCTTCCAATACGGCCAATACACATTCGATTAAACAGTCCGAGGGAGATTTGTAAGGAGCGATCTTGGCCGAATGGTAGAAGCGGCCATGAAACGAACCGCTTTCCCTCGCCGCCGCCATCCATGCTTCATTGAATTCCTTAGCCAGGTAACGGATTGCATCAGAGGGAAAATATTGCCTTCGTCTGATGCTGCATAGGCAAATAGTGCCACTTGATCGGTTGGAGAAGGGTTCCCTTCTGCGATTCTATGCCATCATTGTGGATGTTAAAGCGATGGTCCGTAACTTGCTCCGGTATCATTCCGATTGCCGTTCCAAAGTATCCGGTGTTCGGCCGGTTGATGTCCATTGCGGAGGAGAGATGAACGCCATTTTAGTTATTATTTTTATCGTTGCCCTATCCTTATTCTCCTCCACGGTGTTCCGGGATATCGGGATCGGCATGATGATCAATCCCGATGCGCTGATGATTGTCGGCGGCGGCACCCTGATCTCCATTTTCCTCGGATTTCCGTTGAAGCGATTAAAAAGGACAGGGCACTACCTCCTCGATGCATTCCGGACGAAGTGGGACCGGGAAGGAACGACCGAAGATCTTCTCGAGATCGCGAAAATACACCGAAGGGCCGATATCAGAGGGATGGAAAGAGGGATCAAGCGAATCAAGGACGATTTTCTAAAGCTTGGCGCGAATCTTCTCATCAACAATCAAACCAATGACGAGATCAGGACCGCCATGGAAAAGGCGATGGCGATCCGAATGATGGATCATCATTTTAGCCAAAATGTGCTGAAGACTGTCGCCAGGCTGACCCCTTCTTTTGGTTTGGCCGGTACGGTAATCAGTCTGATCAAGATGTTTAATCACATGCAATCGATTGAGTCCATCGCACCGCATATGGCGGTGGCGATGATGTCGACCTTCTATGGGGTGATCATCGCAAACCTATTTATGCTGCCGCTGAGCGCGAAATTAGAAGAACGCTCCATTCAGTCCGAGGCGCTGATGCAAAGCATCATTGAAGGAATCGAGGCGATTAATAATCGAGAACATCCGATCCAGATCGAAGAGCGGATCAATGGATACTCCGATTTCGGCGACATCGGTCCGGTCCGGATCGGCAGTCTTCAAGCCGCCGTCAGAGGAAACGATCGCTGATCGCGCCCCCCGTCGATTGATTTGCGGTCGAATCGTAAAGGAGGACAGTATGGAAGGATCGAAGAGAGAAAGAACGGCGGCTCAGCGGCGTTCGCCGGCCGCTTCCGTTCAGTCGCTTCAATCGCTCGTTGAGAGATCCAAGTCGTCGATCGACATCGATAGCAATTGGCTCATCACCCTCAGTGATGTTCTCTCGCTGTTGCTCGTCTTTTTCATCACGTTTATCGTGATCTCCAAAACGGCGGTGAAGCCTGCGCTTTCGGCATCGGAACCGGCCGATCGCCTCTCCTCTCCCGAGGCGGTCCCGGCAGGCCTTCCCTCCGACCGTGATCGGATCTTAGAGGAGATGCGCTCTGAAATAAAAAAACTCAACTTAGAAAAAGATGTTTCCATCCATCCGGTCAACAAAGGGATGGTGATTACCCTAAAGGAAAAAGTGACCTTTCGGCCGGGAGAGGCCGAGGCGCTGGTGAGTTCGGAGCCGATCCTCGATCAGATCGCCCGCCTTATTCAACGGAATCCCTCGTTGCAAATCGAGATCGAAGGACATACGGACAATCTCCCGATCAATACCCCCCTTTATCCCTCGAATTGGGAGTTGTCGGTTGCGAGGGCGACGAACGTGTTAAAATATTTCATCACCCGTCACAATATCGCGCCGTCCCGTCTCTCGGTCCAGGGAAGTGCCGATCAACGACCGATCGCCTCAAATGACACGCCGGAGGAGCGGGCGCTGAACAGGAGGGTCGAGATCAGATTGAAAGAGAAAGACCCTCGGCGCGATTAAATCCTCTGTCTGATTCTCTCCCTCCTTTTCTCTCAAGCCACCTTCCTTGACGTTCCGACCCCGCTGATATATTGTTGCCGTCAATCATTCGCGTTTCCACCCTGCGAGACCGCTCAATGCGAGAATTAACGCTGTCCGATATTCAGGCTGCGGCGGAACGCCTGCGGGATCATGCCCGGCGCACCCCGATCGCCACGTCGCGTCAACTCAACCGGCAGGTCGGCACCGAGGTCTTTTGTAAGTGCGAAAACCTGCAGCGGGTCGGTGCCTTTAAATTCCGTGGCGCGCTGAATAGGATCAGCCGGCTGACTGAAGCGGAGCGCAAGCGGGGGGTCGTGGCATTTTCATCCGGAAACCATGCGCAGGCGGTCGCACTGGTTTCTCAGCTGTTCAATCTCCCGGCTGTGATCGTCATGCCGCACGACTCGCCTGTCGTTAAGCTCGCGGCGACGCGCAGCTACGGCGCGGAGGTCCTCCTCTATGACCGTTTGAAAGATGATCGCGAGGTGATCGCAAAAAAACTCTCGGACGAGCGGGGCCTGACGCTGGTGCCGCCCTTTGATCATCCCGATATTATCGCCGGGCAGGGGACCGTCGCGATCGAGCTTCTCACCGACCTGCCCGATCTCGATATTTTGGTGGTGCCGATCGGCGGCGGCGGACTTATCAGCGGATGCAGCATTGCGGCGCATGCGTTACGGGCCGGCATCCGTATCTTCGGCGTTGAGCCGGAGGGTGCAAACGACACCGCGCTCTCCCTCAAGCAGGGTGAAATTGTCTCGACCCCGCTCTCTCAGTCGATTGCGGACGGATTGCTCTCTCCCGCCCCCGGCCGGCTGACCTTCCCGATCATGCGACAACACCTGGAGTCGGTGGCGCTCGTCACCGACGCTGAAATCGCCGAGGCGGTCCGGTTCGTTTTGATTCGGATGAAATTGTTGGTGGAGCCGAGCGGGGCGGCCGCGCTTGCTGCGTTGATGGCGGGTAAAATTCCAAATGTGCAAGGCAAGAAAGTCGGCGTGGTTTTCTCGGGCGGCAATGTCGATCGGGAAGTATTGGCGAGGATATTGGTTTCAGGTTCAGAAAATGAAAGAAGCCCCGCGGCGGATGATTTATCTATTTAAATAAGCTAAAATGCAATCCTGTCGGGGTGGAATCGTCCGCAAATCCGTAACAGAGCCCCCAACCGGTCGGTTGCGCTCCCTTGTTTTTATGCAGGTCTGAGCTGTCTTCATGACGGTTTGAGGTCGGTACCGAATGTCTCTTCATCGTCACACCCGCTTGTGTCCACGACGGCAATTTAATTGCTCCCCTCACTTTCGGCGCCCGGATCGATCTCTCGAACGCTGACCCTCTGGATGAATGATGGAAGTGATCAGTGTGATTCAACTGGTTTTGGCGTTATTGGCGGCGATGGTAGTCTTGACCGCCCTTGCCAACCGACTTTCGGTGCCGGCGCCGCTGGTTTTAGTTTGCGCCGGAGTGGTCCTCGGGTTTATTCCTTGGTTCCCGCGGATTGAATTAAATCCCGATCTGGTTCTCTTTGTCTTCTTACCCCCACTGATTTATGCCGGGGCCTTTTATAGCTCTTGGCAGGCGGTCCGAAAGAACTTAAGACCGATTATTCTCCTCTCGTTCGGGCTGGTTCTCTTTACGATGGGGGTGATCTCTTTCCTGGCGCATTATTTTATCCCGGGGATGAGCTGGCCGGTGGCCCTGGTGCTCGGGGCGATCGTCGCCCCAACCGACGATGTGGCGGCGGCAACGATCGCCCGGCGCCTCTCATTGCCCCACCGAATTGTAAGCGTCCTGGAAGGGGAGGGGCTCTTTAATGATGCCGCATCTTTAACGGCGTTTCGGTTCGCCGCGGCGTCGGTTGTCTCTGGATCGTTTTCATTCGGCGGCGCATTATCGACGCTTTTCATGGTCATCGTCGGCGAGGTGGGCTATGGGCTGCTCCTCGGTTGGATCGTCGTCCATCTTCGACAGAGACTGAAAGACCCCACCCTGGAGATTACCAGTTCCTTCCTTACCCCTTTTTTAGCCTACCTTCCGCCGGAGCTTTTGGGCGGATCGGGGGTGTTGGCCACTGCGGTCACCGGTCTTTATATCGGAAGTCGGAACTCGGAGACATTCAGCTGGAGCGTCCGATTAACTGGGATCCCGATCTGGCAGATGATGGTCTTTATTTTTAATAATCTTCTCTTTCTAATGACCGGCCTTCAGCTCCGGTCGGTGTTAAGACAGACCGCTGATTTTCCTCCTTCCACCCTTCTTTATTATGGCGTCTTAATTAGCGCCGGGGTGATTCTCTCCCGGATCGTCTGGGTTTTTCCCGCCTCTTTTTTACCCCGCGCGCTCAGCGCGCGCCTCAGAAAACGTGACCCGATGCCCCCGCTACGGCAGGTCTTCCTCGTCGCTTGGACCGGAATGCGCGGGTCGATCTCTCTGGCGGCCGCTTTTGGAATCCCCGTGGTCACGGAACTTGGAACCGCTTTTCCTCAACGCAACCTGATTATCTTTCTTACCTTTTGCGTGATCATGAGTACGCTGGTTCTTCAGGGAATCACGCTCCCGCCGCTGATTGGTTGGCTCGGCCTTGATCGGGATGGGGCAAGGGAGAAGCGGGGAGAGCACTATCAAGAAGCGCGCGCCCGGATGGAGGCGGCGAAAGCCGCCCTCGTCGAGATCGATACTTGGGAGGAAGAGGAGAAGTGCTCGGCCGAGACGGCGGAACATCTACGGGAACATTATGGAAAGCAACTTAAAAAGCTCAACCATCATCGAGACGAAGAGAGCGATGAGGCGTTTGGGCATCTGTCGCGAAGAGATACGGAGCTGCAGCTGAAGGTCTTGGCCAGAGAGCGATCCAAGGTAGTCGAACTTCGCAACGACGGGGTGATTACCGACGGCGTGCTTCGCCTCATTGAACTTGATTTGGATCTGCAGGAGATGCGATTAAGGCAGAATGCGCATCTGGATTAAGGCCGGGAGGGGGCGCTGATCCTAGACGCGGCGGAATGATATGATCGATCCATTGATGAATCGTCGGTATTAAGAGGCTTTTTCCCAAACCGAGATCTTGTCTGGAGGGATATCTGTCACGATAATATTGATTAAGCAGAAATCGCCTCCATTCGGATCCAAGCGATAGGAGAAATGTCGGTTTACGACTTTGAATACTTTCCGCGTGTTGTCAAAAGAGTAGCTGACACTGTCGCCGATATTCGGGACCGGAATAAACTCTCCATTTTTAAAGATCAGTTCGGGGTCTTGACTCGTTTCATGGGGAGTTGAGTCGTTTTCCGGTTTATACTGGAAGATGATTTTATAAGTCATCAGCGACGTCCTCTTTATAAAATAAAAGCGGCAATCAGGATAAATCGGACGGGCTGTTCAGAGGTCCTTTGGCGTTGCCTCGCCCCACTTCTTGCAGCGTCGTTTCCGACGGTTCGGTGGAGAGGGTGGGGAGCACCCGGAGGGGGTGGCCCTTGCGAGCCGTCGGCGTGGTTGCCAGATCCAGATGGGTTTTCGCCGTTGGATCGTTCTCGACCCGGCGGCTGATCCGATACAGCTTCAACGACAGACGCGCCATCCCGAAGAGGGCCGCGCTCACCTCCCGCAAGCGACGCCAGGCGAAGGTCGCCGCCCCTTCACGCGGAAAAGAGGGCCGCCGCTCGGAGGGATGTTTTCTCCGGAAGACGCCGGCTTGAAGCGGGTGAACCCGCTCGACGAACATCGATCCACAAAACCAGATCATCTGCCCCAGCAGCTTTCCGACGCTGTGTCCTTCTGCTTTTCTCCGGCGAAAGATCGTCTCAATGTGCTCATCCGTGTAGAAGGATCTCCACGCGCTGTTATACGCCCGCATCCACTCTTGTTCGGACATCTTCGGATGGTGCGTGCAGGGGTGTTCGGTATCATACTTGTTTAGGTCGGGATCGAGCCAGCTCCCTTCTTTGACCATAATCTGATGGTCCTCCGATCCGGGGAGGGGGGTGAGAACGAAGAACTCGACCAGGTCGAGCGGCAGCTCGTTCTTGAGGACCTCGACGTCGCGCATGACCGATTCGTAGGTGTCGTTCGGAAAACCGATGATGTAGCCGGCGAAGGTCACCGCATTGGCCTTTCGCCAGGCCTGAAGCATCTCGCGGTATTCTTCGACATGATTCTGTTTCTTGCCGGTCTCTTTCAAGGTTTCCGGATTGACATTCTCCAATCCGATAAAAACCTTTCGGCAGCCGGCTTTCGCCGCCTTTTCGATGAAGCGCGGAAGCCGATGGCTGGCAGTATCGACCTGGATGGTGAGGGAGATCTTGATCTTATCCCGCTGGCGCAGGAGGATGATTCGGTCAAAGATCGACTCCCAGTTTCGATTCCTTGCAAAATCGTCGTCGGTAATAAAATAGCAGCTCAGGCCGCGGCGATGGTTCTCGCGAATAATCGCCTCGATGTCGTCGGCGGTCCGCCAGCGTGATTTTCTCCCTTGAACATTGATGATCGTGCAGAAGCTGCATTCAAACGGACATCCTCTCCCGGCGTCAAACGTGGTCATTTGGCCGACAATGCGCGAGACCACGTGGTGCGGCAGAATCGGCATCGGCTGACCTTGAAGCGACGGCAGATCGTTCATGAAGTTATAGAGCGGTTTTAATCGATCATAGAGGGCATCTTCCAGGACCTCTCCCCATTTTTCTTCCACCTCGCCGGCGACGAGCGTGATTCCGTCCGCCATCGCCGCGGTGAGCTCCTCGGGAAGGGTCTCCAGCATGGAGAGACAGCCGCTGACATGGAACCCGCCGATCAGGGTTTGGACCCCCGCGGCGCGGAACGGTTTTGCCAGGTCCAAGGTCCGTGGATATTGATTCGATTGAACCCCGGCAAAGCAGACGATCCCCTTTGCTCCCGGCTCGGTCAGCTGCCGAATAATTTGGTTGACCGGAATTCTCTGGTTAATCTCGTCGTAGACATCGATGGTGAGATGGATCCCCGGTCCCAGGCGCCCCGAGAGCTGAACCGCCTCGGTGATGGTGTAGAGGCAAGCCAATGTATTGCTTGGAATGCACGAGCGCATCCATCGAATGACGTATCCTTCTTCATCATAATGAGAGGGCTTGATCAGGACGACGCGGAACAGTTGAGAGGGGATAGACTCTTTTTTAGAGGCGAGCGTATTGGTCATTTTCATATCTGCTGTTTTGTCTCCCATACCACTTTGGTGATCCGGCATATCGTCCTCTCCCGAAGATGAGGTTTATTAAAGAATGCATCCGAAACAATTCCGAGGACCTTCTTGGGAGATGAAACGAATCCGAAATCGAAAGGGGTTGCTCCTAGGAAGCCTCTTCCATTTTTAGAAGTCTCTCCAACTTTCCTTTAATGAATACCTCGGCCGATTTATCCTTGGAGTCAAGATAGTCATCGATATAGACTCTGCGTATTTCCTTATAGCCGTGCCCCTTTCGAGCCACTTTATAGGAAGCACCGCTGAACCAATCCGATGCAAAGTGAAGTTCATGTTGATTTCCGCCGATTTCTTGATAAAAATCTAAAATGATCTGTTTTGCAGCTTCTTGATCCACACGCTCCTCTTATTTCGGATGGAAGATGAATCGATCCGGCCATTTTATCTGATGGAGCCTCGGGTCTCCTTCGCAGCCCTTTTGTCGGCTTTTTTTTCTTTCATGCTCTTGGCCGGTTTCTTTTTGGTCTGTTTCTTTGCATCTTTTCCTTTACTCATCGTTTTGCTCCTGTTCTGATAAGGATCATTGGCGACTTACATCCGAACTTCTTCGGAAACCCTCAGCTCACTCTGATCGAGGATATCATCGAGACAGGTAAAGCAGGTGAAGGGGAAATCATTCTCCAAGATGGCGCAGCTTTCCGATTCGAGAGAATTGGTTTCAAGGGCCGGTCCGCTACAGACTTTATGAGAGATGATAATCATATTCAGATCCTCTTAAATGGGTGGACGGTCTGGAACAATCAAGAGGATGCGGATATCTCGATTTTTGTTGTTTCGGTCTGTTTAGAGTCTACTCGCAATGGGGAAGAAGAGCAATCGTTAAATCGAGGAGTGAACACCGTTGCAGAGAGGGAAAATGCCTTGACTCTTTCTCATCCGTATCGTCGATTGTTTCTCATCATCCTGTTTACGTGGGATTGCCCTTATCTTTAGAGTGGATCAGGTGGTAGGGAATAACGCTTCCCGTCATCATCTAAGTTTTACATGTAATGTGATCGATTCCGATGAGCAATAAAGGCGGGGAGATGATGAAGGGGTCTTTTTCGTCGATGCAGATTTCCTTCTCCTGTACGCGACGCTCACGCAGCGCCTCGCAGAGAAGCGCCCGGTTCTGAACCGCTCTCTATTTTCTTAACCGATCGGATGGGAAGTCGGACCGTTAACGTTGTCCCTCTCCCCTCGCCGGGACTTTCCGCCAAGACCGATCCACCATGCAGCTCTACCAGGTGTTTTACGATCGCAAGGCCGAGCCCGAGTCCTCCGTAGGACCGGGTGTTCCCCCCGTCCGCTTGACGAAAACGATCAAAAACATACGGAAGAAAATCGGCAGGGATGCCGATTCCAGAATCTCTGACGCGAATCTGAACAGAGGAGTCGACACGTTCTAAGAAGATCTCGACCTGCCCTCGACCTGGGGTAAATTTAATCGCATTGGAGAGAAGGTTCCAGATGACTTGTTGCAGCCGATCCGGGTCGACCATCACCGGCCCAATGGAGAGATCGATGTCCAATTTAATCTCAATTTCTTTCGCCTCGGCCGCCTGTTGAACCGTCTCGATGGCCGCTTCGATAATCGGCACCAAATTGAGCGGACGGGCCTTCAGGCAGAGCTTCCCTGTAATAATGCGAGAGAGATCTAAAAGATCATCGATGAGATGTTCCTGGGCTTTTGCATTCCGCTCCATCGTCTCCAGCGCGGTTTCTTCTGTCTCCGGATCGACTTCTCCCGTTCGAAGGAGATTCGCCCAACCACAGATGGCGTTCAGCGGAGTGCGCAATTCGTGGGAGACCGTCGCTAAGAATTCATCTTTTAACCGATTCGCCTCCTGTGCTTCTAATCTTGCCTTTTGCTCACCGGAAAGGAGCTGCTCTCGCGCTTGCTCGGCCTGCTTTTGACGGGTAATGTCGAGAATGGCCATTCGGAGGAGAGGATATCCACCCATAGAAGTCCCGATGCTCTCTTCTATTTGCGCGTCAAAAGAGCTCCCTCCCAATGAATTTAATTTGAGTTCATAGCTTTCCCGAACGCCACCTTTTGAAATCCCGCTCAGACGCTCCCTGAACCGGGCGCGATCTGCCTGCGCGACATAAACGATAAAGGGTTTTCCGATGAGATGTCTTCGTTCAACTGCAAGCAGTTCTGCCCCTTTTAGGTTCACCTCCAGGACGAGCCCATTCTCATCGAGAGTAAAGTAACCGATCGGCGCAAAATCATAAAGATCGGTATAGCGGTTCAGTAACTCTTCCAGTTGAGACTGACTGGATCGTAGATCCTCGTTCTGCATTTCTAGTTCGATTTGATGAACCTGTAGTTCATGAAAGAGATGTTCTGTTTCTTGAGGAGAGAGGATATTTAGAAGGTCACTGGTTTTCTTTAGTTTTTCTATCGCCCTGCTTCGAAGACTCGGTTTGCTTTCCATGAGAGAACCTAGGATATGAAGGACATGGATCGGAAGTTCGCTTCGAACTTAGGTCATTGAGGAGAAGAGAGGGTCCTTCTTCAAGAACATCTCTGCATCTTACAAGAAACGCATCGCCAATTACAAGGGGGAATGACGTAATCGGATTGGTCGGTTTCGATCTAGGTTCTGCGCCGTGTTCTCTCCAGAATGCAGAGACCCTTTGTCTGATACCGATGGTGTCTGCGGCTGCAGGAAGACGCCCACTACCGGGATCGGGTGGGCGTCTTCCTTTGCATGTCCGGAGGCATGAAGCACCATTCGGTCATCGCTTTATTCAAAGGCTTACCGCTCAGCGCTACCGTTTTGCGCAATGGCGCGGCCCAGCGCATAGATGGCGCTTCCAACCGCCAGCCACGTGCCGACCATGATCAAGAGATCGAGCGGCTGATGTTTCAAGTCTGCCCGGTGCTGTCCGAGTCGTGAGCGAAGGCCGTGGTGTTTGATCTCACTTTGTAGCCCGGCTTCTGTAATCGGGTTGTCGGGGCGGCCGGTCAGCAGGCCGGTCACGCGGCTCTCGAGCACATCGACCCGATCGGCACCCATTAGAAGAAGCCAGTGTGCCGCGCGTCCTTCACTGAATTTATAAGCATATCTGCGAATCATTCCGGAGATCCCTTTGGGCGGACACACCGTGCCGAAGACCGGCGTGAGAAACTTGTGCTCGGGAGATCTCTCCCGCGGCCAGCGCTCGGCCTGACGCTCCGGAAAGGTCCAGTGGGCTCCGGTATTTGGATTGAACTTCTCTTTCGGAACCGCTGGCCGATCCTTCGGATCGAGATCGACGCCCCAGCCGGGAATCCGGTTGCGAAGCTCATTGGAGTCATATGCTATTTTGGATTTCTGTGCCGTGTATGCCATTGCCGACTCCTTGTTATGCTGCTTGTGGTTGAACCAACGGTTTGATGCAGTTGTCGAGCTTGCTCGACATCATGTGATAGCCTTCGGCAATCTCCTCGAGCGGGATGCGATGCGTGACGATTTCGCTCGGTTTGAGCACACCGTTCTTGACATGTTCGAACAAGCGGGGCCAATGCCGCTTGACGCTACATTGGTTCGAACGAAGGGTCAGGCCTTTATTCATCACATCTCCAATTTTGACGGCGCTAAACAGCGGGCCATAGGCGCCGATGATCGACACCGTCCCCGCTTTTCGGACCGAATCGATCGCCCAGTTGAGCGCCACCGGCGAGCCCCCCTGGAGTTTCAGCTTCGTGGTCATCACCTCTTGAAAAAAGCTTCCATCCGCCTCGGCTCCAACGGCGTCGATACAGACATCGGCGCCGAGGAAATCGGTGATTTTCTTTACATGCATCACGAGGTCGTCATGCTCCGTAAAATTGATCGTCTCGGCTTGCGCGAAATCTCGCGCCTTTTCCAGGCGATAGTCGAGGTGGTCGATCACAATCACGCGACCCGCCCCCATGAGCCAAGAAGATCGGGCGGCGAAGAGCCCGACCGGCCCGGCGCCGAAGACCACCACGACATCGCCTTCTTTGATCTCCCCCAGTTCGGCGGCAAAATATCCGGTCGGACAGGCGTCCGTCAGTAAGACCGCATCCTCCTCATTCATCCATTCCGGTATCTTGCTCGGTCCGACATCGGCAAACGGTACGCGAACATACTCCGCCTGCCCGCCGTCATAGCCGCCGCAGGTATGCGAGTAGCCATAAATGCCGCCGATGGCGCTCGCGTTTGGATTGGTGTTATGGCAATTGCTGTAGAGCTCCCTCACGCAGAAGAAGCACGAGCCGCAGCAGATATTGAAGGGGACCAAAACGCGATCGCCGCGCTGCAAGTTCTGAACGGACGAGCCGATCTCTTCGACGACCCCGGTGAACTCATGCCCGAACGTCATTCCCACGCGCGTGTCGGGCATAAGTCCATGGTACAGATGAAGATCCGAGCCGCAGATCGCCGCGCACGTGACCCGGACGATTGCATCATTCGGATGCTCGATCGACGGAATATCTTTTTCCTCCATGCGAACCCGATAAGGGCCGCGATAAACCATTGCACGCATTGATCTCCTCCTTAAAACGGGATTAACGCCCAGCTGTTTTCATTTAATTGACAAGACCGGAATGTCATTAAGCATTTCTGAGTCGGCCGGTGCCTTCGGATAACGAAATAAAGGGCCTTCAGAGAGCAACTTCATTGCAGCAATAGAATCCTCTGATGGATCGAGTTTATCAGCCTCTCTCGCGACCGATCAATCGCTCTAATGGGCAGAGGAAAGAATAGCCCGATGGAGTAGCTTGCTTGAAGGTAAGGACGCTTACGCGATGCGGTCCTATCCGGTCCGAGGTGTAATAGAGCCGATGGACGGATCGATATTTTAAAAGAAATCGGAATGAAGGATCTCGGTCCTGTAGGGGTCTCGCTTTGGGAAGATGAAGAGGGATCCTATTCTTCCTGTTGCCTTAATATACCACCGGAGTTTATACCGATTTTTGAATCCTCTGCTATACTTTTGAGTTATATTTTCCTTGCGTACTCGATGCGAGGCCGTCTTTAAAAATTGATAAATCGAGACGTCTCATCGTAGTCCGGTGGAAAAAGAATAACGCCTGACTCGTATCAAAGTGATTTTACATAAAGGGGCGCAGTTGGCTTGGTCTGCCCGACGATCCGGGGCGCGGGGCGTTGGAGACGTGCCGTAATAGGAGCATTACAGACCCCACACAAAAATCGAGGTGCCCCATAAATTAGGAGATGGCAATGTTGACACTGAACATTAACAATAAAGATTTTCAAGTGGATGCGCCGGAGGACATGCCGCTGCTCTGGGTCCTTCGGGATGTGGTCGGTCTGACCGGCACGAAATTCGGCTGCGGGTCCGGCCTGTGCGGGGCGTGCACCGTCCATCTCAATGGGGTCGCGGCCCGTTCATGCCAAACCGCGGTGTCGAAGGCGGTCGGCAAAAAAATTCTCACGATTGAAGGGATGAGCGACAACGCGGTCGGCCAGCGGGTGCAGCGGGCATGGCTCGACATCGATGTCGTCCAGTGCGGCTACTGTCAACCCGGCCAGATCATGCAGGCCGCTTCCCTCCTGATGCAGACGAAGAACCCGTCGGATGAGCAGATCGACTCGGCCATGTCGGGCAATATCTGTCGCTGCGGGACCTACCCGCGCATCCGGGCCGCAATCAAACAGGCGGCCAAGGGGGTTTAGAGTGCTTTAGCGCACCGGTAAGAACAGATCGCAGACCAGGAATGACGATCTAAAATGGACGGGCGCTCGTTTTGCGCCGGCCCCCATATAAACACATATAACATATATAAATGGAGTGATGGTATGACAATGCCACCGAAAAAACCGACAGAGACACCGCTGCCGAAGATAGCCACCCTGTTGGAGTCTCAGGTGTCAAAGGAGGTGTCCAGGCGCACCTTCCTTCAGATGTTTGGTCTCAGCGCCGCCGGTCTGGTGCTCGCCGTGCATTTCGGAGAGCTGCCGGCGTGGGCCGAGGAGAAAGGCCCTCCCCCCGGCCTCCCGCTGACGCCGAATGCGTATCTCAAGGTCGGGCGCGACGGCAAGATCACCTTTATCGGTCCGCGGGCCGACATGGGACAGGGAATCCATACTTCGACCGCTCAGTTGGTTGCTGAAGAGCTCGATGTCGATCCGGCGGACTTCAAGATAGAACATGCGCCGCCAAACGATCCCGTTTACGGCATTCCTTCCGGCGTCCAGTTGACCGGTGCATCTTCCTCCATCGCCGGCCTCTGGCTCCCGATGCGTCAGGTCGGCGCCATCACCCGGTCGATGTTTGTCGCCGCGGCCGCGAAGGAATGGAATGTCAATCCTACGGCCCTCCGTACCGAGAAGGGGGTCGTTTATCACGATGCAAGCAAGCGCAAGATTTCTTATGGTGAGCTCGTCGACGCGGTCGCGAAGATAGATCCGCCGAAAGCCGACGTGCCGCCCCGATACTTCTTCCTCTTCGATGGAAATACCCCACCGACGGAAGTCCGGTCCGGGGTCAAATTAAAAGATCCAAAAGACTTTAAGGTCATCGGCAAGTCGATCCCTCGCATCGAGGCTCTGGAAAAGGTCCAGGGCGCGCCGATCTATGCGATCGATGTTCATCTCCCCAATATGCTGGTAGGGACGGTCAAAGCTTCCCCGGTTTTCGGGGGTAAGCTCAAGTCGGTCAACGACGCGAAGGCCTTGGGGATCAAGGGCGTACAGAAGGTGGTGAAGCTGGAGAACGCAGTGGCGGTGGTCGGCGATCATTTTTGGGCGGCTAAAAAAGGTCTCGAAGCCCTAGAGATCAGCTGGGATGAAGGAGCGCATGCGAAGGTGAGCAATGCCGATGTCGTCCATGATTTGATTAAGGCGGCGGAGTCGGAAGGGCTGGTGATCCGCAATGAGGGGGATGCAGCCAAGGGATTCAAAGAGGCGACCAAACGGGTCGATGCTACCTACGAACTTCCTTTCCTCGCCCATGCCACCATGGAGCCGATGAATTGTACCGTTCACATCCGGCCCGACAGCTGCGAGGTCTGGGTCGGCACCCAGACCCCTTCCATCACCCAGGCCGTGGTGGCCCAGGTGGCAGGACTGAAGCCGGAAAAGGTGACGATTCACAACCATTGGCTTGGCGGCGGCTTCGGCCGACGGCTTGAGATGGACTTTATCGTCCAGACGGTCCTGATCGCCAAAAATTTCGATCGCCCGGTGAAAATTGTCTGGACACGTGAGGAGGATATCCAGCATGACCTCTACCGTCCCTATTATTATGACAAAGTCTCAGGCGGCGTTGACAAAAGTGGAAACATCGTTGCCTGGACCCACCGCTTGGTCGGTTCTAGCGTCGTCGGCCGCTATGCTCCGGTGTTGATCGGGCCTGACAAGATCGATCCGGACGCGATGGATGGGGTGCGGCAGTACCCCTATGATCTTCAGAACGTGAAGGTCGATTATGTCGCGAAAGAGCCGCCCGGTGTTCCAACCGGATTTTGGCGCGGCGTCAGTGTGGGGCATAATACCTTCGTCATGGAGAGTTTTATCGACGAACTGGCGCACGCAGCAGGAAAAGATCCGGTCGCCTTCCGGAAGCAGCATCTCTCGAAGGACAAGCGCGCTCAGGCGGTGCTCGAAAGGATCGCCAAAGAGGCGGGTTGGGGAAGATCCATGCCGGCAGGAAAAGGCCGCGGTATCGCGGTGAGCCGTGTGTGGGGGAGCTACCTCGGAATGGTTGCCGAAGTCTCCGTTTCCAAGGCGGGTGATGTCCGGGTCGAGCGCGTTCTCTGCGCGGTCGACTGTGGTACCGCGATCAATCCCGGCCACGTTAAGGGCCAGATCGAGAGCGGCATCATCTTCGGTCTCGCGCCGGTCCTCCTCGACGCCATCACCATCAAGAACGGCCGTGTCGAGCAATCCAACTTTAACGACTATCGGCTGATCCGTATGTCGGATGCGCCGAAAATCGAGGTTTTCGTGATGGACAGCAAGGAGGCGCCGAGCGGCATCGGTGAGACTGGAACCGCAATGGTGGTGCCGGCGGTTGTAAACGCAATCTTCGCCGCCACCGGCAAGCGGGTTCGCAAAATACCGGTCAAGGCCGAGGAGCTGAGAACGACGGTCTAAAGTTGTTAACGCGCCCCGCCCTTGTAAGGAGGGGTGCTTTAACTCCACAAACGGGGATGAAATGGTTGCTGCCGTTATTTTGGCCGCCGGGCTCTCCCGCCGGCTGGGTCAACCGAAACAGCTTCTTCCATTCGAAGGAAGAAGCCTCATCCGACGCACCACGGAGCAGGTGATTGCGGCGGGGGAGAGTCAATGGGAAGAAGTGGTCGTCGTCCTGGGCCATGAGGCTGCAAAGGTTCAACAGGAGCTGAAGGGGTTGGCCATCCGAACGGTTTTCAACCCTCGGTTCGCGATGGGAATGAGTGCCTCCCTAATTGCGGGACTGCAAGCGGTCATCCCACAAGCCGAAGGGGCGATGATTTTCCTCGGTGATCAGCCGATCGTCTCGACCGAGATCATCCAATCGATGCTGACTCGTTACAGAAAAAGTCACAAATCGATCATCGTCCCCGCCTATGGCGGAGTGAGGGGGAACCCGGTTCTTTTCTCCCGATCCGTTTTCTCGGAATTGATGGACCTGGAGGGAGATCGGGGAGGACGTGAGGTGGTGATGCGGGATCCCAAGAGGGTAGAAACTGTGGCGTTTCCTTCCGATTTCGCGCCACAGGATGTCGACACGTGGGAAGATTATGAAACCCTTACAAGCGCGTTTAATCGGGCGAGAGGATAAGAGATGATCGAGTCGCTTGAGCTGTTCGAGAAAGCCAGGGCCGCCGGGGGGCGTGCGGTGATGGCAACGCTGATCAACACCAAAGGTCCCACCCCGCGTAAATCAGGGGCGAGAATGTTCGTCGGTGAAGAGGGGCGGATCCTCGGATCGGTGACGATCGGGGGTTGTGTCGATGCCCGCGTTATTGAAGAAGCCGAGGCGATCATCCTTAACCGCGCCTCGAAACGACTGAAGGTGGCGTTGGGGGATGAAGAGGCCGGGGAACTCGGTCTTACCTGTGGCGGAAATGTCGACGTTCTGATCGATTTTATCGATTTCTCCGATCTGGCCGACCCGGTGGTCCGATTGCATGAACTCGCCCATCGAGAGATGCAGGCCGGGCGACGAACGGCGCTGGTGACATGGGTGAGCGCTGAGAGCGACGGCTCCGCTTCATCCCGAAAGCGAATGTTGATCGACGACGATGGAAGGGTGCATGGCAGTCTTGGCAATCGAATGGGTGTCCCGGGTAAACAGATCGTTGAAGACGCCCGCGGTATGATGCAGTCCGGAAGGTCTCGGATGCTCTCCTATGAGGTTGAAGGGAAGACGATTGAACTCTTCATCGAAGTTTTCGGTCCCCCGTTTCCGCTGATTATCTTTGGTGGCAGCCATGCGGCGATCCCATTGGTGTCAATGGCGAGGGTCCTGGGATTGCGGACCGTGGTGGTCGATGGCCGGCCCCGCTTTGCGAATCGGGAGCGCTTTCCGGAAGCCGACGAGGTGATTGTGGGAATCCCCTCTGAAGTCGCTGAAGGCCTTACGCTCGACGCCACGACTTCAATCGTGCTGCTGACCCATGACTACAAATACGAAGTGCCGGTGCTGAAGCGGGCGCTGTCGACCGAGTGCGGCTATATCGGCCTCCTCGGCAGCCGAAGGCGGGGAAAAGCGATCCTCGATCTGCTGCACGAGCTGGGGGTGGAAGAGCGCCAACTTCAGCGGGTCCGTGTGCCGGTCGGTCTGAATATCGGCGCGCAAACGGCTCCGGAAATTGCTCTGAGCATCCTGGCGGAGATCCTCGCCGTCCGAAACGGCCGATTCGGCGGCTCTCTGAGCGAGGCCGATCGACTCCCCACAGGAACCGTGAAATCAAGCGTCATCTGTTGAAGAGGAAGAAGCATTGATGCTGTACGGAGGCCGCATCCAAGAGCATGCCCGTCAGCCGAGGAATGTCGGTTCCTTGGAGAATCCGGATATCCGGCATGAAGAGGTCAATCCTCTCTGCGGCGATCGGATTCGGATTGAAGCTAAACTCGATGATCATCACAGGATCGCCGAGATCCGGTTTCGCGGCGATGCCTGTATGATCTGCCAAGCCGCCGGTTCGATCCTCACCGAGATGGTCAACGGCTGGCCGATCGAAACCATTGAGGCGCTGAAGCCGGCCGACCTCTTAAATGCGCTCGAAGCGCCCATTCGACCGGCCCGCGTCAAATGTGCGCTGCTCCCTTTGGAAATCCTGCAATCCGGTGTCGCCTCTTATCGGCACCTTCACCCGGTCTCCTAAGATGTCCGACCCAAAAATGAAATTCGATCCCGAGGCGGTCCGAAAAGATTTCCCGATTCTCGGCCGGACGATTCAGGGGAAGCCGCTCATCTACCTCGACAACGCTGCGACATCGCAGAAGCCGTATCAGGTCATCGACCAGATCACATCTTACTATGAACGTTCCAACGCCAATGTCCACCGGAGCATCCACACGCTGGGTGAAGAAGCGACGGCGCTCTATGAAGCGGCGCGAGACGCCGTTTGTCGTTTTACCCATGCGCCGCGCCGAGAAGGGGTCATTTTTACAAGAGGGACGACCGAAGCGATCAACCTCGTCGCCTCCAGTTGGGGACGCGCCCACCTGAGAGAAGGCGATGAGATCCTTCTCTCAGTACTCGAGCATCACAGCAACCTGATCCCATGGCAGCTTTTGGCCGAAGAGAAGGGGGCAAGGTTGGTTTTCCTCGATATCGACGAGGAGGGAAGGCCACAGCTGGACCAACTGGATTGTCTCTTGACCGACCGGACACGTCTGGTGGCTGTCACGGGCGCATCCAATGTGACCGGCACGATCACTCCGATCCGCCAGATCGTCGAACAGGCGCATGCGGTCGGAGCGGTGGTCGTCGTGGACGGTGCCCAGAGGGTTCCGCATCTCGCCGTCGATGTGGAGGCGCTGGGATGCGATTTCTTTGCCTTCTCGGGACACAAAATGCTCGGCCCCACCGGAATCGGCGTGCTCTATGGAAAGCCGGAGCTTTTGGAGCAGATGCCTCCTTTTATGGCAGGCGGAGAGATGGTTCGAGAGGTATCGGCGGACCGGGCCACTTGGAATGCACTTCCTTGGAAGTTCGAAGCGGGCACCCCGAACACGGCCGGGGCGATCGGCCTGGGTGCCGCCATCAAATATCTCGATCAACTGGGGATGGAAGCGGTTCGGGTGCACGGGCAGGAATTGGTCCGCGAGGCATGGACCGCATTGTCGGAATTGGAAGGGGTGACGATTTACGGAAAGCAGTCAGAAGAGCGGGTCCCGCTGATTTCCTTTAACTGTCGCGGCATCCATCCGCACGATCTCGCCGCCGCGCTCGACGAAGACGGCATCGCCGTCCGTGCCGGTCGGCACTGTACCGACCCTTTGATGAAACGCCTCGGCGTTGCAGGAACGGCCCGAGCCAGTTTCTACCTCTATAATACCGGAGACGAAGTGCGCGCCTTTGTGCAGTCGGTTCATCGTGCGATCGATCTCTTATCATAAGGCGCCATTCAATCTCGGACGGCCTTCCCTTGACACCCGATCGTTTCAGGTTCTGGATCGATACCACTTTCCCTTTTTCGATTTTTGTCAAAAAGAGCGGGTGCAGACCTTGATGGTCGGCGGGCTGAACGAGATCTCCAGCCCTCCGGCATCCATCTTCAGCTTCTCCCGCCCAGGAGGGGACCGACAAGAGCAATAGAATGAGGGGAGGGATAAAAAAAATGCGGATGGATTTCAAGTCAGAGGTTTCTGAAGTGTCATCATTTCCATCCCCTTCTTAAGGGTTGGAATGAACCCTGCTTTACCCACCTTCGTACCAAGATCGCTTTCCAAACGGACCCGATCATCGATTGGCTTCAAATCGGAAGTTGTTCACCATCATCGTCAGATCGGCTCCCATCTCGGCGAGCTTCTTCGAGGCGATCAGGATCTCCGCCGCTGTTTTCGCCGTGCTCTTGGAGGCATCGGCGACCCCCGTGATGCTCTGATTCACCTCATTGGTTCCTTGGGCCGCCTGTGCGACCCTGCCGCTGATTTGGTTCGTCGTTGCCGTCTGTTCCTCGACGGCCCCCGAAATGTCAATAGAGATCTGATTAATCTGATCGATGATCTCTCCGATCTTTCCAATTTCAGAGATCGCCTCCTTGGTCTCCGCCTGGATGGCGGTTATTTTGGGGGTGATCTCCTCGGTGGCTTTGGCCGTCCTTTTGGCGAGATCTTTCACCTCGTTTGCCACGACGGCGAATCCCTTTCCGGCTTCCCCGGCACGCGCCGCCTCGATGGTCGCATTCAGGGCCAAGAGATTCGTCTGCTTGGCAATGGCGGTGATCACCTTGACCACCTCCCCGATCTCAATGCTCGATTCCCCCAGCTTGGAAATGGTTTTGTTGGTCGACTCGGCCATTCTCACCGCCTGGGTGGTGATCTGCGTTGCGTTTACAATGTTTCGGGAGATGTCTTTCAGGGTGGCCGATATCTCCACGCTGGCCGTCGCAACCTCTCCGACCGTCCGGTTGATTTCCTGACTGGTCGAGGAGACCCGGCTCGCCAGAAGCTCCGTTTCCGAGGAATTAGAGCTCATCTGCTCGCTCGCGGTCGAGAGCTCCTTGGAGGAGAGGGTGATCTGCTTGCAGCTGTCGCGGACGGCATAAACCAGCTCTTGCATCACCCTTTTTAAGCTGGCAGACATTTCTGAGAAAGCCCGAGCAAGAATGCCGATTTCGTCCTGCGCACCAAGGAGTTTCGATTCAACCTCGACCGTCATGTCTCCCTGAGCGACCTTTTGAATCACCCCGACCAGATGTGCGAGGGGCTGGGTGATCCCCCGGAAGAGAATGGTGACCCCGAGAATGAGCAAGATCAATGCGACGAGATTGCTGATCACAACCGTCTGGATGCCGCTGCGCAGATTTTTGGAAAGGGCCTCCTGGCTGTAGCCGATCTGAAGGTACCCGACCGGCTTTCCATCCCCTCTGAGACTTTGAATCTCCCGGTTATAAATCGACAGCGAAGTGGTATCGCTCGGCGGCTTGCTGGTTTCTGTGAGTGGTTTTTTCTCTATATCATAAAAAACAACAAAAACCACATCGGGATCTTTTAATGCGACTTTAACAAAGGTTTCCAAAGCTTGAAGATCAAAATTCATCACGTAACTGGCGCTGATCTGGGAGAAGGTATCGGCCAGAGCGTTTCCTTTGGATTCCATGAGGGATCGGATGGTGGTATGGTTCTGATTGATCATGATGGTTCCCAGTCCGCCGAGCAGAATCACCATGAAGATCAGATTCGGGATCAAGAATTTCTTGCTAATGGAGTTCAACATCAAAGGATTCGGAAGCGCCATCTTTCCCTTACCTCTTCATTATTTGAGATTTAGGACCTTCACTGCTTTGTCCTTTTAGACCCTTGTCAGAAAAACGGGCTTCGAGCCTGGGGGAGCGTGACTGACCGGCCGGTTGAAGTTTGTTATTCTGAGGGAGCCAAATATAGAACGTCGCCACCTTCCCTTTCTCTGATTCCACCCAGATCTTTCCATCATTCAGATCGACGATCTTCTTTACGATCGGAAGTCCCACGCCGGTCCCCTCGACATTGACATCTTGCAAACGTTGGAAGATGGCGAAGATCTTATCGTGATAGGCCGGATCGATTCCGATCCCGTTGTCTTTCACATAGAACTCGACCCCTCTCTCCGACTCTTTCCCGCCGATCTCAATTTGAGGATGGGATTGATCTCCCATGAATTTGGTGGCATTGGAGATCAGGTTCTGGAAAATTTGAGCCAGCTGGATCGGGTTGAACATGAAGTGGGGGAGGGGAGCGTGAACGGAGACCGCGATGTTGCGCTTTGTGAGTTGATTTTGAAGAATTTCCAAAACATTCTGAATCACCTCTTTTACCTCGATCAGTTCCCGGCGTTCCTGCATTCTTCCAATACGTGAGAGGGCCAAGAGCCCTTGAATCAGCTCTTCCATATAGTTTGCGTTTCCGATGATTCGGTCGAGGTAATGCCTTGCGGTTTCATCCAACTGTTCGAAATACTGGTCCTTCATCATGGAGGCCATCCCATTCATCGAGACCACGGGAGACTTGAGGTCGTGCGAGACGGTATAGATAAATGCTTCCAGCTCCGCCGTGCGCGCCTTCACCTGTTCCTCCAGATGTTCGTGGGACCGAGCGAGTTCCTCGCTCATTCGGTTGAAGCTGACGGCCAAAACCCCCATCTCGTCGCGGCGGTCGACCAGACGGGATGAGACGCGGGCCGTCAAGTCCCCTTGGGCGACCTTTTCGATCACGCCGACGAGATGGGCCAGTGGATTCGTGATCCCCCGAAAGAGAATGGTCACCCCCAGAATAAGCAAGATCAACGCCACGAGATTACTGATCACGACTGTCTCAATGCCGCTGTGCAGGTTTTTGGCGAGGGTTTCCTGGCTATAGCCAATCTGGAGGTATCCGACCGGTGTTTGATCCTCTCTGAGACTTAGGATCTCCCGGTTATAAATCAACAGCGTAGAGAGATCACTGGGAGGCTTGCTGCTCTCCGTGAGTGGCTTTCTCTCGGCGTCATAGAAAACAACAAAAACCACATCGGGATCTCTCAAGGCTTCATTGACAAACAATTCCAACGCCTGGAGGTCGAAATTCATCACGTAATTGGCGCTGATCCGGGCGAGGTTATTCGCCAAGGCGTTCCCTTTGGATTCCATCAAATATTGAATGGTGGCATGATTTTTATTGATCATGATCGTGCCCAATCCACCCAGCAGAATCACCATGAAAATGATGGCCGGGATCAAGAACTTCTTGCTGATCGAGTTCAACGTCAAAAGCCTTTGAGGCACGATCTTCCTTAAACGGTTTTTATTTCAGGGTCTGAATCGTAATCACCTTGCCGTTTTCGATCTTGGTCAAAAAGACCTGGTGTAAGCCTTGATGGTCGGTGGGGCTGAAGGAGACCTTCAGGCCTCCCGCATCGATACTGAGATTCTCCAGCGTCGAGAGAAGATTGTCCCGGGTCAGCGGAGAAGTTTTCTTGAGCGCTTCCACCAACACCTTGGCATCAAGATACCCCTCTAAGCTGATCAGGTCAGGGACGAGCCCTGCAGCCTTCATCTCCGAGACAAACCCCTTTACGATCGGCAAGGGGCTATCAGCGGGATTCGGCACAACCTGGGTTGCGATCAACCCGTCGGCCTCTTTTCCCGCCTCGGCGATGAGGGACGTTGTGCCGACCCCCAGGTGTAAAAATTGGGGGAGGAATCGACGCGCCTTTGCCTTTTTGAGAAAGGCGGCGGAGGGGGTGTAAGGGGCAATCATAATCACCGCCTCGGGATTCGCCTTCATCAACGTCTCCACGGCCTCGTCGACATCAACCGTATTCCGCTCAAAGGTCCCATCTCCGGCCAAGGTCATATTCCGCTTACGCAAGGCCCGCAACACGCCGGAGCGACCCGCTTCCCCCAAAGCGTCATTCTGGGCAAAGACGCCGATTCTTTTGATCCGAAGGTCCTCGGTCAAGCGTTCCACCATGACTTCAATCTCTTCAGCGTAACTGGCACGGAGGGTGAAGGCATATCGATTGACCGGATGACGAAGGAACCGGGCCCCGGTGAGTGGAAAGAGATAGGGGACGCTGGCCCTTTGAAAGATCGGTACGATCGCCGCGGAGATCGGCGAGCCGATATATCCGAATAAAGCAAATACCTTTTCCTCCTCGATGAACTTCCGGGTATTCTCGATTGCTTTGGCGGGTTGATAGACGTCATCGTAAATGAGCAGCTTGATCTTGCGGCCGCCGATCCCTCCGGCGGCATTGACCTTGTTGAAGTAGATTGTTGCCCCTTCCTTTATCAGAATGCTGACAGCGGAGGTGGGGCCGCTCTGGCCGTTCGACATACCGATGAGGATCTCTTTGTCGGTGATCCCGTCTTCGGCCCAGGAAAGAGCGGCCGATAAAAGCGTTAGAAGAATGACGAAGATCAATAAATATTTGCCTGTCGTTTTCAATGTCGAACGTTTCTGAAACGCCATCGTTCCAACTGTTTTTTCATTATTTGAGGTTTTGAATCGACATTACTTTTCCTTTTTCGATCTTCGTCAAAAAGACCTGGTGCAGGCCTTGATGGTCGGTGGGACTGAACGAAACCTCCAGGCCGCCCGCGTCCATCTTTAGCTTGTTCAATGTGGAAACAAAGGCCTCCCGGGTCAACGGAGCGGTTCTCTTGAGCGCTTCGACCAGCACCATGGCGCCGACGTAGCTCTCTAAGCCGACCGGGTCGGGGGTAATTCCGGCCGCCTTCATGTCTGAAAGAAATTCTTTGACGATCGGCAACGAGCTGTCGCTTGGATTCGGCACAATCTGGGTTACAATCAGCCCATCGGCGTCTTTTCCCGCCTCGCGCATCAGGGCGGCGGTGCCCGACGAAATGACAAGGAATTTGGGGTTGAACCCACGCGCCCTCGCCTTTTTGAGAAAGGCGGCACAAGGGACATAGGTACACGCCATCACGACCGCGTCGGGTTTGGCTTTGGCCAATGTTTCCAAGGCCTCATCGACATAGGTGGTATTCCGCTCATATTTCCCGTCCCCGACCAGGCTCATATTTCGTTTCCGCAATGCCCGGATCGCTCCGGCACGGCCCGCTTCCCCCATGGCATCATCTTGGGCAAAGACGCCGATTTTTTGGATGTGAAGGTCTTCGGTCAACCGCTCGACCATCACTTCGACCTCATCGGCATAACTGGCCCGGACGTTAAAGATATATTTATTGATCGGGTTGCGAATGACCTCCGCTCCCGTCAATGGGAAGAGATAGGGGATACCGGTTCGGGTGACGATCGGCACCACCGCTGCAGAGTTCGGCGAGCCGATATATCCAAACAAGGCGAACACCTTATCCTCTTCGATCAATTTCCGCGTGTTCGAAATCGTAACGGCGGGCTGGTAGACGTCGTCATAAATCACCAGTCTGATCTTACGGCCTCCAATCCCTCCGGCGGCGTTCACCTTGTTAAAGTATGTGGCTGCGCCGTCTCTCATCATAAAACCCAATGCGGAAACGGGTCCGCTCTGCGCGTTGGTCATCCCGATGAGAATCTCTTTCTCGGTGACGCCATCCTCTGCCGAAGAAAAAGAGACCGATAAAAGCAATAGCAATATACTGAGGACGCATTTTCTTTTGCACTTCATCATCGTGATCTCCGTCAGAGAGAACCAAACGGTCATGAAAAGCAGCTGATATGGATCAAATTATGAGGTCTTTCGTTGATGGTCGATCGATTGCGAATGTATTCCCTGAAGGCGGTCGGCCGACAGGATCCTGGAAGCTGCCGTCATCGGGGAGGTGGGGGAGGTGGCGGCGGCAGTGACCTTTGCATAACGCTGCCGAGAAAGGCAGGTCACTTGGTTCGATGGATAAACTCCTCCCTGATTGCGTTTACACCGGTGCTTCTAATAATCATCCGAAAGCAAAGTATAGCACCGAAACTGCGGCTGTCTACATCTAGCGGTCTATACTGAACAGCGTAACCAAAGTGAATACACTCATGCTTCCGACGGTATGGAGGGGGGGATCAAGAAAGCCAGTGAGAGTGGATTGCTTAGATGCCAGGAAATCTTGATCGGCCGTTACATCTCTCCACAGTGGTACAGATGACTCCTTTTCGGGAAAAACCAACCCGACTTTTCATGGAGGAGGAGGTAAACGGAGTTGTCCGGCACATACGAACAGATCGTGCCGAGGACGGCCTTGAACACTCTTTTTTCCGGATAGGGGTTGGCGTTGAATTCATGCATGGTCCATGCGTTCAAATTAAGGAGCGCTTCGCCCTCCCGCTCGGTCACAAATCGAGAAAGCGCTGCGGGCAGCTTGCGTGCCGCCTCGGGCTGCATCCGTATTTGGGCATAGTCGACATTCCCCGTATACACGTTGAAGGAGAGGGCCGAATCCCAGCGATTTACATTGTTGAAAAGCGGCAGGATTCCGATAAAGAGAAGCGCACCCGCCTGCGGGAGGTTATAGAGAGGGGGCGCATCGAACATTTTTTTAAATGAGAACGGAGGTGCTTTGTAAAAAAGAACCCAGACGAGTACCGCCATCGTCTGGCCCCAGATCCAGGCGCTGTCATTCCAGTCATTTCGGATCGGTCCGATGCAAAAGAAGATCAGCACATGCATCAAGATCGCATCGTAAAGCGCAATGACGCGAAATCGCTTCGTCAGCAGTCCGATTCCGAACAATACTTCGAAGACTGCGGCAAAAACACCGAGGGCCGGCAAATAGGGAATATCGAATGGAAGAAGGTGGGTCAGCGGTTGGACGAACCAGGGGAATTCCTCGTTAAAAAAATGCGGGTTCAGCTTCTGGACGCCGCCCCAGAAATAAATGGCAGCGATGATGAACCGGAATCCGTCGAGGATGCGACGTGCCTCGTCTTCTCCCGCGTCGTTTCTATCAGTCAGCAGAAGGAGAAAAAGGAAAAAGAATTCATAAAACGACGGCCAAAGGCGGCTCTGGTCCTGTAGAAAGAAAAGGGTGAAAGCCGCAACGATCAATCGAACCAATATTTTCGACCGAGGCCAAATGACCAGGGCGAGAAGAAGTGCGGAGAAGAGTGCGAGAAAAAGATAGTCGAACGGATACGGAAAGGCCGGAATGAGCTTAAAGAGAGGAACCAGGGGATAGAGCCGGGTGGAAACCCAGAGTTTCCAGGAGAAACCGAGGCAGAGTAAAACGAACACCGCCAGAAGACGGATCGAAACGGTCAGCCGTTTTTGTTCGCTTGTGAAGATCGACCCGGGGCGCTCCGGCGCCGATCTTTCCCCCCCGCGCGGAGACGACCGAAGTCCCTTCAGAACAAGGCCCGGTTTGCGCCTTGCTTTCATCCTCTGCGATCTCCTCTCTATGATATTGCTGAAAGAATCAAACACCGACCGGGGCAAGGACCACGACGCTGAACCCGACCGCCTTCTCTCTGCCGGTATTCTGGTAAGAGTGGGCTTGGTCTCCGGGAAACGCCAGAACATCGCCGGATCGCACGCAAAAGGCCTCCCCGGCGACATGAACCGTGATTTCGCTTTGAACCACCGTTAGATACTCCTTCGTCCCTCCGACGTGCGGCACCCCGCCGATTCTTCCTCCGAGCGCGATCTCCATCCGGTCCATTTCCATTCCGGGAATGGCGTCGGGAAGAAGTTTGTAAATTGCAGAGACCCCTTGCCGGCTCCGCCGCGCAGGCATTTCGTCCGCCCGAATCAGCTTGCAGTTCGCCCGAGGAGCCGCCAGGAGCTCTTCGACCGAAACCCGCAGCGCCGCCGCAATCCGGACGAGATTGATGAGCGAAGGATTCCCGGCTCCCGATTCCAAATGGGTGACCGTGGAGCGGGGAACGTCTGCCAAGCGGGCGAGCGCCGCCTGGGTCAAGCCTCTCTTGCCCCGTAATGTGACGATGCTGAGGGCAAGATTCTTTGAAACCTGATTCAATCCATTGGCCATATGACAATATATTAGCATAAATGATGACGCACTGCCGGAAATGAGAGAGAATCGGATTCCATAAGGAGGAGAAAAGTATGGAAACCATTTTGAATCAGAAACGGGTTATGATCACCGGTGGAACGTCCGGCCTGGGACGCGCGCTGGCACTGACGCTGGCCGACCAGGGAGCCCGGGTGGCGATCGTCGCACGACATCGCGTCGCCCTCGACGAAACGGTCACGGCGGCGCACCCCGCCGAGCTGATTGCCATTCAGGCCGATGTCTCAGCCAAAGAGGAGGTCTACCGGATCTCATCCGAAGCGATCGCACGGCTGGGCGGGGTCGATCTGTTGATCAACAATGCAAGTTACCTCGGAGTGACCCCGTTAAGGACCCTGCTCGATACAGAATGCGAAGAGTTTCAGCAGGTCCTTGAAACGAACCTCCTCGGCCCGTTTCGGCTGACGAAGGCGATCTTGCCGACGATGCTCCTTCAAGGAGGGGGCCTTGTCATCAACATCTCGAGTGACGCCGCGGAGAGCGCTTATCCAGGCTGGGGCGCTTATGGATCTTCGAAAGCGGCGCTGGCGCATCTCTCCCGGATCTGGGATGAGGAACTCAAAACGCATCGGGTTCGATTTTTTGCAATCGACCCCGGAGAGATCGACACCCCGATGCATGCGGCGGCCCTTCCGGAGGCCGACCCCGCCACGCTCCGGAGCCCGAAAGCGGCGGCGCTGTTGTTGCTGGAGCCGATCTCGAACGCCTTTCAGGAGATGCTGACGGGGGAGACCGATGACCGCCGCTGATACCAAAAGAGGTCCCCGATCGGAGACAAAACTTTTGGCGATCTCAAAGGAGGGGCCCTTCCTCCGAACGCGCCACCTGAACTTCTCTGCGCTTCCAACCTGTCTGCATGCCGGCGATCTGTTGGTCGTGAACGATGCCGCCACGCTGCCGGCCAGCCTCTCGGGGGTTCATTTGCCGACGGGAGATCCCATCGAGATGCGGCTAGGCGGTTCTCGGTCGGAAGCGGTCGAGGACCTTTCCCGGTGGTTTGCAATCTTCTTCGGCGCCGGCGACTGGCGCACCCCGACAGAGAATCGGCCCTTGCCGCCGCCGCTCCGCCGCGGAGATCGACTCGCATTCCAATGCGGGCTTGAGGCCGCTGTGGAAGGTCTCTTATCTCCAGACGGAAAGCTCGCTGAAATTAATTTTCTCGGACCGCCGTCGTCTCTTTGGAGGAAGGTCTATGCAGCGGGAAAGCCGGTCCAGTATTCTCATCTTCGCGAAGATTTGGCGCTCTGGGATGTCCAGACGATTTTCTCCGGCGCGCCCGTCTCTTTGGAGGCCCCTTCCGCCGCTTTCCCGTTCAATTGGGAGAGGATATTCGCGCTGGAGAAAAAAGGGGTCAGGCTGGCCCGGTTGACCCATGCGGCGGGACTCTCCAGCACCGGCGACGAAAGGCTCGATCGACGGCTGCCTTTCCCGGAGCGCTACTCGATTCCAAATTCGACGGCGGCGGCCGTCCGGCGCGCCCGCTCCGAAGGCCGTTGTGTCATTGCGGTCGGAACGACGGTAACGCGTGCGCTCGAAAGCGCGGTGCAACCCGACGGCACGGTCCGTCCCGGAAGCGAAATAACCTCCCTGAAAATTTCGCCGGTATATCGGCGGCGGATCGTGAGTGGGATTCTGAGCGGATTTCATGAAAGCGGCGCCTCTCATCTGAGCCTGCTGGGGAGTTTCATAGAGCCGGAGAACCTTGAAGCAATCTATAATGATGCGGAAGTAAGAGGATACTTCGCACATGAATTCGGAGATGTCTGTCTGCTTCTTTCAGAAAATTTCTAAAAAGATTTGACATCGAAACCTTCACAGATGTATAGTTCACGTATGAATCATATGTCGATATTCTGAAATGAAATACTTCAGCCGGGTGCGGCCTCCGACCTATGAGTGGGAGCCGTTTGCTCGCAGTGATAAAGAAGTATTGAACGAGAACAGTGGAGGCATCTCATGGCGAATGGCATCCCAACGTTGAAACTGATGGCTCTTTTGGCATGCGCCGGAATGGCGCTGGCAGGCTGCGAAAAAAAGGCGGCCTCCGCCCCCCCCCCGCCCGTCCCTGAGGTCGCGGTGGTGACGGTGCAGCCGCAAGCGATGCCGGCGACGTTCGAATATGTCGGTCAGACCGTCGGTTCGCGTGAAGTTGAAGTGCGCGCGCGGGTCTCCGGAATCTTGGAGCATTGGAACTATCGGGAAGGGGCGAAGGTGACGGCGGGAGAGAGCCTCTTCACGATTGACCCCGCCCCCTTTCGCGCCGCCTTGGCGAAAGCGGAGGCCGCCCTGGCGAGCGCCGAGGCGACCCTTTCGATGACCTCGCGCAACGCCGCCCGAATCAAACCGTTGTGGGAAGCGCAGTCGGTGAGTCAAAAAGAATATGAAGACATCCTCTCCGGCGAGCAGATTGCCGCCGCAAATGTAAAGGCGGCTCAGGCCGCGGTTACCGAAGCGCGGCTCAACCTCTCCTACAGCCGGGTCGAGGCGCCGATTTCCGGCGTCACCAGCCGCGCGCTCAAATCGGAGGGGAGTCTGGTAGAGGCGCAGCAGACCTTGCTCACCACGATTTCGCAGAACGACCCGATTCATGTCATTTTCAGCTTCACCGAGGCGGAGCATTTGAAGTTCACCCGCGCCATGTCGGAGGGACGGCTGACCCTGCCGAAGGATGGGAAGTTCGATGTGACGTTAAAGCTGGCCGACGGGAATGATTATGCGCAGGCGGGCAAAGTCGACTTTACCGATGTCCGGGTCGATTCCACCACCGGAACGATCCAAGCGCGGGCCGTGGTTCCGAACCCGCAGCAGATCCTCCGCTCCGGTCAGTTCGTCCGGGTGCGGCTCTCCGGCGCGACCCGTCCCGGCGCGATCGTCATCCCGCAGCGGGCGGTCCTCGAAGGACCGAGCAGCAAGATCGTCCTGACGGTGAACGGACAAGGGATGGTCGAGCCGCGTCCGGTGCAGGTCGGCGATTGGTCGGGCGAAGATTGGCTGATCACCGGCGGTCTCAACCCGGGGGATAAGGTGATCGTCGACGGCATGGTCAAGGCCCGTCCCGGCGCACCGGTGAAGATTGCACCGGCGACCGCAGCACCCCCGGCGCTTGCGGCCGGCGCGGCTCCCGCAAACCCGGAACCGAAAGGGAACAAGAAACCGGACGAGGCCAGAACGCCCTAGATCGGACCGTCTCCCTTTATTCGTCATCCCCACATCAGCGGGAATAATAATAGAAGCGTTCGCTTAGGAGCCGATCATGTTCTCACGGTTTTTTATCAATCGTCCGATCTTTGCCGCGGTGCTCTCCATCTTTATCGTATTGGCCGGATTGGCCTCTATTCGGAATCTGCCGATTGCCCAATACCCGGAGATCGCGCCGCCGGTGGTGACGGTCCGTGCCATCTATCCGGGCGCCTCCTCCGAGGTGCTCGAGCAGACCGTTGCCGCGCCGATCGAGAACCAGATCAACGGCGTCGAGAACATGCTCTACATGAGCTCCAACTCCGGCTCCAACGGCGTCGTCGAGATCAACGTCTCTTTTGAGATTGGCAGCGACGTCGATCAGGCGGCATTAAACGTCAACAATCGGGTCAAGCAGGCGGAGGCCCGGCTGCCGCAGGAGGTTCGCCGGCAGGGGGTCACGGTCGAGAAAAACTCATCGGCCTTTCTCCAGGTGCTTGCGTTTTACTCCCCCGACGCAACGCTCGATGATCTCCGGATCAGCAACTATGTGACGCTGAACATCCTCGATACCCTCAAGCGGATTCCGGGGACAACGAATGTCCAGATCTTCGGCGCGAAAGATTATGCGATGCGGATCTGGCTTCGACCCGATCGGATGGCGCAGCTGAAGCTGACGACGTCCGATCTCCTCCGATCGTTAAACGAGCAGAACGCCCAGTTCGCCGCGGGGAAGGTCGGCCAAGCGCCGACCGGCGGACCGCAGGAGCTGGTTTATACCATCACGACCCGGGGCCGGCTCTCCGAAGCCCGAGAGTTCGAGAATGTCATCGTCCGATCGAACCCCGACGGCTCGGCGCTTCGGCTGAAAGATGTGGCGCGGGTCGAGCTTGCTTCCAAAGACTACGACTTCATCGGCCGGGTCAACGGCAAAGAGGCGGCGTTGGTCGGCATTTTCCTCCAGCCCGGGGCGAACGCCCTCGATGTCGCGAAGGAGATCGGGAAGACCCTCAAGGGGCTCTCGGCGCGCTTTCCGGCGGGGCTGACCTATTCGATTCCGTACGACACCACCCGATTCGTTGAAGTCTCGATCCGGGAAGTGGTCAAGACGCTCGGCGAAGCGATGGTCCTCGTCTTTCTCGTCGTTTTCCTCTTCTTGCAGGACTGGCGCGCCACCCTGATTCCGTTCGCGGCGGTGCCGGTGTCGCTGATCGGCGCTTTTGCCGGCCTTTACCTGCTCGGCTACTCGATCAACACCCTGACCCTCTTTGGGATGGTGCTGGCCATCGGGATTGTCGTCGATGACGCCATCGTGGTCTTGGAGAATGTCGAGCGGATCATGCACGAGGAGCACCTCTCGGCGCGGGAGGCGGCGATCAAGGCGATGGAAGAGGTGACCGGTCCGGTCATCGCGATCGTCTTGACCCTTTGCGCCGTCTTCGTGCCGATCGCTTTCTTGGGCGGGCTGACCGGCCAGCTCTACCGGCAGTTTGCCGTCACGATCACGATCGCCGTCGTCCTTTCCGGGATCGTGGCGCTGACCCTCACCCCCTCGCTCTGCGTGATGGTCCTCAAGCGGAAAAACAAATCGCCCAACCGTTTCTTCGGCGCGTTCAATAACTGGTTCGCCCGGATTACCGGTCGGTATGCCGACGGCGTCGCCTGGATCATCCGCCGGGGCGCCATCGGGATGTTCCTCTTCATCGGGATGGTGGCGATTACCGCCGGGCTCTGGCGGTGGACGCCGGGCGGCCTGGTGCCGGATGAGGACCAAGGCTACTATATCGGCGTCGTCTTCCTGCCGGACGGGGCGACGCTGCAGCGGACCGACAAGGTGGTCGGCGAGGTGGTGAAGGCGGTCCAGTCGAATCCCGACAACGAATTCGTGATCGCGTTTACCGGGATGGACTTCATCGGCGGCGGCTTCCGGAACAATGCCGCGACGATGTTCGTCACCCAGAAACATTGGGATGAACGGAAATCGAATACCCATCAGCTGGTCGGCGAGTATTATATGAAGACCGGCCAGATCAAAGAGGCGTTGGTGCTCGCCTTCGGCCCGCCGCCGATCTTCGGCCTCGGGAACTCGGGCGGTTTCGAATTTTACATTCAGAACCGGGGCGAAGGGGGACCGCATCGTCTGGCCGAGGTGATGGGGCAGTTTCTCGCCGCCGCGAACAAAGACCCGCAACTCGCCGGCGTGCAGACCCTCTGGCGGGTGAACACCCCGCAGCTCTTCGTCGACGTCGACCGTGAGAAAGCGAAGGCGCTCGGTGTCCCGATCAACGACGTGTTCGATACCCTCTCGGCGACCCTCGGCTCGGCCTATGTGAACGACTTTAACCGGTTCGGCCGGACCTGGCAGGTGCTGATGTCGGCGGAGCCGTCGTTCCGGAACCGTCCCGACTCGATCGGCGAGCTCTACGTCCGGTCCGAAAAGGGGGGGATGGTGCCGGTGAAAGCGCTTGCGACAGTCACCCATACCTCCGGTCCCGATTCGATCGACCGGTTCAACAACCTCCCCTCGGTGAAGCTGATCGGGCAGGGGGCGCCCGGCGTCTCCTCCGGCCAGGCGATTGCGGTCGTCGAGCGGATTGCCAATGAGGTCTTGCCGGCCGACTTTAGCTTCGATTGGGGGGGCGCCTCTTTCCAGGAAAAGAAATCGAGCGGGACCTCCGGGATCGCGCTCGGCTTGGCGGTCGTCATGGTCTTCTTGATCCTGGCCGCACAATACGAAAAATGGTCGCTGCCGTTTTCCGTCGTAATGGCGCTGCCGTTCGGGACGTTCGGGGCGTTGGCGGCGGTCTGGATCCGGGGGATGACCAACGATGTCTATTTTCAGATCGGGCTGGTCACGCTGCTTGGTCTCGCCGCGAAGAACGCGATCTTGATCGTTGAATACGCGGTGATGAAGAACCATGAGGGGCTCTCTCCTTCGGCGGCCGCCTTGGAGGCGGCGCGGCTTCGATTCCGGCCGATCTTGATGACCTCGCTTGCGTTCATATTGGGCGTCGTTCCGCTCGCCTTCTCGCACGGCGCGGGGGCGGGGGCGCGGATCTCCGTCGGGACCGGCGTTATGGGGGGGATGCTGGCGGCGACCTTCCTGGCCATCTTTTTTGTCCCGATGTTCTTTAAGCTGATCGCCGACCGGCACCTGACCGAGCGGCGCTCGACGGCGCAGATCCGGGCCGAGATTGCGCAGCACAAAGCGCGCCACGAGATGACGCCGGGCGAGGTTCCGATCGACGGAGCGGAAGCGGTGACCGTCGGAGACGCCGGACCGGCAAGGGAGGGGAAATGAAGAGAGCGATCCACCTGTCAGCGGTTTTTCTGATCTCCCTGCTTGTCCTGCTGGGCGCCGGACGATATACCGAAGCGGCGGAGGGAGAAGCTCCCCTCGAGCTCCGTTTGAGCCTTCATGATGCGATCGCGGCGGCGATGGAGAGCAATCCGACCCTCCAGTTGTCGAGGGAGCGGGCGGAGGAGGCGGAAGGGGTGGTCCAGGTCAGCCGGGGTGCGTTTCTTCCCAATCTCTCCGGAACGGTCAGCCGGACCAATGAAACCATCTTTTTCGGGGCGATCGGCTTGAGCGGAACGTCCGACCCGATCGATCTGTTCGATGCGCGGGTTCAGCTGACCCAAAATCTATTTAGCCTGAGCCTCATTCAGCAGTGGCGGGCCAGCAAAGTCGGGGCGAAGGCCGCCTCGCTCGATGCCGAGGTCAGTCGGCGCGACACGATGGCGCTGATCGGCCTGCTCTATATGGAGGCGCTTCGCGCCGAGGCGGCGGTCAAGGCGAGCGAGGCCAACGTCGATCTCAGCCGGCAGCTGCTGGCTCTGGCACGGGATCGAAAAGCGGCCGGTCTGGCGACCAACCTCGACGTGACCCGTGCGGAAGTCCAGCTGGAGAGCGAGAAGCAACGTCTCCTGGTGGCGCAGAACCAGCAGGACCGGACGAAGTTAAATCTCCTCCGAAGCCTCGGAATCAGCCGGGAAGTCGCCCTCGTCCTGACCGATACCCTCACGCTGGTGGAGGTGGATCGACAATCTCCTGCGGAGGCGCTCGTCGCGGCGCGGGCGCAGCGGGTGGAATTGCAGACGCAGGCGATGCGGGAGAAGTTTGCTTCGCTCACTTTGCGATCGATTCGAAATGAGATTATTCCGTCGTTGAGGTTGAACGCGAACTACGGACGGATCGGGACCCGTTTCGATGACACGGTCAGCACCCGGTTCGTCGGCCTCGTCTTGTCGGTCCCGATCTTCGAGGGGGGATCGCGCCAGGGCCGGATCTCGCAGAGCCTGAGCCGAATTCGCCAGGAGGAGATTCGAACACGCGACCTCGTCCAACAGATCAACCTGGAAGTGCGCGATGCGCTCTTGACCCTCGCCTCCGCGAGACAGCAGGTTGCGGTCTCGGAGGTCGGTCTTCAACTTGCCCTCAAAGAGCTGGAGCTGGCCCGCCAACGGTTTGAGGCCGGTTTTATCAATAACATCGAAGTGACCAATGCCCAGACCTCCGTCGTCCGCGCCCGGGACAATGAGATTGAAGCGCTGTTTAATTTTAACGCCGCCCGGATTAACCTGGCGCGGGCGAAAGGGGAGATTGATACCCTGAACTGAGGCGTAAAAACCGTCACTTGGACACTCAAGAGCCATGGCCACATATCCCGCTCAGTTAGAATTCCGCAGCGTTGTTAAATCGTACTACCGCCTCTCACGTTATCCTGCCGATAGGATTGGCCGAATGGCCCTTCTTCTATTCCGAATCGTCGTTTGTATTTGAGCTTTAATTCGCATTTCGGATGAGCCGTGATGAAACAATAACGGCCGGTTTTATGAAGAAAGCTTTGACCGGCTGGACACGTACCTGAAAGAACTTCAAAAAAAAGAGAAGAAACATGGCCGAAAAAAGAAGTAATCCAGAGGCGCAGGGGGAGCAGGGGGAGATAGAGCCGTTTGTAATCTCGCGGGTGTTCGATGCACCGCGCGATCTCGTTTGGAAGGCCTGGACCGAGGCGGACCGTCTCAAGGAATGGTTTGGACCGAAAGGTTTCACGATGGGAACCTGCAGGCTCGATTTTCGACCCGGCGGGACCTTTCACTACTCCATGCGGGGACCGGACGGCAAAGAGATGTGGGGCAAGTTCGTTTATCGCGAGATCGTCGCGCCGGAGCGGATCGTCCTCGTCAATTCCTTTTCGGATGAAAAGGGGGGAATCACCCGTCACCCTTTCAGCGCCACCTGGCCGTTGGAAATGCTCTCGACGACGACGCTCGCCGAGCATCAGGGAAAGACGACCATGACGATACAGTGGCGCCCACTCCATCCAACAGAGGCCGAGCTCAAAACCTTTGAAGCGGGTCGCAAGGGAATGGAGCAGGGCTGGACCGGCACCTTCGACCAGCTCGCTGAATACCTCGCGAAGGGATGAGGTCTCCCGTGAAATCGTGAAGTGCGCCGACCCACGAAGGAGAAGCACAGATCTGCAAAAAAACAAAAAACTTGCCGAGCCTAATAATAGACTAAAGGAACCGGCATGATGACGCGAAAACATCGGACTCAAACCGCTGCTGACGTAGGGAGACAAGAGATCTTTATCACACGTGAGAAACTGGGATGAGCGGGGTGACACAGACGGTTGACCACCGGAAGCGCTGGCTGGCACTGATGGTCCTCTGCCTTGGAGATCTGATGATCGTCCTCGACAGCACGATTGTGAATGTCGCCCTGCCGTCGATCCGGACCGATCTCGGATTCTCCGAGACGTCGCTCGCCTGGGTCGTGAATGCTTATCTCCTCACCTTCGGCGGGTTTCTCCTGCTCGGCGGTCGTCTGGGGGACCTCTTCGGCCGGCGCCGGCTCTTTCTGATCGGGATTGCCCTCTTTACCCTGGCATCGCTTGCTTGCGGCGTGGCAACCTCGCAGGCGTTCCTCATCGGGGCGCGGGCGGTGCAGGGGCTCGGCGGCGCCGTCCTTTCGGCGGTGGCCCTCTCCCTGATCACCGATCTCTTTGCCGAGCCGGCCGACCGGGCTAAGGCGATGGGTTTTTTCGGATTTGTCTCGGCCGGCGGCGGATCGATCGGCGTCTTGATGGGGGGATTGCTCACTCACACGCTCGACTGGCACTGGATTTTTCTGGTGAACCTCCCGATTGGGGTCGCCGTCTTCGTCCTCTGCTTTTTTTTGCTCCCCGCCGGGCCCGGCGCGGCGGCAGGCGGGCGCCTCGATGTCGCCGGCGCCGTAACGGTGACCGCTTCCCTCATGCTTGCGGTCTACGCCATCGTGAACGGAAACGAGGTCGGTTGGAGGTCGGGCCGGACGATCGGGCTCCTTGCCGCGGCGTCGATGCTCTTGACGCTTTTTCTCTTGATCGAAGCCCGGGTCCGCTCACCGCTCATGCCGCTGGGGCTCTTCCGGCTCTGGAACGTCACGGTGGCAAATGTCGTCAGCATTCTTTGGGCCGCCGCCATGTTCGCCTGGTTCTTCCTCTCCGCGCTCTATCTCCAGTCGGTGCTCGGATACAGCCCGATGCAGGTCGGTCTCTCCTTTTTGCCGGCCAACCTGATCATGGGTGCTTTCTCGCTCGGGCTTTCCGCGAAGCTCGTCACCCGTTTCGGCTTTAGGCCGCCATTGGCGGTCGGGATGCTGCTGGTGGCAGCCGGCCTGGCCCTCTTTGGGCTGACGCCGGTGGAGGGGGGCTTCGTTCGTTATGTCCTGCCCGGCATGACCCTTCTCGGTCTCGGCGCCGGCATCGCGTTCAACCCGGTGCTGCTGGCCGCCCTGAGCGACGTTGCGCCGAGCGAGTCGGGGCTGGCCTCGGGGGTCGTCAATACCGCCTTCATGATGGGGGGAGCGCTCGGCCTGGCCGTCCTGGCCAGCATTGCCGCCGCGCGCACTGACTACCTGCTGGCTTCCGGCGACAGCCGCCTCGCCGCTCTCAATAGCGGCTATCATGCCGCATTCCTCGTCGGAGCGCTCTTCGCCTTGGCGGCGGTCGTTGCCGCCTCGCTTCTCCATCCGACGGCCGCAGCGATTTCAGGCAGCGTCGAGACCGCTTAATCGGGCGGCTCCTGGGTGGATGCACAAGAGAGAGGGTCGGTAGATCGGTTTAAATTTCGGAGGAATCGGTGAGAGGATCTAGCATTATGTCAGGGATCTTTTTGTTCCAAAAAAGAGGGTATCGAATAGCGCGGATGCTTTCTCCAATGAATAACTTAAGGCAAAAACAAAGCAGAGATAGAGAAGGAAAAAGAGATAGAGCGGTTTTCGGAAGAGGATAAAATCGTAATAGACCATGAAGGGGAGATGAATCAGAAATATTTCGAATGAGTACCGTCCCAACCAGATCAGGAATTTTGAACTTACCCCCAACGTGTCGATCAGAGAAGAGATCATGACCAATGCGATAATCATCGGGATCGGCTGAAGGGTAATGACCAAATATGTATAGATCTCAGAATTAATGAGATGGGATAACTTGTAGATGCCTATTCCGGAACAGTAGAGAGATAAGCAGATGCAGAGGGTCAGGAGATAGAGGCTCCGTGCTCTTTTGAAAAAAAGATCAAGAGCGCGCTTCATCTCTTTACTGTAAAGTCCGACGGCGACCGCGATTGGAAATACGATGGTATGCCGAATCCAAAGGCCCATCACCGTCACGCTGGTCAATGAGGGAAAGTTCGAGATGATCCAGGTCGTTCCATAGGAGAGGGCCAGTAAAAGTGTAACGCGCCCCGCGTTCTTGAGCGGGATTTTCGAGACCCAATAATAAAGAAGGTATAAATAGAGTATGTAGGTGATAAACCAGGCCGGCGAGTTCGGGGGATTGGGTGTAATAATTCCTAGAAAATTCAGCGCGATCTTCGTTGCGCTATGCGTCTCCTTCCGAAGGACGAGATCCAACAGATAAAAGACGATCAGCGCGATCCATGTTGCAGGAAGAACCCTTCGAATCCGCTTCAGAAGAAATGTTTTTTCTAAGCCGGTGAACCCATAGGTTTTTATCAATGCAATTCCCGAGATGAACAGAAAGATGGTCACCGCCCAAGTTCCCGCCTCATCAAAGAAGTGATCCCCCTCCACACAAAATTGCCAAAAATGACCCAGGATCAACAGGAGGACTGCAAACCCTCTTAAAAGAAGACCCGTTTCCGGCGTGAGAAACTCCGCGTCGAGAGCGGACTTTTTATCCCGTTGGTGCAAAACAAAGGAAGCAATGAGTACGAGTGTTAAAATACAGAGTAATGCAAGGAGGGCATCATAAACCGGTATTTGATTCTGACTGTTTAAATAGGTGACAAACACGTTTTCCCTCAATGCGCTGCTTCCGTATATGAATGCTGATCAGTGTTAGTGTAGCATGAAGTGCGCTTTAGCGCGGTAGGTATCCAAGCAAAGTTGATGCGGGAAACCTCTGAAAAGGATATGCGATCGAATCGCGGTTGTGGCCGCTTTGATGGATCAAGCGATTGCAACCGAATCGGCCCTCTGCGGGTTGCGTCCTTCGGAAAGATTGTCTTAAAATTAAATCCGGTAAATATAGGGGCGATAAAAGGAGCGAGACGGCCCCGCTCATGAACTTGGAATCTCTCACAAAAGGTGTTGATCGGTGAAAGTTTTTCATTGTGACCATTGTCAGCAGTTGGTTTTCTTCGAGAACACCCGATGTGTCCAGTGTGATCGCCTATTGGCTTTTCTGCCCGACCTCGGCGTCGTTGGATCGCTCGACCCCGCCGGCGGGAACCAATGGCGGTCGCCGCTTCCTGAAGCCGAGGGAAAGGGGTATCGCCTCTGCGCAAACTACAGTCAGGAAAGCGTCTGTAATTGGGCCGTCCCGTCCGACGACCCACATCCGTTCTGCCAATCGTGCCGGCTCACCCAGGTGATTCCGAACCTCTCCCAGCCGGGACACAAAGAGGCGTGGTTCAAGCTGGAGTCGGCGAAGCGGCGGCTCGTCTACAGCCTCGTGACGCTCGGATGTCCTATCAACAGTAAGAGCGACGACCCGGAACGGGGCCTCTCTTATCAGTTTTTAGCCGATCTGGAGACGCCGGGCGCCGATCCGGTCCTTACCGGCCATGCCGACGGCGTCATCACCATCAACGTGGCGGAGGCCGACGATGCAGAACGGGAGCGGCGCCGGCAGCAGCTGCATGAGCCGTATCGTACCCTTCTTGGCCATTTTCGCCATGAGGTCGGTCACTATTATTGGGACCGGCTGGTTCAAAACAGCCCCCGGATCGACCCGTTTCGAAAATTATTTGGAGACGAGCGGAAGGATTACAAGCGGTCTCTCCAAGAATATTATCAGCAAGGTCCGCCGACCGACTGGCAGCAGCGCTTTGTCAGCGCCTATGCCGGCGCCCACCCCTGGGAGGACTGGGCGGAAACCTGGGCGCATTACCTCCATATGACCGACACCCTTGAGACGGCGGCCGACTGCGGGCTGTCGCTCCGGCCGAAGCGCCCAAACGAGCCGGTGCTCAAGGCGACCTTTTCTCCGGCTCCTTCCGGGGAGTTTGATCAGTTGATCGACCACTGGTTCCCCTTAACCTACCTGCTCAATAACCTCAATCGCGGCCTTGGATTGCCGGATGGGTATCCCTTCGTTCTCTCCACCCCGGCGATCGACAAGTTGCGGTTCGTTCATGAGACGATTCGTGCGACATCGATTACGACCGTTCAGCGGTAACAGATCGCCGCTTTTTATGGCGTGTTTTACACAAAAATGTCGTTCAATGTCCCATTTTGGGATTCTCTATTTCGCCCGCTTTTTATTCTAGTTATCGAGGCGATAGGCATTTGTTTCTAAAAATCGATTGAATCGGGTGTGCTCAGCGTAAAAAAGCAACCTCTATCTATTGGGCATACAGTTTGCTCTTTTGAGAAGCAGCGGTGTCGCATTTGATTATGAGCAAGGGCGCTCTTCACTTCAGGGATGTGGGGGCGCTTTTTTATTTCCAAATCAGGATCCCTGCTTTTTCTCCTTTTACGATTGACAGAAAAAATCAATATTGCTACGTTGTGGATCTCTATCGCTGGAATAGATTCAGACCGCCGGCGGTTCCGGTTTAAAAGATTAAGATCGCTCCCCGACCCGGTCGGGCATTTCTTTTTGTATAAGGACCTGGCTCATGAGCATTGATTGGAAGCGTTACGACCCCTGCGGTTTTTATGATGAGATGATCGATTTCCCCGGAGAGCCGCGCACCTTGGCGTCGGGGATGGTTGCCCATCTCCAGTCGCTCAGCTCCGACGAAATCCGCGCCCGTCAAAAGGCGGCCGAATCTGCGATCTTGGAAATGGGAATCACCTTTACGGTCTATAGTGAAGGGTCGAATATCGACCGTGCCTGGCCTTTCGACATCATTCCGCGGATTATCTCCCCGAAAGAGTGGAGCATGACCGAGGCGGGCCTGCAGCAACGGGTGCGTGCCCTCAATCTCTTCATCGGCGACCTTTACGGGAAGCAGCGGATTATCCGAGACGGCATTTTTCCGGCGGAGCTGCTCGCCCATTCCAAAAATTTCCGCCGCGAATGTGTCGGCATCCAACCTCCCCGGGAGGTCTGGGCGCATATTTGCGGCAGCGACCTGATCCGCGACGAGCAGGGAACCTTCTACGTTCTCGAAGACAACCTCCGGGTGCCCTCCGGGGTCTCGTACATGCTGGAGAACCGGGTCCTGACCAAGCAGGTCTTCGGCGAATTGTTCGAAAATTATAGCATTCAGCCGGTAGACGATTATCCAAGCCACCTCTTCGACATGCTCTCTTCGATCGCCCCGCACACCGATGAATTTCCAAAGATCGTCGTCCTCACCCCCGGGATCTATAATTCGGCTTATTTCGAACACTCCTTCCTGGCGCAGCAAATGGGCGCGGAGTTGGTGAGCGGTCCCGATCTGGTCGTCGGCGACGATGACTGCGTCTACATGAGCACCATCGACGGCTGGCAGAAGGTCGATGTCATCTACCGCCGAATCGACGACCTCTTTCTCGATCCGGAGGTCTTCAACAAAGACTCGGTCCTCGGGGTGCCGGGCCTGATGCGTGCCTGGCGCAAGGGGAATGTGGGCCTGGCGAACGCACCGGGCGCGGGGGTGGCGGACGACAAAGTGGTCTACGCCTTTGTGCCGCAGATTATCCGATACTATCTCGGTGAAGAGCCGATCATCCCCAACGTCCCGACTTATGTTTGCCTGAATGACCAAGACCGCAAATATGTCCTCGATTCTCTCGATCAGCTGGTCGTGAAGCCGGCCAATGAATCGGGCGGGTACGGCATGCTGATCGGGCCGACCGCCAGCAAGAAAGAGCTGGCGGAGTTCGCCGAGCGGATCAAGGCCGACCCCCGCAACTATATCGCTCAACCGCTGATCAAGCTCTCCACGGTGCCGACCCTCTGCGAGGATCGTGTGGAGCCGCGTCATGTCGATCTGCGCCCGTTTATCCTGCAGGGGGAGCGGATGTATGTGACGCCGGGCGGACTGACCCGCGTCGCTTTGCGGAAAGGGTCGACGGTGGTGAACTCCTCCCAGGGGGGCGGCAGCAAAGATACCTGGGTGGCGAATACGGAGGCGGTATGATGCTCTCCCGGGTGGCGGAGCGGGTCTATTGGGTGGCGCGCTACATCGAACGCGCCGAGAACAGCGCGCGTCTCGTCAACGCCTGCACCCACCAAATGCTCGATCTTCCCAAGGGGCTGGCGCCCGGCTGGCGGCAGCTCGTCGAGATCATCGGCGGCGGTCCCGGTTTCGAAGAAAACTATCAGACCTACAACGAGCACAATACCGTCAGCTTTTTGGTCGCCGACCGCTTCAGCCCCAGCTCCATCCTCGCGTCGGTCTCCTCGGCCAGAGAGAACATGCGGACCACCCGCGAGCTGTTGCCGACCGAGGCCTGGCTCCATTGCAACGAGCTTTATTTGTACGTCAACACCCACTCGCGCGAGGGGGTGCCGCGCCGCGGCCGCCACGCTTTCTTAAAAGAGGTCATCTTTCGCTGCCAGCAATTAAGCGGTCTCCTGGCCGGCACCATGAGCCACGATGTCGCCTACGACCTGGTCTGCTTGGGACGCAATCTGGAACGGGCCGACATGACGTCGCGCATCGTCGACAGCGCCATCTCCATCCTGATGCCGGGCCGGCGGACACCCGATCGGTATGACTCCCTTCTCTGGGTAAACGTGCTCAAATCCTCGAGCGGCTATCAGATGTATCGCCAACACATGCGCGGCCGGGTGGAGGGGACCGGGGTGGTGAAGTTCCTGCTGCAGGATCGGTATTTCCCGCGCGCCGTCGCCCACACCGTCGCCGCGGCGGAGGTGAATCTGCGAAATCTGCCGCGAAATGAGGCGCCGCTCGACCGTCTCTTGGTTTTGCGGGACCGGATCGATCGGGCCGACATCTATGAGATGAACTTTGTCGAAATGCATGAATTTATCGATCGGCTCCAGCTGACCCTCAATGAGATCCACAGCCAGATTTTTCATACCTGGTTCCATATTCAATACCCCATGCGCCGCGGCCAGACCCAAACGGCCAGGAGCTGATAAGGAGCTGAAATAGATGGCCATCAGGGTCGCACTCAATCACGTAACGTCGTATCGGTATGACCGCCCGGTCCACATTTCTCCGCATGTCATCCGCCTGCGGCCGGCCGTCCATACGCGAACGCCGATCGAGGCCTATTCGCTCCGCATTCGTCCGGAGAAACATTTTATCAACTGGCAGCAGGACCCCTTCGGCAATTATATGGCGCGGGTCGTCTTCTTGGAGCCGGCCGACGAGCTCTCTCTCGAAGTGGATGTCGTCGCCGAGATGACGGTGATCAATCCGTTCGACTTTTTCATCGAGGCCGAGTCGGAATACTATCCGTTCGTCTACCCGCCGCAGCTGCGGAAAGAATTGGTTCCCTATTTCGAAACGGAGGAAGTGGGCCCGCTGCTGCAGCTCTGGCTGAAAAAGGTCAGCGCCGAACGGGAAAAGACGGTCGACTTCCTCGTCCGATTGAATCAATCGCTCCAGCGCGACATCGCCTACCAGGTCCGGATGGAAACCGGCATTCAAAGCTGTGAAGAGACGCTCGGCAAGGCGATCGGATCGTGTCGCGACAGCGCCTGGCTGCTGGTGCAGATCTTGCGCCATCTGGGACTCGCGGCCCGCTTTGTTTCCGGTTATCTCGTACAGTTGGTGCCCGATGTGAAGAGCCTCGACGGGCCGGCCGGTCCTTCGGCCGACTTTACCGATCTGCACGCCTGGGCCGAGGTCTACCTCCCGGGCGCCGGCTGGGTCGGGCTGGATGCCACCTCCGGTCTCTTCACCGGCGAAGGGCACATTCCGCTCGCCTGCACCCCCGACCCGGCCAGCGCCGCGCCGCTGACCGGTTACACCGATCCCTGTAAAGTCACCTTCCACCATCGGAACAGGGTCACGCGGATTCATGAAGACCCGCGCGTGACCAAGCCGTATCGCGAGGAGCAGTGGTCGGCGATCGTGGCCGTCGGCCGTAAGGTCGACGAAGCGCTGACCGCACAGGATGTCCGCCTGACGATGGGGGGAGAGCCGACCTTCGTGTCGATCGACGAGACCAATTCGCCCGAATGGAACAGTGCCGCGCTCGGGGAGAACAAACGTCTCCTCTCCGGCCAGCTGCTCCGCCGGCTGGCGGGACGATTTGCCCCCGGCGCCGCGCTCCATTGCGGCCAGGGAAAGTGGTATCCCGGGGAGCCGCTGCCGCGCTGGGCGCTCGGCTGCTTCTGGCGGAAAGATGGAAACCCGGTCTGGCGGCGCGCCGAGCTGCTCTCTCTCGGGGAGAAGGACCACGGCCATGGAATTAAGGAGGCGCACCGCTTCGCGCTGGCGCTGACCCGGCGACTCGGCGCCGATCCGGAACATCTGTCGCCCGGTTATGAGGACACGTTGTATCACCTTTGGCGTGAGAGCGCCGTGCCGGTCAACCTCGACCCCCTCAAGGCGACCCTTCGCGATCCGCTGGAGCGCCGCTCCCTCGCCGGGATCTTGTCGCGCGGCCTCGACACACCGGTCGGGTATGTTCTTCCGCTCCATTGGGACCACGACAGTCAGGGATGGGAGAGCGCCCGGTGGACCTTCCGCCGCGAACAGCTCTTTTTGTTGCCGGGTGATTCCCCGATGGGGCTTCGGCTGCCGCTCGATTCCCTGCCGTGGGTCGCCAAAGAAGCGCGCGAAAAGCCGCGAGAGCGGAGCCTCTTCGAGCCCCCACCGCCGCTGAAAGAGTCCTATGGGAGCGGGGCCGGCCGCGGCAGGGGGGCGTCTTCCACCCCTCCGCCGGCGGCTGAGAGGGTGAATGAGAACGAAACCGATCGAGCGGCTGCGGTGCCGCATACCGCTCTCTGTATCGAGCCGCGGGGGGGCGGCCTCCATCTCTTTTTGCCGCCGCTGGAATATCTCGAGCATTATCTCGATCTGCTCGCTTCGATCGAGGAGACGGCGGGGGAGTTGGGCCTCCCGGTCGTGCTGGAAGGATATGATCCGCCCCGCGACCTCCGGCTGCAGCGGCTTCAGGTGACCCCCGATCCCGGCGTGATCGAGGTCAACATCCATCCCGCCCAATCGTGGGACGAGCTGGTCGCCCACACGACGGCGCTCTATGAAGAGGCCCGCCTCACCCGGCTCGGCACCGAGAAGTTCCTGCTCGACGGCCGGCACACCGGGACCGGCGGAGGCAACCATGTCACCCTCGGCGGGGCGACGCCGGCCGACAGCCCCGTCTTGCGGCGGCCCGATCTGCTGCGCAGTCTGGTGAGCTACTGGCAGCACCACCCGGGGCTCTCCTATCTCTTCTCCGGAATGTTCATCGGCCCGACGAGCCAGGCGCCCCGGGTCGACGAGGCGCGCGATGAGCTGTTGTATGAATTGGAAATCGCCTTTCAACAGATGCCGAAGGAGGGCGCACCCCCCCCTCCGTGGCTCGCCGATCGTCTGATGCGCCATCTGCTGGTCGATCTGACCGGCAACACCCATCGCGCGGAGTTCTGCATCGACAAGCTCTACTCTCCTGACTCGGCGCACGGCCGCCTCGGGCTGGTGGAGTTCCGCGCTTTCGAGATGCCGCCGCACAGCCGGATGAGCCTCGTGCAGATGTTGCTGCTGCGCGCGCTGGTCGCGCGCTTCTGGCGCACCCCCTATAAGAAGAAATTGGTCCGATGGGGAACGGAGCTCCATGATCGCTTCATGCTGCCGCACTATGTTTGGGCCGACCTGGGAGACGTGATCGGGGAGTTGAATGAGGACGGTACCCCCTTTCAGGGCGAGTGGCTCGATCCATTTTTTGAGTTCCGCTTCCCCCACTACGGCACGGTGACGATCCGGGACATCCGGCTGGAGCTGCGGATGGCGCTGGAGCCGTGGCCGGTGTTGGGCGAGGAGGTGACCGCCGTCGGCACGGCGCGCTACGTCGACTCTTCGGTCGAGCGCCTCCAGGTCAAAGTGACCGGCCTTACCGACGGGCGGTATCTGGTCGCCTGCAACGGCCGGCGGGTTCCCTTACATGGAACCGGGACCCACGGCGAATATGTCGCCGGCGTCCGCTATCGGGCCTGGCAGCCTCCTTCCGCGCTCCATCCGACGATCGGAATCCATGCGCCGCTGGTGTTCGATCTTATCGACAGTTGGAACGGGCGGTCGATCGGCGGCTGCACCTATCATGTCGATCACCCCGGCGGGCTCGGCTATACCGTCCTTCCGGTCAACGCTTACGAAGCCGAAGCGCGCCGCGCGACCCGGTTCTGGGGCTACGGTCACACCCCGGGCCCGCTGCAGCCGCTGCCCGACTTCGTTGCGCTGGGGCGGTTTTTCTCGGAAGGCGATCCCCCCGCCCCGATGGCTCCCCCGGCGGAGGAGCGCAATCGAGAATATCCCTACACGCTCGATTTGCGCCGGGCGCCGCTGTAGATGTCAATGTGTGATGAGAATGCAGCGTAAAGAAACAGAGATCCCGCACTATCAGCCTTATATGGCCGGGTATGATGAAATGTGCATGCCCGATGGGGAGGTCCGTCCGCATTGGGCCTATCTCGCGCGCGTGCTCGCCGGACTGAATCAAAGCGAGCTCGATCAGCGGCGGGCCGAAGCGAACCGGCTGCTGCGGGAAAACGGCGTCACCTATAATGTCTACGGGGATCCGGCGGGAGGCCAACGTCCCTGGCCGCTCGATCTCATCCCTTTTTTGATCCCGAGCGAGGAGTGGCGCCGGATCGAGTCGGGCCTCGCCCAGCGGGCCGAGGTGCTCAACCTTTTACTGCGCGATATTTACGGACCGCGCGACCTGATCCGCCGCGGCCTGCTGCCCTCCGAGCTGGTCTATGGCCACCCCGGCTTTCTCCGGCCCTGCTCTCCTTTGACCGGTCGCAAACCGCACGCGCTCATCCTCTATGCCGCCGATCTGGCGCGGGGCCCCGACGGCCGGATGTGGGTCTTGAGCGACCGGACTCAGGCGCCCTCCGGCACCGGCTATGCCCTGGAGAACCGGACGGTCCTGTCGCAGGTCTTCCCGAGTCTCTACCGCGATTCCCATGTCCATCGTCTCGCCGTCTTCTTTCGGGAGCTGCGGGCGAGCCTCGCCGGATATGCGCCGGCGGGGACCGACGAGCCCCGCGTCGTCATCCTGACGCCGGGCCCGTTGAACGAAACCTATTTCGAGCATGCCTACCTCGCCAACTATCTCGGTTACAACCTCGTGCGGGGGGACGACTTGATGGTGCGCAACGGACGGGTCTGGATCCGCTCGCTGAAACGGCTTGAGCAGGTCGACGTCATCTGGCGCCGTGTCGATGACACTTACTGCGATCCGCTCGAGCTCCTTCCCGACTCCGATCTCGGTATTCCGGGCCTGGTGGAAGCGGTGCGGCAAGGCCATGTCACCGTCGTCAATCCGCTCGGCGCCAGCGTGCTGGAGAACCCCGCGCTCAATGCCTTTCTCCCCGGCATCGCACAATATTTTCTCGGTCAACCGCTGGAGCTGCCGACGGTGGCGACCTGGTGGTGCGGGAGAGCGCGGGAGCGCCGTCATGTGCTCGCCCATCTCGACCGGATGGTGGTCCGGACGATCCACCGGCGGGTGGGGGCCCGGCCGATCTACGGCCCCCTCCTAAGCAGTGAGGAGCGGCGGGAGGTCGCCCACCGGATCCAGACGCAGCCCCACCTCTATGTCGGCCAGGAACAGATCGCCCTCTCCTGCGCGCCGACCCTGGTGGAGGGAAAATTGGCGGCGCACCATGCGGTTCTCCGGGCCTTTCTCATCGCGCGGGATGACGGCTATGTCGTCATGCCGGGCGGCCTGACCCGGGTCGGCTCCTCGGGGGACAACCTGATCGTTTCGAACCAGGCCGGCGGCATCGCCAAAGACACCTGGATCATCGCGTCGGAGCCGGAGAAGCAGACCTCTCTGTTGCCGCCGGCGACCGCCGCAATCGTGTCGACGCAGCCGCCGTCGCTTCCCCCGCGCGCGGCGGACAATCTCTTCTGGTTCGCCCGTTATGCGGAGCGGGCCGAGCAGAGCATGCGCTTGATGCGGACGGTTCTGACCGCTTATCAGAGCAGCACCCGATTTGAAGAGCCGCACCATCCGGAAACGCTGGAAGCGCTGCGGCAAACCCTCAGTCGGGTCACCGGCCTCTTGCCGGGCGGGATGCCGGTGAGCGACTCCGCCTCGGAGCTCCTCGCAATCCTGGCCGATTCTCAGCTGCGCGGCGGGATTGCTTTCAATCTTAGGGTGATGTTGGAGGCGGCCCAGGGGGTCCGCGACCCTCTCTCCAGCGATGCCCGGCAGCTGGTCAACGACCTGCGGGAGCGGCTGACAACCCTTGAACGGCTTTCCCTCGACCAGCTCGTGGAAGCGGAGGAACATCTGAACCATCTGGTTACCGCGCTGGCGGGGTTGTCGGGTCTGGTCATGGAGAGCATGTTTCGGGGCGAGGCGTGGCTCTTTTGGGAGATCGGCCGCCGGCTGGAACGAGGACTATCACTGGTCTCGCTGTTGCGCGGCTCCCTCGTTCCGGCGCGACCCCGTCCGGTGGAGACGAACGTGCTGGAGGCGGTCCTCCGGACCTGCGACAACCTGATGGCTTATCGGCGCCTTCATAACGGCGCGCCGGAAGTCCTCCCCACCCTTGCCCTGTTGCTCCTGGATGAATTGAGCCCACGGTCGCTGAAATTTCAGCTCTCTCGCCTGGAGAAACATACCCTGGCGCTTCCCCGCGATTCCGACCCGCTCGAACTCAGCGAAGAGATCCGTTGCGTGCTGGAAGCGGCCGCTGCGATGCGACTTTTAGACCTCACGCTGCTGGCCTCGCCCGATCCGGCCATGGGGAGACGACAGGCACTCGATGAATTTCTTCGCCAAATCGAGCGTCTGCTGCGCGCCACTTCGGATGCCCTCAGCCGGGACTACTTTACCGACGGCCGCGGTCCCCGGCAACTTCTCCGGGCGGAGATGCCGACATGAAATACCGGATCATCCACGCCACCACCTATACGTACGAGCAAGCCGTCATCAGCTGTCAAGACGAAGCGCACCTCATCCCTCGCAACAGCCCGGACCAACGCCGTCTTCGCTATCAGGTCGAGATCGATCCCAAGCCGGGCTGCCTTACCGAACGGGACGACTTCTTCGGCAATCGGGTCCTCTATTTCGCCATTGATGAGCCGCACGAGCGGCTGGTGGTCACCGCCACGAGCGAGGTGTCGGTGGAGGAGAAACCCGCTCTGAGCGCGTTGTATATCGGTGTGTCGTGGCAGGAGGGGGTGCGCCGCCTCCACGCAGAGCGGAGCGCCGCCCATCTGGAGGCATGTCAATATCTGCCCGACTCGCCGATGATCACCATCACCCCCGAGATCCGGCGCTACGCGGCCCCCTCGTTTCGGAAAAACCGCCCGATGGCGGAGGTGGTGCACGATCTGATGGCGCGCATCCATCGCGATTTTACCTATGAGCCGGGGTCGACCACCGTCGCCACCCCCCTCTCGACCGTCTTGAAACACCGCCGGGGGGTCTGTCAGGATTTCTCCCACTTTGCGATCGCCTGTCTCCGCAGCCGCGGTATTCCGGCGCGCTATGTCTCCGGTTATCTCGAAACGATGCCGCTTCCCGGACAGACCAAGCTGCAGGGGGCCGATGCCTCGCACGCCTGGTTTTCCGCTTACGACTCGGCCTTCGGCTGGATCGATTATGATCCGACGAACAACCAGCTGCCGACCGTTCGCCACATCACGACCGCCTGGGGCCGCGATTATTCCGATGTGACCCCCCTCAAAGGGGTGATCTACGGCGGCGGCAAGCATCGTGCCGAGGTTGCGGTCGACGTGGTTGCCCTGTCGGCGACCCCCTAGCCAGACCGGACCTTTCAGCACGTTGCGTCGGGCCTCTTTCCTATTGTATCGACCTTGCGGATAGATCGATTCCGACCGCTCTATTCCCCTTTTTCCCATCCGCCCTCCGCCATTCATCTATTTTGATGTTTTCATGCAGTGCTTTGGTATCGATCTTTTCCAGCGGCTTGATTTTCAGATTTAAATGATGTGAATCTAGAGGAAGGACCAACCGGCGCAGGAAACAAGGGATCGGGCGAGAGGGGTAAAACGATGTCGGGCGAATCAATGCGGATTCTCACGATCAACAGCGGCTCATCCAGTCTGAAGTTCGCCCTTTATCGGACCGGCTCCTCCGAAACGTTGCTGCAAGCGGGAAGGATCGAGCGGATCGGTCATCGCCCCGCGCTCTTTCGCGTTCGGGATGCTGCCGGCCAGACCTTGATTGACGAATCTCCTTCCATGCCGGATCATGACGCTGCATTGAACCGGCTCTTTGAGTGGTTGAAAAGCGGCGGCCCGGCGCCCGATTTAGAGGCCGTCGGACACCGGGTTGTCCATGGCGGAATGCAATACGATCGGCCCCATCGGATCACGTCGTCCCTCTGCGACGTGCTTGAAGCGCTGCGGCCGCTCGCGCCGGATCACCTTCCCCACGAGATCAAAGCGATCCGGTCGGTGGGGATCGCGTATCCCACGCTCCCTCAGGTCGCCTGTTTTGATACCGCTTTTCATCGGCAGATGCCTCCGAGCGCGCAGCACCCGGCCCTGCCGCGGGAGCTTTGGAAAGAGGGGGTCCTTCGCTACGGCTTTCACGGCCTCTCCTACGAGTACATCGTCGATGCGCTGAGGAGGGAACGAGGAAAAACGGCCGACGGCCGCCTCGTTATTGCCCATCTCGGAAATGGCGCGAGCATGGCGGCGGTCGATCATGGCAGAAGCGTCGATACCACGATGGGAATGACCCCCACCGGCGGACTGGTCATGAGCAGCCGCTCGGGCGATCTTGATCCGGGAATGCTCCTTTATCTTCTTCAGGAGAAAGGGATGAAGCCGGCTGAGGTCGATGAGATGGTCAACCAGAAAAGCGGGCTGCTCGGAATCTCGGGAGCCTATTCAGATATGCAGGAGCTCCTCGATCGCGAGCAGGAAAATCCCCACGCCGCAGAGGCGGTCGCGCTCTTCTGCTACCAGGCGAAGAAGTTCTTGGGCGCGCTGGCCGCCGTTTTAGGGGGGGTTGAGACGCTTGTCTTTACCGGAGGGATCGGTGAGAACGCCCCCGCCGTTCGAGAGCGGATCTGCGCCGGAATGGGATTTTTGGGGATCGCGCTCGATCCGACGCGGAATCGGGCGAACGCTTCGGTGATCTCCCAAGAGGGGAGTCCGACGCAGGTCTTGGTGATGAAGACCAACGAAGAGCTGATGATCGCAAGACAGACGCATGCCCTGCTTCGCGGGGGAGAAACAAAGGAGACGGAATAAAAATGACAGATCTCGATTCTGATGCATTTGTTTTTTTCGGCGCCACGGGGGACTTGGCCTACAAGCAGATCTTCCCGGCCCTTCAGGCGATGATCCGGAGGGGGCATTTCAATATCCCGATTATCGGTGTCGCCAAATCGACCGAAGGGCTCGATGCCCTGCGGGCCCGCGCGCGGGAGAGCGTCGAGGAGCACGGCGGAGTCGACCGGCGCGCATTCGAGGTCCTTTCGTCCAAGCTCCAATTCGTCAATGGGGATTACAACGCGCCGGAGACCTTCCGTCAGCTGCGAAAGGCTTTGAACGGCGCGTCCCGGCCGCTCTATTACCTGGCGATCCCGCCCGATCTGTTTGCAACCGTCGCCCAAGGGCTGAGCCACTCGGGATGCGACACCGGCGCGCGCCTCGTCGTAGAGAAGCCGTTCGGCCGGGACCTCGCCTCGGCGCAGGCGCTCAGCCGGACGCTGCATCAGGCCTTCCCGGAATCGTCCGTTTTCCGGATCGATCATTTTCTCGGCAAGGAGCCGGTCCAGAATCTCCTTTATTTCCGTTTTGCCAATTCATTCCTGGAGCCGATCTGGAACAGCAACTATGTGCGGAGTGTTCAGATTACGATGGCGGAGAACTTCGGCGTGCAGGGCCGCGGTTTTTTTTATGAGGAGGTCGGCGCGATCCGCGATGTCGTCCAAAACCATATCTTGGAGATCGTCGCGCTGCTGGCGATGGCGGCACCGAGCGGCCGTGATCCAGACGCGTTGCGGGACGAGAAGAAGCGGGCCTTTCGCGCGATGCGTCCGCTCGTGCCGACCGACGTCGTCCGCGGCCAATTCCGCGGCTACCGAAGCGAAAAAGGGGTGGCGCCCGATTCCCAGGTCGAGACCTTCGCCGCGATCAAGCTCTCTATCGACACCTGGCGATGGGCCGGGGTTCCCTTCTACATCCGGACCGGGAAGCGGATGGCGGTGACGGCGACCGAGGTCTTGGTCGAGCTCAAGCAGCCGCCCCTGGCCGTCTTCGATCCAATCAGCCAGGAGCATGCGAACTATTTTCGCTTCCGCCTCGGTCCCGATGTGTCGATCTCTCTCGGCGCCCGCGCCAAGCTGCCGGGAGAAGCGATGGTCGGGGAGGGGATCGAGCTGATCGTCCGGCAAGCCCCCGGCGATGAGATGACGCCGTACGAACGGCTCCTGGGCGACGCCCTCCGGGGGGATCGGATGCTCTTTGTCGACGAGGAGAGTGTGGAGGCGGCGTGGAATGTGGTCGATCCGATCCTGGGGAACGCGACGCCGGTCCATGAATACGCGCCGGACAGCTGGGGGCCGGCGGAGGCCGATCGACTCATCGCGGGGGATGGCGGCTGGCACAACCCCCAGCCGTCGGCGGAAAAGCCGCCGGTCTAAGACGAACTGCTTTCGCTGTTGTAGAAATAAATCAGGAGGAGAGCTGCCATGAATAAATCGGCCACGCACCTGTCGGATACCGCCCTCGGAGAAACCCCCCTCTCTAGCGAAGCGCTTGACCGGATCGATGCCTACTGGCGCGCGTGCAACTATCTCTCCCTCGGGATGTTGTATCTCCAAGAAAATCCGCTGCTGCGGGAGCCGCTCAAGGCCGAGCATATCAAACGCCGCCTGGTCGGCCATTGGGGATCGGACCCCGGTCAGAGCTTTGTCTGGGTTCACCTCAATCGGCTGATCAAGAAAGACGACCTGAACATGATTTATCTCTCCGGCCCCGGACATGGCGCCCCGGCGGTGCTCGCAAATGCGTATCTCGAGGGGCGGTACTCCGAAGTCTATCCCGAGAAGAGCGAAGATCTGGAAGGGATGCGGCGGTTCTTCAAGGAATTTTCTTTTCCGGGCGGGGTCGGCAGCCATTGTACCCCCGAGACGCCCGGGTCCATCCACGAAGGGGGCGAGCTCGGGTATAGTGTCTCGCACGCGTTCGGCGCCGCCTTCGACAATCCCGACCTGATCGCCGCGGTCGTCATCGGGGATGGTGAAGCCGAGACCGGGCCGCTGATGGGATCGCTCCACTCCAACAAATTTCTCAATCCGATTCGCGATGGCGCCGTCTTGCCGATCCTTCACTTAAACGGCTACAAGATCGCCAACCCGACGGTCCTGGCGCGGATCTCGTCGGAGGAGCTGCATCAACTCTTTTCCGGGCTCGGCTGGAGCCCTTCCATTGTCGCGGGAGAAGATCCTCTGATCATGCACCAGAAAATGGCGGCGACGCTCGAAGCGTGCATTGGTCAAATTCGCTCTATTCAAGCGGAGGCGCGCCGGAGCGGCACCCCTACCCGGCCGCGGTGGCCGATGATCGTCCTCCGGACCCCGAAAGGCTGGACCGCTCCCAAAGAATTAGACGGTCACAAGCTTGAAGGCTCCTGGCGGGCGCACCAGATCCCGATCGCCGATGTCGCGACGAATTCGGCCCATCTCAAAATCCTGGAGGATTGGATGCGGAGCTACCGGCCGGAAGCGCTGTTCGATGAGAAGGGAAGGCTTGTGCCGGAGCTGAAGGCGCTCGCCCCCGCCGGCAATCGGAGAATGAGCGCCAATCCGCATGCGAACGGCGGGCTGCTGCGAAGAGCGCTTCAGCTTCCCGATTTTCGGAGCTATGCCGTAGCGGTCTCCCGGCCGGGCGCGCTGGAGGCCGCGCCGACCTACCTTCTCGGACAATTTCTGCGCGACGTGATGCGCCGGAATACCGATAACTTCCGGCTCTTCGGGCCGGACGAAACGGCCTCCAACCGTCTGGAGGCGGTTTATGAAGCCACCAAGAAAACCTGGCTGGAGGATTACAGACCGGAGGATGCCGACGGGGGGGAGCTCTCTCCCGACGGCCGCGTGATGGAGATACTGAGCGAGCATACCCTCGAAGGGTGGGCGGAGGGGTATGTCTTGACCGGCCGTCACGCCCTCTTTGCCTCTTATGAAGCCTTTCTCCATGTGATCGACTCGATGGTCAATCAGCATGCGAAGTGGCTGGAGAAATGTAAAACCGAGGTCGCCTGGCGCGCCTCCATCCCTTCGTTGAACTTCTTGGTCACCTCGACCGTCTGGCGGCAGGACCACAACGGCTTTACCCACCAGGACCCCGGCTTTATCGATGTCGTCACCAATAAAAGCGCGACGGTCACCCGGATCTATCTCCCGCCCGACGCGAACTGCCTTTTGAGCACGGCCGATCACTGTTTGAGGAGCGTCGATTATATCAATCTGATCGTGGCCGACAAACAGTCCCATCTGCAATATCTCGACATGGAAGCGGCCGTAAAGCATTGCGAAAAGGGGGTCGGCGTCTGGTCCTGGGCGAGCAATGATCAGGGGGGCGAGCCGGAGGTCGTCATGGCGAGCGCAGGGGATATCGTCACCGCGGAAGCGCTGGCGGCCACCGCCCTTCTGCGCGAGAAGTTCCCCGATCTAAAGATCCGCTTCGTGAACGTCGTCGACCTCTTCCGGCTCCAGCCCGACACCGAGCACCCGCATGGGCTATCGGACGACGACTTCGATACCCTCTTTACGACCGATCAGCCGGTGATCTTTGCCTTTCACGGCTATCCCGCGCTCATCCACAAGCTCGCCTATCGCCGCGCCAACCACGACAACATGCATGTGCACGGCTACAAGGAAAAGGGGAGCATCAATACCCCGCTCGGGCTGATGATCCTAAACCAGGTCGACCGATTCAGCCTGGCGATCGACGCGATTAATCGGGTTCCCCGATTACAGGCCTCCGGCGCTTCCGTAAAAACCTGGCTGGAAGACCAAATTCGTCAGAATCTCGATTACATCAACGGATACGGCATCGACCAGGAGGAGATCCGGAAATGGAAGTGGCCCGGTGTGTAGCGGACGGCTATTGTGAAGCGGGGCGCAATAAGGCGGCGAGGTCGTAGTCGATCAGGTCGGAAATTTGATCGATCGTAATGTCCGCCGTGGGATAAGCGGCGGTCACTTGCGGGTCGAGCGCGTAATGTCCCTGGCGCGGCCAGACGGTCGTCAGTTTTTCCTTCCAGATCTTTTTCATTGCCGTCAAAATCCGTAGCTTATCATCGACCATAATATAATGATGCGCGGGAAAACGGCGCTCAACGTCATCCAACATCTCTTCTTTGTGGATGTAGATCAGCACCCGCCCTTCGGTCGCCTCCCAAAGCCCCGCGCGCTGCACTTTCCGCGGCTGGAAGACGACATCTCCATCCGACAGGATGACCGTCGGACCCCATACCCGCAGACGCTCCAGGACGTCGAGCGCGCCGGGGTAGAGTCGATTCGCAAAGGGGTAGTCGACCAGGAACGACGAAACGAGAAGGAGCCGCGGGTCACACTTCGCTTCGAGCCGATAGCGCTGTAAGGCGCCGAGATAATCGGCATAACCGAGCTCGGCGCGCAGCGCTTCGAAGATCGCACGGTACCGATCCCGGTTCTCCGCCCCGAATGCGCGTTCGAGGTGGTTCAGCAGATCGTCATTGACCCGGTCGTTGTTGAGCAGGGTGTTGTCGACATCGAAAAGAAAAACCACCTGATTCGGCTGTCTCATCTCACCTTTCCATCATCTCTTCCGCCATCGTCTTCCGCAGCACCGAGAGAGATCTCTTGCGTTAAGCCGAATGTATCAAGAGTGACCCCCCATAAACAACGGAAAAAACGATCGGTTCTTGTTTAGCCGGTTTGACTCAGCCAAATTAAATCCCATAAAATAATTCTAACCAGATTAAGTGAAGGTGGATACATGAGAAGCGCGCCATCCATAGGGGGAATCTGCCTCGCCGGTGGGCTCGGCCGGCGCATCGGCGGCCGGTTCAAGGCCTTTCTTCCCCTTCAAGAAGAGAGGATCTTTGATCGGCTCTATCGACTGCTCTCCTCCCTCTTTGACGAGATCGTGGTCGTCACCGATCGGTCGGAGGCCTTTGCTCCTTTTGAGGTGAAGGCGGTCTCCGATCGTCTGAGAGGAATCGGACCGCTCGGCGGGATCGATGCCGGATTGAGATCGCTGAAAAGCGATAAAGGATTCGTTGTCGCATCCGATATGCCGGGGCTCTCCGCCGATGCGATTCGGTGGATGATGGCGCAGAGCGGCCCCGAAGAGGTCTTGGCGCCGGTATTTCAAGGCCGGCCGCAGCCGCTGCATGCCATTTATGCGGTTGGATGCGCGCCGCAGATCGAGCCGTTTGCTGCCCGGGGTGGAAGGGCGCTCCACCGTTTTCTCTCTGAGGTTCGGACCACTTATCTCCCCCCAGAGGCCTTTCCCGCTGAAATCGATCTGAGCCGGGCTTTTTTCAACGTCAACACCCCTGAGGATCTGGAGGGGTGGCAGCGCCGCTGATTTTGTTCGGCCTCTCCTCGGGACCGAACGACCGGTTCCGTTTGAAATGGGTGATGAGGGATCAAGATGAAGCAGACACGGGACAGCATTGCAGATGTTTGGGGTCCTCGGACGCCGTATCGTGGAAGCTGGCCGGTCCGGGTCGATGAGCATCTCGTCGAGGCGCCGGAGCGCTGGGTGCAGTCGGCTTGTGTCCTCTGCTCCAATGGATGTGCGCTGGACATCGGCGTAAAAGGGGGGAAGATTGTCGGCGTCCGGGGGAGGGGAGCCGACCGGGTGAACCACGGCCGGCTTGGCCCGAAAGGATTGCATGGCTGGGTGGCGAACAGCAGTGCCGACCGGTTGACCCGGCCGCTGATTCGAAAAGAGGGCCACCTGCAAGAAGCCTCCTGGGAGGAGGCGATGGCGTTGATCGTCCGGCGCTCGAAAGAGATCCGCGATCAGCATACCAGCGGCGCCATCGGTTTTTACACGAGCGGACAGCTCTTTTTGGAAGAGTATTATACCCTCGGCGTCATCGGGAAGGCGGGCCTCGGCACACCGCACATGGATGGGAATACCCGGCTCTGCACGGCGACGGCGGCCGCGGCCCTCAAAGAGAGCTTCGGCTCCGACGGACAGCCCGGCTCTTACACCGACCTCGATACAACCGATGCGATCTTCGATGTCGGACACAACATGGCGGAGCAGCAGACGGTCCTCTACATGCGGCTTCTCGATCGGCGGCGCGGGCCGAATCCCCCTAAATTCGTCATCATTGATCCTCGGGCGATTCCCGCCGCCAAAGAGGCCGATGTCCATCTGCAGCTGAAGGTCGGGAGCAATGTGGCGGTGATGAACGGCCTGCTCCATCTGATTATCAAAAATAAATGGATCGACTCGGGATACATCGGGGCGCATACGATCGGCTTTGACGACCTCGAGAAGACGGTGCAGGCCTGGACCCCGGCGCGGGTGGAGCAAATTTCCACCGTGCCGGCCAAGAAACTCCAAGAAGCAGCCGAGATTCTCGGGACGGCGCCGACCCTCGTCTCGGCCGTCCTCCAGGGGTTTTACCAATCGATGCAGGCGACCGCCGCATCGTGCCAGGTGAACAACCTCCATCTGATCCGAGGATTGATCGGGCGCCCCGGCTGCGGCATCTATCAGATGAACGGCCAGCCGACGGCGCAGAACACCCGGGAGTGCGGCGCCGACGGCGATCTGCCGGCGTTTCGAAATTGGGACAACCCGAAGCATATCGACGAGCTCGCCCGTCTTTGGAACGTCGATCGGGGGATCATTCCGCACTGGACCCCGCCGACCCACGCGATGCAGATCTTCCGATACGCCGAGCAGGGATCTATTAAAATGCTCTGGATCAGCGCCACCAACCCGGCGGTTTCCCTGCCCGACCTGTCTCGCGTCCGGCCTATCTTAAAGAAAGAGGGGCTCTTCGTCGTCGTTCAGGATGCTTTTATGACCGAGACCGCCGCGCTGGCCGATGTCGTCCTCCCGGCGGCGATCTGGGGGGAGAAGACCGGCTGCTTTACCAATGTCGATCGGACCGTTCATCTTTCTCAAAGGGCGATCAAGCCGCCGGGTGAGGCGCGGGCCGACCTCGATATTTTCCTCGATTATGCGCGGCGAATGGATTTTCGCGACAAAGACGGCGCGCCGCTGATTAAATGGAAGACACCCGAAGAGGCTTTCAATGCCTGGAGAGAGTGCACGCGGGGCCGCCCCTGCGACTACACCGGAATCAGCTATGCCAAGCTGACCGGCGGGTCGGGGATTCAGTGGCCCTGCAACGAGGAGCACCCCGACGGCGCCACCCATCTTTACGCCGGAGGAGTATTTGCCACCGATCCGGAGCAATGTGAAACCTACGGGCATGACCTGCTGACCGGGGGGGCGGTGACACCGGAGAAGTATCGCGCCAAGGAGCCGAATGGGCGGGCGTTTATCAAACCGGCGGAATATCTTCCCCCGCACGAAGCGCCCGATGAAGCGTATCCCTTCTGGTTGACGACCGGCCGGATCATCTACCATTTTCACACCCGGACGAAGACCGGCCGCTCCAAGGCGCTGAACGATGCGGCGCCCGACGGCTTCGTCGAGATCGCGCCGACCGATGCCGAGCGGCTGGGGATTCAAGAGGGAGATTGGCTGGAGGTGACCTCCCGCCGAGGAAGGGTTCAGGAGCGGGCCCGGATCACCGGCATTCATCCGGGGCACCTCTTTATTCCTTTTCATTATGGATATTGGGACGAGCCGGGCCGACCGCGCGCCGCCAATGAATTAACCCTTACCGAGTGGGACCCGGTCAGCAAGCAGCCGCAATTCAAGTATGCCGCGGTCCAGATTCGGAAAATCGAACCGCCGGGGGAAGGAAAGCCAGAGGGCATCATCGGCAAAGCGGCCTCGGCGATCAAAGAATCGGCGAAGGAGATCAAGGAGACCTTGACGCCCGACCTGTCTAAGCGGGACGAACAAGGGCTGCATGTCGGCAATTACCTCGGCCTGCTTCATGGCAGCGAAGGGCAGCTCGCGCAGGCATTGTTGACCGTCGCGGAGCACCATCGCGACGAGCCCGATGTCCATTCTGAATGCAAGCTGCTCGCCGCTTGGTCTCATCAACACACCGCGGCGCTCCGTCCATTGGTACAGCGGTATGGCGAGGAGAAAAGCAGCGCGCCGGAGAATCTTCAGAAAGCGCTCTTTCATGGGCCTCGGACCGGCGGGATCGGCCTGCTGCGCGACCTGCATGACCTCTGGCTGCTCGCCAATGAGGTCCATCTCTGTTGGACCGTTCTGCTGCAGGCGGCCAGGGCGCTCCATGATGAGGAGTTGAAATCGGTCTGCAAGAAGCTCGACGGCGAGACCGAGCGGCAGATCGCCTGGCTGCTGACCCGAATCAAGCAGGCCGCCGCCCAAGCGCTCGCGGTGAAATAAAAAGATCAAAAGAGAGGGTGATTAGAAAATGAAAACCGAGAGGTTATCAGAGAACAGCGGCGGCAGGGGGCGCCGGTGAAAAAGGGGGTTGCCGCCCTTCCCGATCTGGTCTGGGCCCCGGTCGGCGCGGCCGTTCTGACCCTGATCGTCGGCCTTGCAGGGTTGGCGGTGGGTCAGCCGTGGCTCTTTCCGAGCCTGGGGCCGACCGCTTTTTTGCAGGTGGAATATCCGGAGCTTCCCTCTTCCCGCTTTTACAACACGGTGGTCGGCCACCTGGTCGGATTGGCGGCCGGCGTGGTGGCGGTGGTTCTGCTCCATGCCGGCGCGGCCCCGCCGGTCCTCTCGACAGGAGCGCTTACGCCGGTTCGCGTACGGCGCGGCCGTACTCGCCACCGGACTGATGTTGCTCGGCGTCCTCTTGCTGCGGGCCTCTCATCCCCCCGCCGCAGCAACGACCCTGCTGGTGGCCCTCGGCGGATTCAAGGTCTCCCTGCATACACTCACCGTGGTTGTCTCCGGCGTTTTAATCGTCGCGCTGGTGGGGGAGGGGCTCCGGCGCCTCCGTCTCGGAAGCCATTTATTTAGAGGAAAGGGCTGATTCAGGCCGTTTGCTCTTCCGGACGCCGGCGACGCGGCACGGACCTTCCTGTCCCTCGGTCTCCTCCCTTTGATGTCCGTCCGCTTCAATTCACTCTCCGAACGCCTTATCCCTTCGTATGATTTTGTTGCCCGATCCCGTTTCTCTACAATGGAAGAGGCGTCTCCAATAGGTGCGTCCTCTCAGAACGGTCGATCCCGTTGCGAAGAGGACGAAAAATAGGGATCTCATGAAGAGGGCGATTGATGTACAAACCGGATGAGGACAAAACGGATAGAAGAACGATTCATCGACCTCTCCCTCGGACGGCGCGCAAGCCGCTGGGGTTAGGTGTGATTACGGGGGCGGCGGCCGATGATCCGGCCGCCATCGGCGTCTTTGCCAGTGCAGGCGCGAAGATCGGCCAGAGACAAATAATAATGCAAATATCCTTCCATAATGAGCTCCGGCAAAATCGAGGTGAAGCGGGGGCTTGTAAACCCCGGTCCGATTATCTATCATTAGGATAATGAATGATGATCCTAAAATAAATATTTTAATCGTCGACGATCATCCTGAGAATTTGCTCGCTCTGGAAGCCACCTTGGAATCCCCCTCGTATCATTTAATCAGGGCGAGTTCCGGACAGGAAGCGTTAAGGCAGGCGAGAAGTTACAACTTCGCCGTCATCCTGATGGATGTGCAGATGCCGGGCCTCGACGGATTTGCCACCGCAAGACTGATCAGAGAGTTAAAAAACGCCGAGCACACCCCCGTTATTTTTATGAGCGCCATTCATAAGGCCCACCAGCATATCTACAAGGGGTACTCGGCCGGCGCGGTCGACTATCTCTTCACCCCTTTTGATCCAGATATCGTCCGATCAAAAGTGGCCGTCTTCGTCGATCTGTTTAAAAAAAGCGAGCAGATCGCACAGCAAGCGCATCTCTTGCAGCAGCGGGAGCAGAGTAACTTACTAGAGTTGGATCTGGCGATCGAGCGGCGCCGGAACTTGGCCGAGGCGATGCCGCTGATCGTCTTTACCGCCCGGCCGGATGGGACGATTGATTACATCAATCAAAAGTGGTTTACCTATACGGGGCTCACCTTTAAAGAGAGTGTGGGGTGGGAGTGGACGAAGGCGATCCACCCGGACGATCTTCAAAAATGTCTGGATCGATTGACGGAGAGCATCCGGATCGGAGGGGGGGCCGACATGCGATGTCGGCTGAGAAACAAAGAAGCGGTCTACCGCTGGCACCTCATTCAAACGACCCCCGAGCGGGACCCCTCAGGGGAGATCATCGCCTGGCTCGGCTCCGCGCTCGACATCCATGATCAGAACCAGGAAGGGGAGAGGCCTGTAGAAAAGAGTGAAGCGTCTCCATGAAATTGGACTTTCCCAAAGGACTAGATCGTTCTTTCGAATAATCTCCCGAGAAGAAACGAAAGCTCCCAGTCGTCAAACGGCTTTTTCAAATAATCCGATGCCCCCATCTTAACCGCTTGCACAATCGTGCCGGTCTGCCCAATGGCAGAGAGAACGATAATCGGCACCGTCTTATCGATCTCCCTTATTTTTCGAAGCGTCTCGAAGCCATCCACCCTCGGCATCATAATATCCAAAATAACGGCATCCGGGGAGACCTTCTGCTTGATCTGGGCGAGCGCCTCCTCTCCGCCGGAAGCCAAGCAGACGGCGTATCCCTCCGAAGAGAGCAGGTCGGCCAAGTAGTGCCGAATGGACGGATCATCATCGACGACCAAGATCATTTTTTTCTGCTCGGATTCCATATGAATGGCTGCTCCCGGTTGGATAAAGATCGTTTATCGTTTCTTCTCTTGGCGTTCCGCCGCCTGAATGAATCGGCAACGTTCGATCGGTGAATTCATTTGTCCTAGAATCTACCCAGCTAAAATAGCGTATCATATCTCGACGCCTCGACGGAAACAAGAAAATATCGATTCAAGAGGGCCGGAATATTTGTTAACGGGGCTGGAGCCCGAGGAGCCAACCCGTTTATTATGACCCGCCCGATTCCGCGTTCAAGCGCGTGAACGGATCACTTGGTTTGAAAGGTTGATTTGGGTATGCGTTTGATCGAGGAAAGGGGACCCTGCCAGAGGTGCTGGAGATCAATACAAATGAAAAGAAGGAATCAGGGAGGAACCTCTGAGACTGTATCGTTGACCGGGTTATACGCTTCGGATGATCATCTGCCGTAAACCGGTTGTGAGATTGATCAGGACGCCTTTGTTTTCAAGGTATTCTAAACAGTTGAGCATCTCTTTTGTCTGAGAGAGTTTCTCTCGAAGGTCGCTGGTGTCACTCCCTTTTTGAAAACGATTCGGAAACAAACGTCGTGCTTCCCGGATGATTCTAGCTTCATCGATCGTTCTCGATTCTCTCCAGACGACCTCGACAAAATCATAAAATCGGCATGCGTCGTGTGGATGCGTCGGGGGGGTGTTCCACCATTCGGGTCGGAGCCACTTCTCAAGCGCCATTTCGATGTTCCGTGTGAATTTCACCTGTTACCCTCCGAACGATTTCCAGAGATTATACCATAAAAGGATACGATGTCGATCGACTCCTCGGAGATTGCAGAGGGGACCTGCGGGTCCTTTCCCCTCCGGAGGGCTCTTGCCTCCGCGTCCAGATCCCGGCCTCGGCTTGCGATGCCATTGAAATTTTATCGGGGGAAGGATTATGATGCTGCAATGTCGATGGAGTGGAGATGGAACCCTCTTTTTCAAAGGGGCAACCCCGAACAGAGCGCATTGGCCCCGGCCTTCTTCTGCAGATAAACCTTCTGGGACCGTTTCAGATATTGCTTGATGGAAGGTCTGTTCCCGCCAAGGTGTGGGACCGCCGTCAGACCCCCTCGCTGCTGAAGCTGCTCCTCACCGCACCCGGAAAAGCCTTTTCGTCTCAAGAGATCATCGATCACCTCTGGCCGACCCTGACGCCCGAGGCCGCAGCCAAGAGTCTGCGGGCAACGGTGAGCAAGCTGCGCAAGGTTCTGGAGCCCGATCTTCTCCAGGGGCGCCTTTCCAAATATATCGAGACCGGCGCCGCCGGTTATACCTGGGTCGGCTCGGCGTCTGTCTTGGATACCGATGCGGTCCGCGCCGCGCTCGAAGAGGGAAAGGCGAACCGGCAGGCCCATCGGTGGGAGGAGGCGCGGGCCGACTATCAACGCGCCCTGTCCTATTTTCGCGGGGAGTTTCTCTCCGACGAGCCGGAGAGTGATTGGACCGTTGCGCCCCGTCAGCATTGGCGCGCGGTTCAACAGGCCCTCCTCTTTTCAAAGGGGGAATGCCACCTTTCGCTCGGCCAGTACGCTTCGGCGATTGAGAGTTTTCAGGCGATGGTCGAAAAGGACCGATGCCATGAGGAAGCCTATCGGCAGTTAATGCTCTGTCATTATTTGAGCGGACACTTCAATGAGGTGGCCCTCCTTTTTCGGCAATGCGGTCAGGCGATGAAGGAAGAACTGGGGGTCGAGCCCTCGGAGGAGACGGCTCGGCTCTATGAGCAAATTCTCCGGCGGCGCGTTCCCGGAATCGATAAAACACCCCGGTCGCCGCTTCCGATCAAAAAGCCTCCTTATTCTTTAGGAAGGATGGCGTTTATCGGTCGAAAAGAAGAGGTCGGGGTCATTGCCTCCTACATCGAAGAGGCTTTGAATCGGAAAGGGGGGATCATCGCGCTCGGCGGAGCACCGGGGATCGGGAAGACGCGGCTTGCGGAGGAGATGCTCCTCTATGCCCGAAGCCGCTCCTGCTTGACCGCGGGAGGGCGATGTTACTCGCCGCAGTGGCGACGGCCGTATGAGCCGTTCGCCGAAATTTTTCGACAGATTCTGAAAGGGCCGGGCCGGGATGCGCTTCTGGCCCTCTCTCCCTTTTGGCTTGCCTGTGCATCCCAGATCGTTCCGGAGCTTGCCGCGCCGAAGGATGGACCGATCCCGCCGGCAGTCCCTCTCGATCAAGAGAAACAGCGCCTCTTTGAAGCAGTCATCCGCTTGCTGATCGATTTCTCGATCCAACATCCGCTTGTTCTCCTGTTCGATGACCTCCATTGGGCCGACGATGAAACATTGCAGCTCCTTCACTATTTTGTCCATCAAATTTCGAGCGAGCCGATTCTGATCTTGATGACCTATCGGGCGGAGGAGGGAGCTTCCAACCGTTTCTTGGTTCAGTTGCTGACCGCCCTCCAGCGGCTCTCTTCCCGGAATCTGGTCCTCCCCGAGCTTCCGACCGAGTCGCTGCTTACCTTGTTTCGGAAGATGAGTCCGAAAGAACAACTCCCTCCGGGGATGGAGCAGCTGGCGCTCCGCATTCACCGAGAGGCGCAGGGAAACCCGCTCTTTATGGTGGAGCTCCTTCAATCACTTCTTGAAAAAGGGATCTTTAAAGTAAATAACCGTGGAAAGTGGATCGACACCCAGGAAGAGGGGAAGTCGGTCGCCTCACACCACTGGGAGATCCCTCGCGGGATTCGGCAGGTGATCCGTTCCCGGTTGGAGCGAATTGCGCCCGACCGGAAGCTTGCCCTGGAAATGATTTCCACGTTAAGCCAAGGGTTTTCTCAACACTTTTTGGAAAAGGTGCTCGAAGGAGAAAAAGGGAGCGCCTCGGAAATTTTAGACGCGCTGATGAGGCTCGGGTTTGTTCAAGAGGAGCCTCAGGTCAAAGGGATCTATCGATTCGCTCATGAAAATATCCGGCAGACGATTTATGAAACGTTAACATCGGGGCGGAAGAAAGACTTCCATTTAAGAATCGGAGAGACCTTAGAAACGCTCGGCGGAGCAGATCGCCCGCTCCAGGCGCTGGCGCACCATTTTTTCATGGCGGAGGCCTGGAGCCGGGCCTATCCGTATACCATGCAAGCCGCCGAGGGGGCGCAGCGCACCTATGCTTTCGGCTCGGCCCTCCTCTTGCTCGATCAAGCCGAGCAGATCTTAACGTTGCACGGTGCCGGTTTTCTGATCCCGTCGGACCTCCTGCGGGAGAAGCTCAGACTTTTGCAAATTAAAGATCATGTTTTAGACGGGCAAGGGGATCTTAAGAAAAGAGAGAAGGTCGTGGCCGAGCGGGTGCGGTTAGCGAGGAGCCTCTCCGATCCGGTGGAGCTCGCCTCAGCCTATCTGGCCCTCTGCGGTCTTCATGAAGCGAGCCGAGGATGGTCCGAAGCGTCCGATCTTGCAAAACAGGCGTTGGCGCTGTATGAAACCGAAAAGGACAGAGGGGGAATGGCGAGGGGGTATCGCGAGCTCGGGTATATCTATTGGCAATCGAATCAATTTGAGAAGGCGCTGGTGGCGAATCAAAAGGCGCTTGCACTCCATGAGGAGACGGAAAACGTCAGCGGTGTCGCCGGTGATCTACACAACCTGGGGCAGGTTTATACCAGCATGGGAGATTTTGAGAAAGGGCTGGAATATTATCGGAAGGCGCGAAGTGCGTTCGAAAAGGTGGGCGGACACCAATCCCGCACGCTGAATATTTTTTCGAGGATCGCCCGACTGACCGGCAATTTAGACGATGCCCTCTCCAGCACGCTGCAGGCGATTGAGTCGGCCCATGAGGTGGGGCATCACTTTGGCGAGTGGCACTATCTGATGAATGCCGCCTCGCTCTGGTTTACGATGGGGAAGCGCGATCGTGCGCTCGAGGCATACCGCTCGTCTATTGAAGCGATAAAAAAAACGGGGGGGAACCCCGGCTGCATCGGACACTCTCTGCGCGGAATGGGGATTGTTTATAAAGAGGAGGGGAGTGCCGATCAGGCGGCCGCCTGCTTTACAGACGCCGCCGCCCTCCTTTTGGAGTCGGGGGAGCTGCCGGCCTGGGCCGAGGTCTGCCGGCGTCTCGGCGAATTAATGATGGAGGCCTTCCAACAAGGGGAAAAAGCGCTCCACTATTACCGGAGCGCCCTCTCTCATTACCGAAAAGAAGGGCCGTCGGAGGCGATTGCCCCGCTTCTAAACCGGATCGGCTATGCCGCCTGGAGCTGTGGCCGATCGGAAGAGGCGATTCCGTTCTACCTTGAAGCGCTGGAGTCGGCCCGAGAGAAAGGGGACCGTGCCATGATCGGGGCGACACTCGCCCAGCTCGGCGTCGTCTACCGGGAGACCGGCCGATTTCAAAAGTCGCTCGAATGCACCCTGCAAGCGCAGCTCGTCGCCCAATCGCTTGCAGATCGTGCTGCGGAAGGATATATTGCATCGAGCCTCTGCGAAACCTATCTTTCGCTGGGGAAACTTCCGGAGGCCGAAGCGGCCGCCCGGGCGGCGCTGGCGCTCCGCTCCGGTTCTCGCTCCGATTTCGGAGCGGCGCAGGAAGATCCCTGGGCCCACTTTCGCCTCGGAAAGGTCCTCCTTCGGGGAAAGAAGAAATCGGAAGGACGGCTCCATTTGGACAGAGCCCAATCGTTGGCCGAAACGTCGGGCGACCGGGCGCTTCTCGAAGAGATCGCGGCACTTAAATCGAAAGCTTAAACAGAGAGGGGGGTATTATGCCGAAATTTATTATTGAAAGAACCGTCGGAAAGCTGACCGAGGCGCAAGTGACCGAAGCGTTCGGGCGGGCGCAGGCCGCACTGACCCAGCTTCCGCAGGTGAAATGGATTCGCACCTACTATGCCGACGCCGAAGGCAAAATGTATTGCGAATACGAAGCGCCTCATATCGATATGATTTATGAGCATGCGCGGCTGGCGAAGATCCCCGCCGACTCGGTCCGGATGGTCACCGAGCTGCAGCCGGCGATGTTCCGCTGATGACGGGCGGGTCGGCCGGTCTTGTCTTGCGGCGGGTGTAAGTGTTAAGCGTCGGCCTTCTATGATTTGAAGGAAGGCACGGATTCATCGATGATTCCTTGGCTTAAATTTTTAAGTGTTGCCTCCCATTTTATCTCTGTTCCGTCTGGCGGGAATTTACTTCCTCCGGCACCTTGAAGCCTTCCTCCCTCAATACATGCGACCCATTGAACGGCTGGCTGTCCGTCCGTCCATAATCAGCGCCTCAGTTCGATAGGGACGCTGATTTCCCTGAAAGTTCCTTTTCATTTACTCCAAGCGCGCACGGCGTTTCTTCTTCAGATGATCAAATACCCCAGCTATTGCATCTTTCTCTTTTCGACGAACCTCTCCGGTAGGACATTTACAGACAGCGATTTTTGCTTCCAATCCGGCGACCGCAACATTTCCGCAACCTCCCTTTGTTAAAGTCACCCCATCGAACAGAGAACTCTAAAATGTCTGTTCGACCACAGAAAGGGGGTGAGAATCATGCCGAAGTTTGTCGCAACCTGGGCCGCTACGCCCGACGCGGTTCAGCAAACCATCAAGCGCCTTCCGGAGCGGGCCGATCTGGGCAATGGAATCCGTCAGTATGCCCATTTCTTCTCCGGAAGCGGGAAGATGTGCTGTGTCTTCGAGGCGCCGAATGAAATGGCGATCGAGCGCTTTCTGAAAGAGAAGCAGCCGAATGATCTCTATCGGGTCGATTACGAGTGGGATCGCGCCACGGGGAAATTCATTGAAGGATAAACAAATCGGATCGGTCCTGGTTGAACGCCGGGCGGATCTACAAAATAATGGAGGATGAAATGAAAAAGAAAATCATGTTTGCGTCCATCACGGTTCTGATACTCGGCTTGACCACGTTGGGAATGGCTGACGAAGGGCACAAAATGGTAGCGCCGGCAACAGGAGGAATCCGAGCGGCGTCGAAGGAGGAGCAAATGAAGGTTGCGCTCAGCGCGGCGCCGGCGCCGATTGCGCAGGGAGCGAGCGTAATGGTCTACGGTGAAGAGGGAAAGTTGGTCGAGGCCAAAAAGGGGACGAACGGTTTTACCTGCATTCCGGACATCAGCGGGCTGCCGACCCCCGATCCGATCTGCAACGATCCGGCCGGCACCCAGTGGTTCAACGATATGCTGAGCGGCGCCCCCAAGCCGACGAACACCCTCCCCGGGATCTCCTACATGGCGAGCGGGGGATGGCATTTTGAGAAAGAGGGAAAGGTTGTGATGCAAGACGGCCACGGCGTCAAGAAAGTTCAAGAGCCGCCCCACTGGATGTTCCTCTGGCCGTTCGATCAGAAAACGACCGGTCTCCCTCAGCTTCCGACCAACGCATTGGGGACCTATGTGATGTTTGAGGGAACGCCGTATGCGCACTTGATGGTTTATCAGAATCCGAAGGGAATTCAATAAGCCGCTTCTTTCTTCAAATTTCTTCAAAGCATGGGCCCGCCGCTCACCGCGTTATGAAGCGCGAGGGCGGCGGGCCAAGTCGTTTAGGAGCGCTCTGGAGGGACCCTTTAAGGGAAGAAGATAGAGGGGGGGATTAGTTTTGAAATATGATAATTCGAATCACCTTCAATCGTTGCACACGATCCCAGAACGGACCCGTCGGCCAGTTGCGTGAAGTTCGCACGGTGCGGATCCCCGCTCTGGAAAATCAGCGTCTCATTTTGCCATGTATATCCGTTATCATACGAAAGTCTGATATAGAGGCTTCTGGTTCCAAGCGCAGGTGGAGGGGCGCTTGTATTGGAGCCGACCGAATAGGAGAGAACAAGATGGCCGTTCTCGAGCCGTAGGAGGTTCGCGTCGTTCACGCTCGGAGCGCCGACATTTCCTCGAATGTCTGTTGCTGCACTCCAGGTCGATCCTTTGTCGATGGATCGGACCATCTGCACACCGCTAAAATTTCCGGTATTCATGAAGGAGACCAGCAGATCACCGGTAATGGTCTCGGCGATCGACGGATCTCTCAGGATGTCGGGTTGATTCGACAGGATCATCTCGCCGCTCCAGGTATTGCCGCCGTCGATGCTTCGGCGCCCGACGATATTTCCGTTATTGCTATAGGTCAGATAGAGGTCTCCCGTCGACAGCCGCTTTAGATCCGGATGGGGATCGTTCCCGGTCTGGGTTGCAATGGTTGTCGGAGGGCCCCAGGTTTTTCCGCGATCAACGGATTTCTTTGTCCGGACATTCGCGCCTGCACCATAGACGATCAGGAGTGTCCGATTCGGATCGGTGAGCTGTGTGAAGGCTCCTTCATAAATATCGATTCCCGACTCTTGGGCCACCGTGACCTGGGTTGCCGCCGGAAAGTTCGCTGCTCCCGCTATAGATCGAACCAACTTGTAATCAAATTCGGCGGAATCTTCATTCGTAGTGAATCCCAGAAGGAGGTCGCCATTGTCGAGCTGAAACGGTTTCGGATGGGAGTAACGGTGAATTCCGTCGACGATGGGAGCCGCAGTCCACGGTTCGGCGGCCGTTACAGACAGCTTCATTTGAGAGGTCCCGATGGCGCCCTGGTTATCGGTGACGCTGAGCGTGACCGTAAAGGTTCCGGCAACAGGATAAATATGATCAATAATGGCACCGCTTGCGGTGGTCCCGTCCCCTAAATTCCAGCGATAAGAAGTCAGCGTGCCATCGGGATCGGAAGAAGCAGATCCGTCAAGATGGGCGATGAAAGGGGCCATTCCCGATGGAGGATCGGCAGTGATGCGAGCCGAGGGAGGCCGGTTCGGGGACGAAGCAGGGGAGGCTTTGAAATTATCAAAGTAGGTGGTTTTAGACGCGTTCGTATGGGAGCGAATCCCGCTAAAGCTGCCTGTACTCAGCGTGCGATCGACCGCCGTAATTGCAGGGGTCCCCTCTCCGTCAAAATAGGCGGAGATCGCCGTCCCCTTTACCACAAGGAGCAGGCGGTAGAAGGTGTTGTACGTTAATATCCGGCCGGCCATTCCCAAGCGTGTATAAACGCCATTGCTCTTTTTAAACAGTGCAATGCTTCCCAAGGCGGGATTTAATTGAAGATAATAAAAGTTATTTGCGTCAAACCAACGCGCCATGAGCCCGCACTCATTGCCGGCCGCGGTCACTTTGCAATCGACCGCCACCTGCTGGTCGATACCGAGGGACGAAGTGAAATAGGCCTCTTGATCCTTCTTATTCTTATTTCGAATTTGATGATCAAAAAGTTCAAAATTAGGAAGGTATTCGCTCCAGTTTGAACCGAGGCTCGGACTGTTCGGTCTGTCAAAGAGATCCTCGGCCGCATACGCAGGCAGAGTGATGAGCAGCACGGAGAAAGCCCAGAGGAACATTCGATTCATCAGATCCCCTCTTAAGAAGATTGATTTCGTTTGCTCTTCCGTGAGCAGGAGAAAGACGAATGGATGAGAACTCTGTTCAAGTGGCAGGTAGGCCAGTAGATCAAGTAATATTGCTGAATTATTCCCTGGTGCCCTTTAAGAAGTCAATAAAAATCCTCAACCCGCCGACGCGTTCGCGCGCGGGTTCATGGTTCGGCGGGCAGTTCGCTGAGTCGTCGTTCGAGGAACCGCCGCTCCGCCCCCTGCTGCGTGAGACCGAGCGCCCTTTGATAGGACGCCCGGGCTTCTTCCGTCCTCCCCAGCCGTCGGCAGAGATCGGCCCGCGCCGAGTGCGCCAGGTGGTAATCGCGCAGATCGCCCTCTGCCAACAGGGCGTCGACCAGGGCGAGACCGGCTGCGGGGCCGTCGCGCATCGCCACCGCGACGGCGCGGTTCAGCGCGATCACCGGCGACGGCTCCACCCGCATCAGCACTTCATAGAGTCCGACGATTTGCGCCCAGTCGGTCGCCGCAGTGCTCGGTGCCTCGGCATGGACCGCCGCGATCGCCGCTTGGAGAGAGTAAGGACCGAACCGGCGCGACGACAGGGCCTGCTCTACCAAGCGAATCCCCTCGGCGATCTGATCCCGATTCCAGAGCGAGCGGTCTTGTTTATCTAACAGGATCAGGTCCCCTTCTCGGGAGGTCCGGGCCGCGCGCCGCGATTCCTGCAGCAGCATCAGCGCCAGCAGGCCGATCGCCTCGGGCTCCGGCAGCAGGGCGACGAGGAGTCTTCCCAGTCGGATCGCCTCTCCCGAGAGGTCGTGCCGGGTCAGCGAGGCGCCGGAGGAGGCCGAGTAGCCTTCATTAAAAACCAGATAGATCACCCGGAGGACGGCGTCGAGCCGGTCCGGCAGCTCGCGCTGCGACGGCACCTGATAGGGGATGTGGGCGTCGTGAATTTTCCGCTTGGCACGGACGATCCGCTGGGCGACGGTGGGGGGGGTGGTGAGGAAGGCGCGGGCGATCTCCTCCGTGGTCAGGCCGCAGACCTCCCGCAAGGTGAGCGCCACCTGGGCATCCGAGGCGAGGGCGGGGTGGCAACAGGTGAAGACCAGACGAAGCCGGTCGTCCTCCACCGCCTCCTCATTCCATCCCGAGGTGTCGTTCGCTGCAGCGGCGAGTCGGTTTGCGATCTCACCGAGCGATGCATCGAAGCGGGCGCGGCGGCGCATCGCATCAATCGCTTTGAAGCGGCCGGTCGAAATGAGCCACGCCGCCGGATTCTTCGGCACCCCCTCCCGCTGCCACTGCTCGACCGCCGCGATGAAGGCGTCGTGCATCGCCTCTTCGGCCAGCTCGAAGTCGCCGAGCAGCCGAATGAGGGTGGCGAGGACGCGACGCGAGTCGGAGCGGTAGATATCGTCTACCGTGCCGCGTATATCATCGGCTGCACCTTCGCTCATCCGTAAACGATCCGGTGTTCGGTCATCATATTTCTTGAAAATCGATCGCGCGGACCTCAACCGAGCCGCCGAGAGGGAGGGTCGGGATGCGGTTCGCGATCCCGACCGCTTCGTCGAGATCTTGACACTCGATCAAGTGATAGCCGCCGAGCTGCTCTTTGGTCTCCGCGAACGGACCGTCGGTGATCGCCGGCTTGCCGTTCTTTTTCCGAATTGTAACGGCGGTCGCGCTCGGCCGCAGCTTCGCGCCGGCCTGGAGATGGCCGCTCTTCACCAGATCCTGCAGCAACGTGTGGTAGTCCTTCATGACCTTGTCCCGCTCCGCTTCCGGAATCTTCTCCCACTTTGCCTCATCGAAGCAACACATCAGCAGATATTGCATTGCGCTCCTCCTTATGGAAGGTCACAAACCGGAACTTTGAATCCGCCATCCTCCGCTGGCATTTAATTTTTTATCAGGAGCACGATCGACTCCCCGCGCGTTCACGATTCGGATTCAAAGCGGTGTGACCCGGTGGATTTTATCACCTTCGATCGGCCGATTCAATTTCTTGAGATCGCGAACCATAAAAATGGGGTGATTTTTTGCGATTTTGGCATCTCGATCTCCTTCTCGGCGGATCATTTCTTAGAGAATTATTTCTTTGCTTTTTCCCAAAGGGTGATGGCATTTCCTTCCGGATCGGTGAAATCGGCCATAAAGCCCCACTCTCCGATGGCATGTTTGGGGGTCGCGATCTTCCCGCCGGCTTTCTCGATCGCCTGAAGCGTCTGGTCGATCGATTCGGTCTCCACGCCGAATGACGGCTGGTCGTTTTTGGATTTCCGTTTGTAGAAACCGCCGTTGATGCCGCCGAGCTCGGTCGGATTTTGATCTTCATCGATCGCCGTTGTAAACGCCATCGCCCCTTTGTCCTCCCAGACCTCCACCTTCCAATCGAAGACCGTCTCATAAAATGTTTTTGCCTTGCTCATATCCGAAGCGGGAATTTCAAAAAAGACCACTTTGTTCTTCATGATGGATCCTCCTTTGTGAGTGATTGCTCCGCTTGCTAAATAGGGTCTCGAATGCCGCCGTTCTTATTGGGCGTCCCGATAGCGGCCGTTTTCTTTCAGCGCTTCCTCGATCGGCCGGACCTCGATACTTCCCAATCGCGCCGACGGCCATTGGGAGGCGACCTGGATCGCCTCGTTCAGGTCCCGCGCCTCGATCAGGAAAAAGCCGCCGAGCTGCTCCTTGGTTTCGGCGAAGGGGCCGTCGGTGATCGAGACTTTGCCGTTGCGGACCCGCACGGTGCTGGCGGTCTGACTGCTTTGGAGCGCCTCCGCGGAGATCATCTGGCCTTTGTTGCGGAGCGCCTCGACATAGTCCAGCGTCTCCCGTCGGAGGAGGTCCCACTCGCTCCTCGACAAGATGTTGAGCTTGTTCTCTTCTTCGTAGGCGAGACAGAGATATTTCATCGTTCCTCCTTGTTACGGGTATACGGGCCAGGCCGCTTTCATGATCTCGTGCGATGACGTTTACTTTGGAAGGTCCATTTTCTGAAACCGCTCCACCGCTTCGCTGGGGGCGAAGTCTTCCAGCTCGAAGAACCGGCGGACCTCGATTTCGGCCTCTGTCCCTTCGCCGTGCGGATTGGGGAAGCGTTTGGCCCACGCGATCGCCTCTTCTTTTGATTTCACCCGGATGATCGTATAGCCGGCGATCAGCTCTTTCGCCTCGGTGAACGGTCCATCGACCACGGTCCGCTTGGCTCCGGAATATTTCACCTTAAACCCCTTGGAGCTGGCCTGCAACCCGGAGGCATCGACGAGGATCCCGGCCTTCACCAGCTCCTCGTGGTAGGCCGCCATGGCGGCGATCAGTTTCTCCTCCGGCATCACGCCCGCTTCGCTCTCTTTGCTCGCCTTCACAATCATCATATATCTCATCTTCGTTCCTCCTTTGGGTTGGGGTTGGGAGCCTCCACGCTACCGTTTACATAAGATAGTCGTCCGGCGGGGCCAAAATCGACATGGAACCGATAAAATTCTTCCAAAAGTCGCCGCGGCTTGCGTTCCGCTTCTAACGGTCGGGTGGGACGAAGGGGACCTTGTTAAGAATTCTGTTCATTAAAAGAGCGTTCTCCTTTTAAAATCAAAGAGAAGAGGGAATGGGAGGGCATTCCAGCTGTTGCCCTCCGGGTGATCTCCTCGGCCGATCGGTCTTTTTCCGCCGGCTCAAATCTAGTAATTCTGCTCAAAACATGTTTTAATATCGGATTGGAAACGGCTGTTTTGAAGCAACCCGCCGCTGCGACATGAATAGAGACCGGCGGGTCTTCACAAACGATGACTTCTAAATTCCAAGGATGGTTGGCAAAGGATAATTTGCGAATAATATGATTGATAGGTTAATAAATAGATGACGAAAGTTGAATCAAAGAAACCGACCCGTAAGAAAAAAACGACGGCTTCCAAAGTAAAAACTCAAGCGCTGCTGGTGATTAATCAGGCGCCGATTAAGAAGAAGGCGCTGAGCGAGTTCAAGCAATCGAGAAAAGCATTATTGAAGATCCGCGCACAGCTGGATCATCATTTGAATGTGGTGCGACCTTCCTATTTGCGATGGGTCACCCATATTGCCGGAAATAAAATGCAACGGATGAATGAGCTGAAGCGGCTGATTAAAGAGAAAGCGGGCCTGTTGCAGCGGATTGAAGAGCTGATTTATGAAGAATATCTCTCTCCTCGCAGCGCCTATGAATATGCCGAGGAAGAGCAAGCGAGAGCCCGTGCTCGGGAGGAGGGCCGCAAGGACGAGGAGGAACCGTTCAGCACGGAGCAGGAACAAGAAGAGGCCTTCGAGGAGAGAGGCGCATTCGACGGGCGTGATGCCGGTTGGGGCCCCGGGAGCAACGGGGAGGAGGGGCCGGGGAGCGCTCCCGAGATCGATTCGGACTCGGATCGGCCCGAGGTTGAAAAAAAGGTAAACCGCACCCATCAGATCGTCAGCCTCTATCGGAAGATGGCGCGCCTTCTCCACCCCGATACGGCGGTCCAGCTGAATGAGGCCGCTCGGGAGCTCTGGAGAGAGGTCGTCGAGGCCTACCAGCATAAAGATCTGGCTCGGCTTGAGAAGCTCTGGATCTCCGTCCAGTTACTCTCCGATCCGAAAGGGGAGGGCATCGCCCTCTCCGATTTGAAGCAACTGACCGCACACCTCAATAACGAGATTGAGGATTTAAAGGACAAAATGCGGGAGTTGGCACGAACCGATCCTTCCTGGCGTTTTGAGGGTAAAGATCGCGGCGAGCTCGCCTCGGGCATCCTCTCGGATCTTGTGGTGGGGGAGAGAGAGCTGTTATTGATCCTCGGTAAGATTGAAATGAAACTTGGGCAATATCAGACCTGGGGCCGATCCCGGACGCGCAACCGGCAGCCGTCCTACTCTAAATGAGGCCGATTCGACAGGGATCTCCTATCCCCGTCGGAGGCTGATCTCCAAAGGTCGATTCGGTTCTCGATCCTCTTCCTCTCGGCAAATGAAATTATCTGACGGCTGATGAAGTCATTTCTGTTAAAGTCTCGACGTATCGATAGAGGATTGGGTGATTGCGCTTCATCTCATCAAAGCGGATTCCGATCCCAAAATCTCCTCTGCGCTGCAGAGGGCCGACCCAGACAATCTCGCCTTCAATCAATTCTGTGAGCGTATGATAGCCGTTCAGCAGTGAAAGCCGTACCGAGACGAGGTCTCCTCTTCGGAAGAGCTTCCTCCGATAGCAAATTCCAATTCCGTGTGTTGAGATGTCTCTGATGAGGGCTCGGATCTCTTCCGAGCGTTCTTGAAGGGTCAGGCGGGCGATGGAGGTGATTGGAATTCTTTGATGCGTTCTTCTCTCTTCCATAGGAGACTTTCACAGTATGAAATGGAGCGCTTCTCGCTTCTATGGAAGACTAAGGTAGCAGGGATTTTATCTTTGTCAATGACGGTAGGATTCAGAAAGAAAGATGCGTTGAGCGTCCGTATTTTTCCGGCAGGCCCACCACGAGGTGGAAGAAGAGAAGGCGAGAGGACAAAGGATCCTTCGGCCGCGACCATGAGCGCTCCCCCGCCGAAATCTCCGCCGCCGCAATGCACGCTCTCTTCTGGACGGCGGTTCTCAATGGGATCCTCCCCCCTCTCTTCCTCAAATTAATGATGTTAAGATGCACGAAGCCGCAAGGTGATGGGAGCGCCGCCGATCGGTTCACTGCGAGCTTCTGCCCCTGGTCCTAATAGGGAGAATGGGGACCTCTATTGTTCATTTAACGAGATCCTTGACTGAATTCAGGATGTTCTTGTTCGAGCTGTTGGATGATCTGCTTCCCTTCTTGTATTTTTCCCTCTCCTTTGTCAGCGTCTGCTTTTCCCCTTGCCATCAGGTTCTCCGCCTCCTGCTGCTCGTGTTCTCCTTGTTTCACCTGCGCTTCTCCGGACCTAATGAGGTTGTTGCCCTTATCCCATTCGGTGGCAGTGTTGCGTGCTTGGTCGGCAAACGTCGACTCTTGTCTGCTGGTGGCACACCCGGCAGCGAGGAAAAGAATAAATGCTCCCGCTAAATAGGTGATTCCTTTCATCGTTCTTCCTCCAATCGTTGAAATGAACTCCGGTCTGTTGCTGCACTTTGAAAAGCGTCAGATCGTTCGGAGCTCTCGTCCCTCCCTCCTCATCTTTGAGGCAGGGAGCCGTACCGTTACTGGACTGAAAAGTGATTGAGGAAAATCAGCGCCCTTCCCAGATAGCGTCAAAGGAGTCGGAGAATCCGAAGTCTTCTTCCGAGTCTCGATAATCGCGTCTGGACTCTTTCGTCAGGCGGTGATAGCGTCTGGAACTGCGGTTCTCTTCATCATCTTCGCAGAAGATCTTATCTTCCATCTGAATCTCCTCCTGATAGGTTTTTTTAACGTGAGTGCTTACAGTTGATGGGATTACAATACGCAAAATAGGTGCCGGGTCGAGATTGAGCTTTATCGAATCGGTGTCGCAATAAAACAGCCCTGTTTCCCCCTCACGCTATAAGTCGTCTCTGAGACTTTAAGAAAAACCTTGCACTTTTCGCGCAGAAATGTATCCGCTGTTACATCTCGTTGCTCCGATATCAAGCCGGTTTTTTAGATAAATATATTTAGTGTACTTACTATGTAGATCGCCATTACATTGTAATTACGCGCGATTAACGCTATTTATCGTTTTTTATATTTATAATTGGTTCTGCTGGAGCAGCAATACAGCCGGCTTAATGCAGTCGGCTGACTATTGTGATCTTTATCACAGTGATAAGATGAGGGGGATGTGGAGGAAAGAGAATGGGATATAAAATTTTGGCTGTCGACGACAATAAGGACATGATTGCCATTCTCTCTTTATTACTGAATAAGGAAGGCTATCAGGTGATCACCGCCATGGATGGGCTCGAGGCAATTCAGAGGGCTGAGCAGGAGCAGCCTGCGCTGATTTTGCTGGATGTGATGATTCCTAAAAAAGACGGGTTTGAAGTATGTCGGGCGATTAAAGAGAACGCCAGAACAAAGGAGATCCCGGTCATTTTTATCACCGCCAAGATCGATCTCGCTACGCATCGGCAAGGCTTGGCCTTAGGCGGATGTGAATATCTCACCAAGCCGCTGAATCCAAGAGAGATCTTACAGACGGTGAAGAAGCACCTTCCTTCTGAGCCTCCTCTGTCTTCCGGGGTCCCGGCGATCTCTGTCGTGCAGGGGGTTGCCGCCTTTCTTTCAGCTTGTATTGCGGCGGTGCAGCACTTCTTATTGATATCGCCAAACGACCTGGAGACCTATACCTAGTGAAGGAAAGGGCGAGAGGATCTGAAGCAGATGATCAAGGCCAGCCGGATCCCGCACGCAGTGGGAAAATACATGGTGTGATGGAATAGGTAGGAAAAGAGTCATCCGTCTTGGCAGGCCAGCTGCTCCGCTCGAATTTGATGACTTCGCAGCCGGCCTGCCAATTCTAGAGAAGAGACGTCGATCCTGTAGATTTAATTCTCAGAGAAGTGTTTTAAATCGGAATCAGAGCGATATCCGCTCTGCCGCCGTTGTTGCATAGGCAGGCAGTCTGCTTGCCTACATCTCTCTATGATGGGTATCAGGCTCTTTTTCTACCGGCCTGATTTTTCCTTCCACTGCTCTGGCCGCTGCCCTGGCCATTTCTGCCGGCCATATTTTCTCTGCCTTGTTTCCCTGTGAGCAACCAGTCGGTGCTAACCCGGCCCATCCGAGCAATCCGTACCAGCAGATCGGGTGAGGGGATTCTTCCACGCTCATAGCGACTGATGTAGTTTTGTTTTTTTACGCCAATCGCCTCCGCAAATTCGGTCTGCGTTCGCTTGCCGCGCACCGAGCGGATTCGCTCACCTACTTCCATCGGGGAAATCTTTTTCATTGTTCGCCTCCATGCATGATTAATAATGACTTCCGATCATCATTTCAACTGATACAAAGAATGTATGTTAAGTCAAGAAGAGAAGTCAAGAAGAGAAGTCAAGAGAGGTATCTCCTGATCACATCAACGGGTGGCAGGAGATCGGATCGGTTGATTCATTGTGATGAAGCAAACCGTAAACTCTCTTACTCTCAGTGGATATCGTTTCAGGGGGTGTGGTCAGAACGAACCCGTTCTTGCTGTCGTTACGCGTCATCCCTTCGTTAGGGAGAAACGAACAGAGGGAGGTATTTTTCAATTTCTGACGACATCCAAAATCGTTATGTCCAAAATTGCCCGACTTTAAAGATCTCTTTCATCTCGTCGGCAGGCACCGGTTTGCTGCAGACGTAGCCTTGTATCTCGTCACATTTTAGAGAGCGTAAAGATTCGAGTTGGTCTAAATTCTCCACCGCCTCCGCGATGACCTTCATCTTTAGACTGTGGGCCAATGTGATGATGGCGGTGACGATCGCAACATGATCCAGATCGGTTGCAACATTACGGACAAAATTTCGTTCGATTTTGAGGCTGCTGATCGGGAAGCGACTTAGATAACCTAATGGGGAGTGGCCGGTTCCGAATCCATCGATTGAGATTTTTACCCCCCTTCCATTCAATTCCCGCAGGGTGATCACAGTGGCTTCGGCGTTTTTCATAACCACGGTCTCCGTCAGCTCCAATTCCAGGTATTGAGGGTCGAGATCGGTTTCATCAATAACCTTGAAAATCGTGTCGATCAAATTCTGCTGGTGAAATTGACGAACCGAGAGGTTAACCGCGATCCGTATGGGAGGCAGTCCTACCGCTTGCCAAGTTTTATTTTGAACGCAGGCGGTCCGCAGCACCCACTCTCCGATTGGGACAATGAGCCCTGTTTCCTCAGCGAAAGGAATAAATTCTAATGGGGGGATTAAGCCCAGTTCCGGATGTTCCCACCGAACCAATGCCTCCACTCCAACGATCTTTCCCGTGGCCAAATCGACCTTCGGTTGGTAATGCAGCCGGAATTCTTTCCGCTCGATCGCCCGCTGCAGATCGGTTTCCCGTATCGGCTTGTGGGAGACCTTGGGAACGAACTCCGGGGAATAAAATTGAAAACTGTTTTTCCCTTGCTCCTTTACGCGATACATGGCGGCGTCGGCATTCTTCAGCAGGGTCTCAACATCTTCCCCATCATTCGGGTAGAGGGCGATGCCAATGCTGGCCGAGATAGAAAACGCCTGTTCTTCGATCTGGATCGGCTTCGACAATTCTTGCAGAATTTTTTGGACGATTTTTGGGACATCTTCCGGCACTGCGATATCGGTTAGGATTAAGACGAACTCGTCTCCTCCCAAACGGGCCACTGTATCTCCATCCCGGACACACAGATTCAGTTTTTCTGCAACGGTCTTAAGTAGTTGATCGCCGACCGCGTGTCCCATGGTGTCGTTGATCACTTTAAACCGGTCCAGGTCGAGGAATAGGAGGGCGACCAAGCGTTTATTCCAAGGGGCTCGCAATAAGGTCTGCTGAAGGCGGTCGGTGAATAGGAAGCGATTCGGCAGGTTCGTCAAAGGATCATGATCAGCCAAATAGTTGATAATTTTTTCAGTTTGTTTTTGCTCCCGACGCATTTGAGCATGGTGCAATTCCCGCTCGATGGCCGGTTTAAGCCGCATCAGGTTATCTTTTAAAATACAATCATGTGCCCCTTCTCTCATGAGCGCGACGGCGGTCTCCTCCCCGATGGAGCCGGATACAATAATAAACGGGACGTCTAGTTCGCTGTTTTGGACCAGCTTTAAGGCGGCATGTGCGTCGAAGCGAGGCATGAAGTAATCGGAAAGGACAAGGTCCCACTGCTGTCGCTCAAGCGCAGCGCTCATCGTTTCAACGGTATCGACCCGTTCAAACTCCGGTTCATATTCTCCTTGCCGCAGGGTTTGCAAGAGCAGTGTCGTATCTTCTTCCGAATCTTCAACGATCAAGACACGAAGAGGGATGCCCATATGGAGCCCGTTGGTTTCGAGAAAGATTTATTGAAGGTAAGCCGATGGCGCTCGGTTGCCATACGGCATCTCTCTTTGAGAGCTTCAAGGCGAGCAATACAACCTGCCTCATCGTAATCGCAGCGATACCAATACCGAAATAGTAAAGAGGAATGGTCGATCTCTGTCATAAAAAACCCGAGATTCCTATTTGGAATCGTCGGGTAATTCGAGTCCAACCAGAGTTCATGGTAGGACCTGCGCCAGCACGGAAGAGAGTGTCTTCAACCTCCAGTATCCCTTCTATTATGATGATGTTTGAAACCGAAAAATGATTCCTCTCAGGCTCCGATATCTGTGCCAGTCTATACCGAATAAAAATTAACTTGTCAAGGTTAATATTGCTGTAGGAATAAGATATTAGTTATTTCTTAGCTATAACTTCTGCCTACTTGACGTCGTAAGATTTTTTGAAACCTTACCTAGAAGTCGGTGGTATCTATTAAATAAAGAGCAGCGCGCATGCACCTTTAACAGTACGTTTTATCTTTGATTCTTATTTCAGGGGTAGGTGCTATAATTAATTCATACTATATTAGTATATCCCCGCACTTGGAATCAGCGGACCGCTATCTGTAGATCCCTCCTGCATAACTGGGAAACATTATTACGAAGTTACGGTTCTCGATTTTTCCGTTTCACGCTTGATAGAGAATGGAAGGAGCGTTTCTGATGGGTGAGATGATTCGGGTCTTGATCATTGAAGATTCTCAAGAGGATGTGGAACTGTTGGTCGCAGAGCTGATCAAGGGGGGGTATGATCCTACCTTCCTGGTCGTGGATACCGCAGAGAAGATGGACGAAGCATTGGACCGACAGTCCTGGGATATCGTTTTTTCCGATTACAGCATGCCGCATTTCAACGGCGCCCAAGCATTGGTGCTATTAAAAAAAAGAAATCCCGATCTGCCGTTTATATTCGTCTCCGGGACAATTGGAGAGGATTTGGCGGTCGCGGCGATGAGGAAAGGTGCCAATGACTACTTTATCAAAGGAAATTTGAAGCGCTTGGTCCCAATGGTGGAGCGAGAACTGGATCAGGTCCGATTGCGTCGAGATCACCGCCAGTCCGAGGAGATGGTGAAACACTTGGCGTATCATGACGCATTGACCGCCCTTCCTAACCGGACACTCCTCCAGGAACGACTGCAAGCGGCCATTGTCGCTGCCGAGGTCGGACAATATCCGATGGCCCTCTTGCTGATGGATTTGAATCGATTTAAGGAAATTAACGATACCCTCGGACATCATCGGGGGGATTTCCTCTTACAGCAGGTCGGCCTGCTACTATCCAATATCTTATTTGAACCGAATCTCGTCGCGAGGCTCGGCGGAGACGAGTTTGCAGTCCTCCTGCCGAAACTGACAGACAAAGAAGAGGTCCACGCGGTCGCTCATAAAGTGCTCCAAGCTTTGGAAAGACCGATGATAGTCGAGGATCTGCCCATCGGGGTAGAGACCGGGATCGGAATTGCGATCTATCCCGATCATGGCGCAAATGCTGAAATGCTGCTGCAGCGAGCCGACGTAGCGATGTATATCGCTAAAGAAACCGGAAGTGGCTATACGATTTATGAAGATAAGCTAAACCAATACAGCCCCCGTCGGCTTGTCCTTCTGGGAGAGTTGCGGCAAGCCATTGAAAGGAACGAGCTGCTGTTGCACTTCCAGCCTAAAGTAGACCTTCAGGCGCGCCGTGTGGTCGGCGTGGAGGCACTCGCCCGTTGGCAGCATCCGGAACACGGCTTTATTCCACCGAATGAATTTGTCATTCCTGCAGAGAAAAGTGGATTAATCAAACCTTTTACTCAGTGGGTTCTGAATGCCGCACTTCGACAGTGCTATTCCTGGCAACAGCAAGGGATCGAGATCAACGTCGCCGTCAACCTGTCACGGCGGAACCTCCAAGATCCGCAGATGCCGGACCTCATTGCAGAGATGTTATCGGCCTATCACCTTGAACCGACCTGTCTGGGATTGGAGATTACAGAAAGCGCCATCATGGCAGATCCCGCAAATGCAGTGGAAGTACTAAACCGCTTAAGCAGGATGGGAATTAAGATTTCGATCGATGACTTCGGTACCGGCTATTCATCCCTGTCTTCCCTGACGGAGCTACCGGTCAGCGCGCTTAAAATCGATAAATCCTTCATTTTAGGTATGGCTCAAAATAAGAATGCCATGATTGTGCGCTCGACGATTGGATTAGCCCATCATCTTGGCCTCAATGTCGTCGCCGAGGGGGTAGAGAGCGGTGTCCTATTGGAGAAGCTCACTGCCTTCGGTTGTGATGAAGCGCAAGGCTACTTTATCAGCCGGCCGATTCCCGCAGAGGAGTTGACCCGTTGGTTGGGTGAATCCTCGTGGCGATCAAAATGGCGTTAAAATAAAAACCGGTTTGGTTAGAGTTAGGAATTCATAAGAATCCAAGTCAGCAAGAAAAAGGTTTGATGGAATAATCTCGAATGGGAGGTGATACTAAATTGATGAGTGACTTAAAACAGAAGTCCCAATTCATAAGCAGGGAGGTAGGGGATAACAAAAGCAATCTCCTGGGACGCTTTCTGGCGATAGGAGTCACATTTACTGCAGCACTCATCGGGCTCGGTTCGCCGGCCTGGGCGGAAAATATCTCACAACCTTTAGAGGTCCGCGGGTCGCTTACGGATTTAAGTTTAGAGGAGTTAATGAACGTGGAGGTCGTTACCTACTCCAAGAGCCCTCAGAAATGGTTTGATACCCCCGCGGCCGTTTATGTCATCACCCAAGAGGACATCCGCCGCTCCGGGGTGACCAACATCCCGGAGGCGCTGCGGATGGCCCCCGGGGTAGAAGTCTACCGGGTCAACGCTAACCAGTGGGTCGTTGGCATCCGCGGCTTTACCAGCCTCACCGGCCGGCTCTCTCCTTCTCTACTCGTCTTGATCGATGGCAGAAGTGTCTACTCGCCCCTTCTGGCCGGGGTCTTCTGGGAGGTGCAGGATCTGCTGCTGGAAGATGTTGAGAGGATCGAGGTCATCCGGGGGCCGGGCGGAACACTCTGGGGGGCCAATGCGGTCAACGGTGTCATTAATATCATCACCAAGCATTCGAAGGAGACCCAAGGGGGATTGGCGACCCTAGGGGCCGGGACGGAGGAGCGGGACTTCGCCGGGGTTCGATATGGGGGTGCGGTCGGGGAGCGCCTCCATTACCGCGTTTATGGAAAGTTCTTTAACCGGGATGCGGCGTTTCATCCCACCGGGGATGCCTTCGACGACTGGCGGATGGCGCAGGGAGGATTTCGGGCCGATCTCGATCTGCCGGAGCGGAATACGGTGACGATTCAAGGGGATCTTTATTCGGGTAAGGCCGGGCAGCGGACGACGATCACGACCTATCGGCCGCCCTCTGCGCAAACGATGGAGAAAGACGCCGATCTCTCCGGAGGGAACCTCTCCTTCCGTTTGGACCATCTGCAGAGCGCGCAATCGGATTGGACATTCAAGTCCTATTACGACCGTACCCGCCGGCGGACGTCGACCTTTCAGGACGATGAGAACACCCTCGACCTTGAATTGCGAAACCGCTTTCTTCTCGCCGCAGGTCACGAACTGATTTGGGGGATCGGCTATCGGCTCATCTCCGATGATTTCACCGGGGCTTCTACCACCGTGTTCGACCCCGCGCAGCGCACCGATGCCCTCTACAGCGCTTTCGCGCAATATCAGTGGGCGCTGGTCCAAGAGCAACTCTTCCTCACCCTGGGGTCTAAGTTCGAACACAACGACTATAGCGGGGTTGAGGTACAACCGAGCGGACGGCTGCTCTGGAAATTTCGCCCTGACCAGGCGGTCTGGACCTCCATTGCCCGGGCGGTGAGGACCCCTTCACGCTTGGAGCACGACTCATCGCTGACCGGGTTGACGAATCCGAATGCCACCCCGCCGACCTTCATCCGGCTTATCGGAGAGGATGCCTTATTCGACTCGGAGAAGGTCATCGCCTATGAGGTCGGATACCGCACCCAGCCGATCCATCGGCTCTCCTTTGATGTCGCCGCATTTTATAATCAGTACTCAGACCTCCTCAGTCTGCAGGCCGGGGCCCCCTTCACCGAATCGATCCCGCCCGATCCGGACCGGGTGATCTTCCCGTTTTTTTTCGAGAACCGGGTGAAAGGTCATACCTACGGAGTGGAATTGATGTCCGACTGGCAGGTGCGGGAGTGGTGGAGAGTCAATCTGATGTATACCTTCCTCCAGATCAACCTGACCCAAACCTCCGGCGCGGTCGATCCGCTGAGGATTGTCGCGTCGACCGAGGGGACCAATCCCCATCATCAAGCGGGGCTGCGCTCTTTGATGACACTGCCGGGGAACGTGGAGCTCGATTGGTTTCTCCGATACATCGACAAGCTCCCGAGCCAGGCGATCAAACGATATTATAATCTCGATCTCCATCTTGGCTGGCATCCGACGAAGTGGATCGAATTGGCGCTGGTCGGCCAGAACCTGCTCGACAACCATCATCCCGAATTCGGAGGCGGCAGCGCCGGAATCGCAGAGATCCAACGGGGCGTTTACGGAAAGGTGACGGCCCAGTGGCAATGAAAAATGGATCGTCTCTGAGAAAGATCCTGATCTCAATCTTATTGATTGGAGTTACTGTATTCCTCCCGATTCAAGCAACTCCCTCTTCTCCCAATGAATATCAGGTCAAGGCGGCCTTTCTTTACAATTTTGCCAAATTCGTCGAGTGGCCCCAGGAAGCCATTGCAGGGGGCCAGCCCTTTGTGATTGGGATTCTGGGACAGGATCCTTTCGGGAACGAGCTTGATGAGGCGGTGGCGGGCAAGACCGTTAGAGAAAAAAAGATTACGGTCAAGCGGTTTTCGAAGATCGAAGAAGCCATCCATTGTCACCTTCTCTTCATTAGCAATTCGGAGGATCAAAACCTGGCCCAGATCCTAAGGCGGCTTGAGGGCGCGCCGGTCCTGACCGTCAGCGACATGGGGCAATTTGCCGAAAAAGGAGGCGTCATTCAATTGGTGACAGATCAGAACAAGATTCATTTTGCGATCAATATGGCTGCGGCCGAACGGGTTGGATTAAAACCGAGTTCTCAGCTGCTGAAATTATCTCGAATCATAACCGGAACGACGCAGAACAGGGAGTGATCTTTGATTCGGGCATTTCGGGGTCTTTCGATACGCCAGAAGTTAATCCGAATGAGCATGTTGGTCAGCACTGCGGCTTTATTGCTGGCCAGTCTGGGATTTATTGTCTATGAGTTGATTACCTATCGAGATACCATGGTTCAGAATTTTTCTACCCAGGCTGAAATTATTGGAATTAACACAGTCTCCGCGTTGGTTTTCAATGACCCGCAGGCCGCAACTGAAACGATAGCCGCGTTACGTGTTAAACCAAATATTATGTCGGCTGCAATTTATACGGCGGACGGCAAGCTGTTCGCAAAATATGTGCGGAACGACGGAGCGACGGTTTTTCAAATGCCGGAACAGATCTCGGAGCAAAGGGAAGATTATCGTTTCGAGTCAGATCATCTTCTCCTGTCTCGGCCAATCATTTCTGAAGGCAAACAGATCGGGATGGTTCACATTCAGTCCGATCTCAAGGAAATAGATGTCCGCCTGAAGCGATATGCTCTCATCACAATGGGCGTCCTTGCAATCTCCCTGCTGGCTGCTTATCGGATCTCCTCCAAACTGCAAGAGATTATTTCTCACCCTCTTCTTCATCTGGCTCAAACAGCGAAAACCGTCTCCGAAGAGAAAAACTATTCTGTGCGTGCGGTGGCGGAAAACCAGGACGAGATCGGTCAATTGGTGCTGACTTTCAACGAGATGTTGACCCAAATACAAATGAGAGATGACACGTTATCGAGGGCTCACAATGAATTGGAACAAAGAGTGACGGAGCGGACGCTAGAATTAAAAGAGGAAATCACAGAGCGCCAGAGAGCGCAAGAAGAAATGCGCAAACTCAATACACAACTGGAAGCGGCGAATAAAGAGCTGGAGGCCTTCAGCTATTCGGTTTCGCATGACCTGCGCGCCCCGCTGCGGCACATCAACGGATTTGTCGAACTGCTTAAAATGCATGAAGGGACGCGGCTGGGTGAAAAGAGTCAGCACTACATGAATACGATCATGAACTCAGCGAAACGAATGGGTGATCTCGTTGACGACCTGCTGGTCTTCTCAAGGATGGGGAAGTCGGAGATGCGCGTCGGGAAGGTGGATCTTGATCACCTTACTGAAGAGGTAATCAAAGATTTACAACCGGAGATCGGGGCGCGAGAGATTACCTGGAAAATTGCGAGCCTGCCGGAGGTGGAAGGGGATGTGACGATGCTTCGTCAGGTCTGCGTCAATCTGATCGGCAATGCAATAAAGTATACCCGTACCCGCGCGCAGGCCCAGATAGAAATCGGGTACACGCCGGAGAAAGAAGAACATGTATTTTTTATTCGGGATAATGGCGTTGGGTTTGATCCGCAGTTCGCTGGAAAACTCTTTGGCGTTTTCCAGCGCTTGCACCGCTCGGACGAATTCGAAGGAACAGGCATCGGATTGGCGAATGTCCGTCGGATTGTCCACCGTCATGGCGGCCGGACCTGGGCAGAAGGTCGGGTCGATGGCGGTGCGGTTTTTAGCTTTTCTTTGCCGAAGAGAGGGGAGAAGCCGGAATGAGTGAGATCAAGAGAGTTTTGTTGGCCGAGGACAATGCGGAGGATGTCGAGCTGACGCTGGAGGCGCTTTCCGAATATAATCTTGCAAACGAAGTGGTGGTGGTTCGGGACGGTGCCGAGGCATTAGACTATCTTTTTTGCCGCGGATCATTTAAGGCACGCCCCATTGGAAATCCCGCCGTGATCCTTCTCGATATTAAAATGCCAAAGATGGATGGGTTGGAGGTACTTAGAACCATCAAGGGGGATGAAAAACTGAGATTGATTCCCGTGGTGATGCTGACTTCATCGCGCGAGGAGCCCGACCTGGCGGAGAGTTATAAACTCGGTGTAAACGCCTATGTTGTTAAACCTGTGAACTTTCAAGCGTTCGTCAAAGCGGTCAAGCAGCTGGGCATTTTTTGGGTGCTTCTGAATGAACCGGCCCCCGGCAGTCCAAAGAAAACAAATTAAAAAAGACTGCGAGGCGTCCTACGATGCTGGGTATCATTACTATCGGTTCATTCGGGTTACCACGACCTACGTTTTGTATCCACCTTTACCCTTTGTTTGCCTCATCAGTACGACTGAAAGGGCCTCCGTGTTTCCCTCCACTTTAACCTTCTGACGGTTTATCCCAGACCGAATTGACGCCTGATACCAATATAGTATAATTAGGCGGCGATGTTGTGATTTAACCCGCCAGAGCGGTCCCTGATACGTGCGACTATCGGATATTTTTATAGCAGAAAGGCTTCGGTTTGAGCGATCAGTGGCAAAAAGAGCTCCTTGCATTTATTGTCGAACGAACCCATCTCTCGACGTTGCGAGTAGAGCGCATCCTGGAAATCCACACCCCCGAGGTTTTTCCTCCGCCTTTAGATGACGTGCTGCAAGCCATCTTATTAGGGCAAAAACTTACGGAAGAGGGGACGAGCCTGCTTACTCAGTTTGGTGCACTGAATTCCTTGGCACAGTATGAATCGGAATTGACTGAAGAGAAGATGCTTCAAATGGATGCAATCTTGGATCGAGGAAGAATCCCGGATGCTGCGCTGGATGATGTCCCGCCGGCCTTTTTAGAATATTCTGATATCATCGATAAAATTTCTTCTCAGACAGATGAGAATGAGGATACCATCCATCAAGTGCATCGCGCTTATCTAGACTACATATTGATTCAGACCGGTAACCCTGATACGGTTATTCCCTTCCTAAAGTATTATCTGGCCGCGATTGGAAAACACAAACCCTAAGATACAATTCTTCTACACTGATGATTGCGCCAAGATAAGTAGGGTTTTATTGTTTTCCTTCTAGAGAAGCAGATCCAACAGAGATTAAAAAATCGCAAGCGTCTTTTCTAAATCCACAGCTTTTCGAGCGGTCTGCTCTGCTGCCGTATCTTCCGCCTGAAAAGGGGGCTATCGCATCTCTCGTTCACTCGCAAATGTCGCTTAAACGCACTGAGTCCAGTGGCGATCTATTCCCATTCTTGATCCTGACATCGCCAATAGGGTATATTCGAAGTATAAATATTCTGGGTGGTTTGGATGTGCTTTTGACAGGAGGTCATTCTATGCGGGCTGATACAAGCGATCAAAAGAGCGCTGTTTCGACTGAATGGTTGCCGCGTGCGTTAACAAAACGGGAGAAGGAGGTCATACAGCTGATTGCCGAGGGATTAAAGAGTCGAGAGATCGCGGAGAAACTCAATCTATCGGCAAAAACGGTGGATACTCATCGGGCCCATATCATGGACAAGCTGGGGCTCACCAATATTGCACAATTGATTTGTTATGCAATCCAAAAAGGGTTCGTAACGGTAGATTAACTCAACCGATGGTTCCCGGTCGGAAGATGTCCGCGAGAGGTTTTGCGTTCGTTTTTCTACCTTTCTCGATATTCGGAATTTCGACATTTAATAAAAGAGGGACAGTCCATTTAGGATCTGTCCCTCTTTTATTAAATCAGAATGATGGTTTACTTTACCAAGCGATGTAGCTTCTCATGCTCGAATACTGAACGGGATAGAAGGAACTCGGCTACGGTGAGGCCGATACGGATGAGCTTGAATTCTCCGGCGCGGAGTGTTCCGAGGTTACTTTCTCTTCTCTCTTTTTTCTCCTCCGATTTGACCATGCCGGTGAGACCTCACGCGAGTTCACCCGACTGAACTCCTCATTCCTTCGTAATTCCTTCCACAATTTGGGTGTTCGAAAAGGCTCTCCGCGTAAAAGCGCCTGTTCCGCCCCTTTGAGCATCGTTCGGACTGCGGAGTTGATCATCAATTTATTTATGGCCGCCCCAGTGTTCCCCAACCAATCTGCTGTGTGAAACGTGCTTGAATGATCCGGCTTCGAATCGGATTGTACTGCACGTGGTAACTCGCTTCGATATCGGCTTTCCAGGGGAGGGGAAATCGAACGCCGACCCCGCTGCTCGCGTTCGGATTGGATTCCTCGAAGGGTTCGTGGTTACTTTTTACGATGGGGAACTCCGACCAGAGGATCCCATTAAATGGAAGGCGAAGACGGCCTCCGGAAGAGATCATGAATCCGTTTTCAACAGAAGGGGTTCCCGAAAATTGTTTCCGATACTCCTCTCCTCGTATCCATATATTCGAGCCGAGATAAAGTGGGAAAGCGAGCGAAAGCTCTCCTGTGTCACGCCTCCGCTCTGCGGGAAGTGGGTCTCCTTTGTTTCCTTTTCGGTAGCCCGCATGAGTGTCGATTCCCCAAAAAGCCTTGGAAAGTTCGATTTGATAAAATTCAGTCGCGCTATCCTCGGCCGTGGCTCTTCCAATCAGCGAGTGGTCTCTCTCTCCATAAGTGATGGAGAGGACCGGGAGGGTGGAGAATGCCCATTTCATTCCAATCTGCCATTGAGAGGTGCGCCAGGTCGGCGCCGCGAGGTCATGGTTGATATTATTTTCAAAGACCTCGCCGCTTCCGTTAAAAGTGATGAAGGACACCGGGGTTACGGAGAAGGCGGTGAAGAATCCCTCTTGGTCATTCTCAAAGGCCCAGACCGGAAGGAAGAACGTCGGCGTAATTCGGCGATATTGTGTCTCGAAAGAAAACATGCCGCCCCGATAGAGTGGACCGACACGTAACAAAGTACCGTCCGTGACCTGCTGGCCCGGCACTGGATCTGATTCCAGCATTCCGTATTCCGCCAAAAGGTGAAAGCCGGCAGCGACATTCAGATCGATTTCGCTTAAGAGAAGTCGACCTCTCTGCAAAGGGGTGAAAAGAGATGGGCCGTCCTGGTTAAGCTGGATCGCAGTCGTACCGAGGACGATCTTATGGGTAAAAGAATAAACCTTCAACGCGATTCCGGAGATAAGTTCATCATATAAGATTGCCTCAGATGGGAGGATCTTACTCGGATCAGCAAGGTGTCCAGCGAAGAAGATTCCATCCCACCCTTTGCCCGATATCATTAAAGCTCCTCCTCTGAAAGAGAGGGGCTGTCGCATTTGATAGGAAAATGTCTGGTCAAGACGATGCATGGAGAGAAAACGGTTCCCGCCGCTGGCATCGACCGTCACAACGCTCGAAGGAGGCTCCTGCCGTTCTTCGGACCGGCGTTCCAGATCGGTTCTATTCAAATTATTTGACGGATTGGGTTGGCCGGGCGGTGTGAGGTCTTGCAATAGATCAGGGCGGCTGTTCGAGGTTGAGAGCTCAAGAGGAGGAATAGAGGGGGTAACATCTTCCTGGCGATGCTCTACGGCCGGCGTCAAAAGGGCGACATCCTCGGCGAGCGTAACGCCTTTCCAGACGGTACAAAACAGGGAAAAACCAATGATCAACAAAACAGATCGCCAACGCGCCATTACCAAACCTGGAGTCAATTGCAGTCCGGATTTGCCGTTCCGCAGATACCGATTTCTTTGGGTCGAATGTCGGTTATGGGAGCCCATTAAGAACCCGAGGAAGGAAAATTCATAGCGGTCTTCTCCGAGACGAGGGCTCCAGCAGCACAAGATGATATTGGATATAGTACCAGATGGCCTCGTTCAGTCAACTAGATAGCTAATGATAGATAGAAAAATCTCTCATGAATTCGGCATAAATAATATGAAAGTAGGGAAAAGGAGAAAGACCAGGTTCAGCTGAAGATGCAGGTTCACTAAGGAATGGATCAGAATTGAATTATTTAAAGATCGGATCTGAATCTTAGAATTTGTAACGGTCATTATTACCGATCCCATTTCAGCCAATACGGAGCTGGTTATCGGAAATTTCAGTCGGCCCGGTGGCATGTGTTGATGGGGCTTCTACCCGTGGGCCGACCGAGATACTTTTACCTCGCTTGCGAGCACAACGGATGGCGTGAGTTTCTCAACGTCGTTCAACCTTCCTAAAATCCGCCGCCTGGTTTTGCTGATTTCTGGAAGTATCGCCTCGGCCACATCCAGCATGCCAGAGATGTCAGTTTCAGGGAAAGGAGTGGTTCCGTAGCCAACCGGTCTCGACTAAAGGCGCAAGAGACAGAGATGTAAGATGCCCTCCTTTGGGGGGATTGCGCGGATTGGACGTATACCTATATAGTATTAAATCTGATCTGGGAAAGAGTGCTCTGAACCATTACATTAACAAGGAGAATTGGAAATGAAAAAAATAACAGCTCGCCTGATACCGGCCCTTTTTGCGGTGATGATTCTCGCGGGGACCGTCCGGTCTGCTTTCGCCATCCCTTCATTGCAACTCGACATCTTGGGCGGCACGTACGATTCCTCTACTCAAACGATTGTGTCCTCCAGTCCCTCATTTAAACTCTATGCTTATTTGATTCCAGACAGTAAGGCTTTGCTGACCGATACTTATTTTATCTCCGTTGCGATGACTCCCCAAATCGGACCGGTCGGTGTCGATGTGGGCTCATTTCAATTGAACGGAAACACGGTTCTCGCGACTGCCGACATGGTTTACGGAACTCCTCCGATCGACAGTTATACGCAGGCCTCCGACCCGGGAGATTTGTCGACGCATAGTATTTACCCTACCTACTTCCAGCAATATGCTTTTAATTTCGACTCAAATGATCGGACAACGGGATACGACACTCAGATAAACACGGGAGTGGGACCAACGCCTAATTCTTCCGGCGAGATGTATTTCCATGAGTTTGATGTGGACACCACGTCTCTGGCTGCTCCCTACAGCGTACATTTCGATTTATATAGCACGCAGAGCGGAAATAATGCCGCGAGCGATACCGATATTAATCAGTTTGCACCGTTCTCTCATGATGCGGAAAGCTGCATCAATTGCCGGTCTACTTCTGTTCCTGAGCCGACCACAATGCTTCTGGTCGGAGCGGGGATGCTGGGTATGGTTGTCTATAGAAGAAAACTTTTGGCCTAGGTTTTTCCAAGAGGTTCGCATACGGAAGCGATCGACTCTTATAAAATGAGTTCTGGATTTAAAGAGCCGATCATATTGTCTAATTCGCAATCCGCTATCCTTTTGAAGTTTGCTGAAAACTGCCATTAATTGAGAGGGGCGTCGGAGACAATCCGACGGCCCAATATCTTGATCCTCCTCAATTAATCGCCCCGAATGGAACGTCTTTTGGTTCGTTGCTGCTACTATTGCGGTGGATACTCCCGTCCGCATCCAGACGCATAAGAGCTTCAGATCTAATTGCCGGATCCGAGAAAACGGATGGCGATTCGCAGATCACTCAAGCGCAACGCTGGATAAGCGGAGTTGAACGGCCTCTTCACATTTCATCGTTTTTCATCGTTCGGACGGGAACCGTTTTCGATCACATTTTCTTTTGAAGATGGGTCACCCGGATCGATTTATTCCTTCTGATCACCTTCGTTGGGTCTTTTATCCTGAGGTTCTTCGCCGGGCGGACGTTGTCGAAATGGATGGGTATGCATGAGGTGTTCTTCCGGCAAGGCCTCTGGCCCGATTCGAAACTTTTCCTGGCTCTCGTAAATGGGACGCTTTACCTCTCCGGCGTCAAACTCGAAATTGAGGGTCACCGCTCCATTGGCCGGCACGGTGATCTGCTTCTCGATCGGCTTAAAATGAGGATGCCACGCAACCACCTTGTAGGTTCCCGGAGGGAGCCGATCAATCTTAAACTCGCCGTCCTTTTTCGTGTTCGTATAGTAGGGATTGTCCACGACAAATGCCCAGCTTTGCATGAATTCGTGCATCCCGCAGATCATCTGCGAGATCCTTCTTCCTCGGGTAAAGTTCAGCTTTCCCCCCGCATCCTTCGCGCCCGGAGGGAGTGGAACGTTTAAAATAATATTCCCTTTCTCGTTCTGAAAGACTTGGATGTTGTGAATAATCGGATCGTAATTCTGAACTGAAATCGCCTGATGGTTTTCAAGAACGGTCACCAGGGGATGTTCATGGTGGAGCTTTCCATCTTCATCCTTCACATACTTGTCATTGAAAGCGGCTTCGGCAGGGTGAAACATACAGTCTTCCGTCACCCATTTCGCGTTGACGTGAGGAAACGGTTTTCCTTTTTTGACCTGCTCTACGGCCACCACGGAGTCCTTGAGCCCACCGTCTGTTCCGACATAGAATTCCTCCAGCAGAACATTTCCCTGGCCATCTGAGATCCTTTTGCAAAATGCTCCAAAAGGATAGAGAACCAGAGGAAAAACGCGTGGGGGAGGGATCTCTCCTTTCAAGGTCACTCTGCCGATAAGGGTGCCGCCACCTTTGACATCCATTTCCTCATAACCAAACGCCATAGGTATCCCAGAAAGACCCGCCAGCCCCAGAAAGAGAACTCCTAAACTCAATCGATAAAACCTCTTCATGACCGCCTCTCCTCAATTTAGAAATAAAACCGATTCAAGAGACATCCTCCCCGTGCCCTCTTTACGACCTGAGACGGATCTCAACCTGTAAACATACATACCCATTTCCTCAGACACCGTCCGGCTTCTAAAGCTTGGCCCATGGCGATCTAAAGTCGACTATTATGTATACAAAATATATAGATTAAAAATAGTCCTATTGGAATTCGATGTCAAGTGCGATTGCTTACGTGTTCTTATCAGAAGGCCCTCTCAGGCCGCCGTGGGACCAGACAGGAGCCTCCCTGAGTACTGAGCTGGGTTGCAATGGTTTGGAACGGAAAGGCGGAGACCCACCGCCGAATGTTACGTTGAGATCGATCTGACACGGGGCCGCCTCTGTCGCAGCAGGTAAGCCCCGGGTGATGGTCTCCAGAATCTACCACCGATAATGAACCAGATCATTTTTGTCTCTTGCTTTTATTCTTTTGTACACATAATATATGTATACATAATATTAATCCTATTAGAGGAGCTCGTTAATTAATTCCGTAAATGAACGCCAACCGGGAGAAGGCTTAAAAAGCCGAACCTATCGTCATAAGGAGGAATGGAGATGAAGCCGAAGTTTGAGACAGTGGGACAAATTAGGAAAGGAAATACGCATATCGCCTATGAAAATCAATCCGCTTTTGATATCGCCATGGAATTGCTTGGGAGTCACTATACCGGCATGCCGGTGTTGGACAAGGAGGACCGGGTCATCGGGGTGGTGACGATACAAGACCTGATCCGAGCTCTTCCGGGGGCACGCAAATTAGAAGAGATTAGGGTGGGTGAAATCATGACCCGGTCACCGTTGGTCATTGACGATGATACCCCGTTGGAGAAAGCAGGCCAGATGCTTGTAGACGGAACGCTCCCTCGGCTCTGCGTCGTCCACAAGGGGAAATTGCTTGGCACCATCACCGGACATGACCTGTTACGGGCATGGATAGGCTTGCCCCCGGCAATGTAATCGGGGACTTCCGAATCGTCTTCCCTGTGGCTGGTATAAACCTTGCCTGCCACAGGGATCTTCCGATTCGGGTTGAGTTAATTCAAAATAAGGCCAATCAGACCTCGCTGCTCTTTCTGATTTCTTAAAGGGATGAATCCCCGCAATGATACCCATCATCGTGAACGGAAACCTCTTGCCTTGAATGCGCACCGCTGGATTCTGAAGCAAGTTCTAGCATCCTCTTGGCAAGGACCCAATCCCGGTCTGCCGGGGTCATTACGGTAATGTATTGGCGATCTCCTGACCTCGATTTCGGTCTTGGACATCACCGGCGAGTGGAACGGCATAGGCTTCTCGAGGTCGTGGTCAGATTAAATGTTGTCATGCCCGGAGCGCTGTATTTTCGATTAAATATTCGGGAATGACGGCCTAAGAAAACCCGCTCAGCTCGATAAACCCGCTACCGATATATAGATATTCTCTTGACTATCGCAATCGTTTTGTATACATAATAACGCGCTATCCCTTCAAGCCACGAGCCACACATGAGGTAAATCTCTGATCAAAGCGGTCTTCATCTGTTTTGTTCCGGATTAAATGGCGCGGTCTGATTTGCCTGGTAGAACTTGTCCTTAAATATATCTTAAGCAGGTGTATACGCCGAGATTTGCAAAAGTATTTTTTATTTTCTGATTCGAACTGCTTCTTGTATAATACTGACGCGGGGTTAAGAAGACGTTGCTCGGGAGGGCCGGTTGCTCAGCTTCCATCCGTCGGGAGATTTGATCGATCTGTCTCTTCAGATATAGCGCGTTGAAGGATTCATGGTTTATAAAAATAAATGGCGCAGCGTCGGATCGGGGGGAAGCGCCGGGATGGTAATATCGATTTTTTATCGGGGCGGCTTCAGGAGATCTTTGGGGGCACGAGGAAGCGTCTGCCGCCGGTGGGGCGATGGCCATCTTAGCAAGAGCGACGAATATCCCCATCGCCGCTTCAATCATGCCAATCGAGTTCTTCGGCCCGCTCATTGCCGCTTGGGCCGCTGTCGCGCGTGTGGCGAGCTTTCTCATCACGGAAGATCGGAGCGTCTACCCCACCCGGATCATCGGGGCCGCTCCGGTTTTTATCTTCTTTTAAGGAAGAGCGGCCCCCATCGAAAGTAAATGGGCTTCGTTCTGAAAAGAGACCGGAGCATCGGAATGAAAGGGAGTGTCCGTTTGGTCGATGAATCAATCTCAGACAATGTAAAGCGCTTTATCGGAGGTTATATTGATTCTGTCGAGTTATTGGAGATTCTCTTGCTGCTCCGTGGCAGTCCAGGACGCGAATGGGACCCCGTTTCTGTTAGCCGAGAGCTCAGGAGTAATCCGAACTCAGTGACCATGCGTCTGAATCATCTCTGCACGCGGGGACTGCTGTTGATGAAAGAGTCGCCGTCTCCTCTCTACTTCTACAAACCCAAGACAGAGGAGTTGGATCTGGTGGTTAAAGAATTGGCCGAAGCCTATCGGATGCGTCCGACGCGCGTCATCGAATTTATCTTCTCTAAACAGGCTGATATGTTGCGTGATTTTTCAGATGCGTTTAAGTTCAGAAAGGACGATAAAAATGGCTGAGATCGTTTACGTCCTCTCTGCGCTTACAAGCCTGACCTGTGCCCTGCTGCTGCTGAAGGGCTATTTGAGAAGCCACACACGGTTATTATTCTGGAGTAGTCTCTGTTTCTTCGGTTTAGCGGCAAACAATATCATTCTTTTCGTCGATTTGGTCATTGTTCCTGAAATAGATTTATCAATATTGAGGTTGGCGGTGGCCCTTCTCGGACTGATCGTGCTTCTTTACGGTCTGATCTGGGATACCGCATAGGGGGAAGAAAAGATGATACAATTTTTGTCCGGTGCGATTATGATGGCCTGCTGCGTCGTAGGACTCTTTTTTCTTCGCTTTTGGAGAGATACGCGAGATCGTCTTTTTATCACCTTTGCCGTAGCGTTCTATTTGCTGGCGGTTGAACGGATCGTGATATTATTGATGAAAAGTCAATACGAATTCTCCGGTTATCTTTATATGATCCGCTTCTTTGCATTCCTTCTCATTTTGTGGGCGATTCTCGATAAGAATCGTTTAAAAAACAGCTCATAAGCCACTCGAATTCTCACCTTAACTTAGAATGCAGCACGAGGATGCCTATCTCTTCTTCCCGTCTATTTTAAGTGATCAATAATAGCCTCTGGAGCAGCCGCCTATCAGCAGGATAGGGTTGAGCTCAGCAAGCTGGTCCAGCAAGCGACACTCTATCTTCAAAAGAGAAGCCGATAAGAGGCAAGGCAATACGATCTTCCATTCGGATACAATCCGTTCCAGGCCCATCCTCAATCTCGAACCGGATCATCGAATGCACAACTGGAAATAAAAATCGTTCTAACGGATCCTCTCCTGATCTGACGTGATGAATCAATCTTGGGTCAAATGGGTTTAGATGAAGTGGACGGTGCATTACATAACACGTCCTATTTACTCGTGGCCCTTGACATCTAAATCTAAAAGAGGATACTTATGTATATAAACTTTGTATACAAAATAAATGCGCTGAATTTTATAAGCTGTCATGAAGACATTCTATCGATCGGTCCTAGAGGACCTTTTCTCGGATATCACCAGGTTTTCAAAATTCCGGAGGATGGATGCACCCTAAAAGAAGGTATAAATGGACGTCGAGGGAAGAGAAATTGATTATCGTTTATTTAATTGAAATTGTTTTAACCGTCATTTTGCTTAATTGGTACATCCATTCGGGCAACGATTTTAGATTGTTTAGACTCCTGGAGGGTCTCTATCGGACGAATCAACTGGATGCGAAAGACAATACAATATCAAAAAATAAATCAGGTGAAGCGGATCTTATTTCATCTAAAAATAAACCTCAGTTTGCTGCTGGACAACCTTAATTTATCTCCCTTCACCCTTCAACGAATCTGCGGTCTGATGGATATATGGCCCGGCGGGTCGGCGAAAAGGGCTGCGATCTGTCGAGGAGTTTCGTTTGAGGAGAAGGCCGTAAAAATAGAAGTGTTCATCAGGCGGTTGGAGATTGTTTAAGTTCATTTTGCCACGAAATGAACAGAAGAGGTGGAAACTCGGATTTGATATAAAATGAATAGAAGTGAGCAACAGGAATCGCCGCGAATGAATGTCGATATTTGGCCTCAAACCGAATCTGCAATCATTCGTTACGGGGCCTCTATCCTCGCCAGCCTGATCGGATTTTTAATTTCCTATTTTTTATTTCCCCTCTTTCTCAGTCCGGTCTTTTTTCTTCCCTTTATTGCTGTCATGATCAGCGCGTTATATGGAGGATGGGGGCCTGGACTCCTCGCCGTATTTTTATCCGGTATATCATTTATCTATTATCTATTGCCTCTGACCGATCCGTCGGGTCATCCCGTCAGTCATTTAATTCGTCTTGATGTCTTTCTTCTCTTTTCCTTGCTCATCTGCTGGATCAGTGCTTCTTTCCGATCCGCATACCGGGCCCTGGTGGCCGCACGGGCCGAGGCGGAAGAGGCGAACAAATATAAATCTCAGCTGATTGCCAATGTTTCTCACGATTTGAGAACGCCGCTGAACGCGATTATCGGTTACACGCAGCTTCTGCGTTACAAAACGTATGGTCCGATTTGCGAGCCACAAGACAGCGCGCTGGAAGGAATTCAACGAAATGCCGGAGATCTCTTGAAGATGGTGAATGATATTCTGGATCTTGCTAAAATCGAGTCTGGAAAATTGCCGGTCAAGATCGCTTCAGTTGAAATTTCCCAACTCATTGAAGAAGTTTTATCGGAGGTCCGACCCCTGACAGACCAGAAGGGCCTCCTTCTACAATACCCTCTTCCCCAAAGGCTCCAGCCGATTGAATCGGATCGGATGAAGATCAAGCAAATTCTCATTAACCTTCTCTCCAATGCCATCAAATTTACGAATAACGGAATGATTAGAGTCATGGCCAAAGATCGAGAAGATCACCATGGGATTGAAATCCTGGTTCAGGACACGGGGATTGGGATCCGACCGGAGGCGCTCCCTAAAATTTTTGAGAGTTTTTATCAGATCGACGGAATGGACAAACCCAAAGGGAGTGGTCTGGGTCTGGCTATTGTGAGGGATTTGACCCATTTACTCAATGGAGAAATTGAGGTTGACAGCAAATGGGGAGCGGGATCGACCTTTACACTCTTTTTGCCCTACCGGATTTTCTCAGAGCGTCCCTTCGGAGCCGCGGACCGAATCCAAAGGAAAATGGATTAAAGTGATTCAATGAATAAAAAAAGGCTGTTGATCCGCTGTTGAGCCAAAAATAAAGAGCCCGTTGATCTGTAGAGATCGCAGAAAAAGAGTCAGTGGCGGTCCGGTTTACACGGATCTGTCGGCGCGTCACCCACTTCATCTCACCATGACTCCTTTCAAGATCAGACCAGCCGCCCCTGCCGCAAGAATAATAAACGGCTCCGGGATCTTTTTGACCTTGATCATCAGGAAGAGGGTGATCAGGCAAATCAGCGCTGTCGGAACATCGATCACCGCTCTCCGGCCGAGCACAAAAGCCGCGCCGGCGATGGCGCCCGTCGCTGCGGCGGTCACCCCCTCTACAAAGGCGTTGATCTGTTTGTTCTGCGCGAAGCGGCGATAATAAGGGGCCGGAATGATGACGAAGAGGTAACAGGGAAGAAAAACGCCGATCGCCGCAGCGGTCGCACCGAGAAAACCGGCGACCAGGTATCCGATGAAAGCGACGGTGATCACGACCGGCCCGGGGGTGATCATCGCGACGGCGACCGCATCGAGAAACTGCCGCTCCGTGAGCCAGTGGAAGTCATTGACCACCCCTCCATGAAGAAAAGGGACGATCGCCAACCCGCTGCCGAAGACAAACGCCCCCGCCTCGGCAAAGTAGAGGCCGATCTTCCAGAGAATATCGGCCGATGCAGGCCCAGATAGGCCGGTGAGAAGCCATCCGGGCGATGAGATCAGTCCCAATAGCGCCGGCCTGGAAGAAATGCGGGGAGGCGCTTTAATGAGGAGCGCGACCACGCCGCAGAGAAGGAAGACCCAGATGATCTCGGATTCCGTCCAGGCTGTGACCAGGGCACTGACCCCGAAGAGAGACCAAAGGAGCCAATCTTTGGCGAGGGTCATCCGAACCAGTTTAAAAGCGCTCCGGGCGATGATGGCAATGACCGCGGCGCCGATCCCGTAAAACGCGCCTTGCATCCAGGGAAGGCCGCCGAAATTCAGGTAAAGCGCGGAAAGCGCAATCACCATAATAAATGAGGGAAGAATGAAAGCGAGGCTGACGAGACTCGCCCCCAACACGCCGGCGCGGACCCATCCCAGATAGATTGCAAGCTGCGCCGCCAGAGGGCCCGGCGCAAGTTGCGCGAGCGCCAGGCCCTCTTTATAGTCCTGTTTGGAAATCCAGCGCCGCTCTTCCACCAGATCTCGCTGCATGTAACCGGTGAGCGCAATCGGCCCGCCGAAGCCGAATGTGCCGAGACGAACAAAATAGACAAGGAGCTCCCGCAAGGTGCAGGGACGCAGCTCCGTTGATCCCGGCGGGGCTGCGGCGGCCGCGGCATTGGGAGTTTGGTCTGCTTTACTTTCAATCTTGCTCATGACCTCCTATCCCTATGCGTTATCATCATTGAGGCGCCATTTTGTCCAGCGCATTTTTTAAACCTTCGGCCAGCTTGGTCGAGGGACCGGCCCCCCAGAAATGCATGAAGAAGAGACGGGGCTCTTCCGAGACCAGATGATTGTGAAGGGCCGTCACCTCGATGCCGTTCTCCCGAAGGGCCTGGGTCACCGGCTGGATCTCTTTATCGATCAAGACGAAGTCGCCGGTCGTGACCGTTTTTTCTTTTCCAGGCTGAAAATTGATGGCCGTCGCCAGCCCCATGAACGGCGGGATCTCTACCCCGTTGACCCTGATCGGCTCTTTTCGGGGAATACCATATTGGATCACGCCGTTTTTGACCTTTCCCTCTTTCCCCAAGATCGCATCAATCTTTTTGGCCTCCGCCATTTCATCTGCTCCAGCGGCTCCCTTCCCTGAGTCCTGTGAAGCCTTCAAAGGGGTTCCCGTTAACTGGAGGGCCTCTTTTAGATGAGCGGCGAGCTGCTCCGCATTTCCCTTCCCTAGGAAATGCATGTACATCACCTTCGGTTTCTCGCCGATTAAGTGATTATGAATCGCGGTGATCTCTATTCCCTTTTCTTTGAGTTTCGACTCTACTTGCTTGACCTCTTCTTCTTTCAAGACGATATCCCCGAGGGCAATCACCTCGTTTCCGACCGGTTTGAAGGCGGCCCACGTGCCGAGCGCAAGGCCCGGTTTAAGCTGAACGCCTTCGAGGGTGACATTCAGATCGGTCCGGGGAAAACTGATTTTCAGAACGTCTTTATTCATCTCCCCGGGGCGGTCGAAAACCGCCTCGATCTTTTTCTGATCGAGCGGGGTTTCTGAAGCAGGGGCAGGCTGCTCCGCTCCTACGAACGAGATTCCGATGAGCGAAGCGAACAGGATTATCCCAATGCTTCCCCATATAAAAGGATTGGTCTTTTGTCGAAAGGGTCTCTTTATTGACGTCATGGTATCCTCCAATCTGACATGTATCCTCTTCTCCAAAGAAAGTGAGAAAAGGTGAGAGGTTTAATTCAGCGTTGCCGCGACTCATTCGCGCTTTCTTCTAAAATATTCATAGAGATCATTAAAGAGGGCCATCCCTCGATCCAGCCGGCCTTCATCCTCCTTATGGGCTAGAATCATCCCGGCAATCAATCGGTCGATGCCCAGTGTTTCCGGCCGGCCGAACCTTTCATCCTTCAGATCGATGTCATGGACGATTTCAGCGATCGGTCGAAGGGCGGCTTCTTTGAGGTCGGTCCGCGCGATCAGGACTTCAAAGGTGCATCGACTTCCCTGATGGGTAAACTCTGCGTCGAACATATCGAACCGCAGCTCATCCTTTTTGGGTTGATATCCCTTGCTGAGAACAAATTTGAATTCTGCCTTTGGATCGATAAAACGGCGGATCAGCCAGGCGCTGGCAATTCGATCGATATGAACCCCCTTGCGAGTCACCCAGGTCCGGTCTTGGAGATCTTCAAGACGAAAAGAAGGGGCTGCAGACTCGACCGGTCCACGCTGTAGTTCACCCAAGTACGCCTCCAGTCCCGAGATCGCCCGCTCGGCGACCTGCCGTTGAGGGGTATTGAAGAAGTCGATGAGGGTCACTTCTGCAAATTGCCGCTTGAGACGGACGAGATGGTCCTCAATCTCTCCCAGGCGGTCTCCCGAACGCTTCGTTTCTGAGGGGACGGTCTTCAGAATCGCGCGCGCTTCTTCAGCAAGCTGGCTGTAGTCGGCCTCGCGCGCGGCATGGAAGAGCGCTTCGATTTGTGAATCAGAGAGGCCGTCGACGAATCGCGCTTCACAAATGGAGACATCGCCTCCTCCTTCCACAATCTCCCGAAGCACCCACTGGAAGTCTTCATAAGTGGAATCGTTTTTAGGAAGGACATAGACCGAATTCTTGATCGCGACGGCGCCGAGCTTCTGCAGCCGCCGCCAGATCTTCACGCGGAAGTAGTTCGGTTTCGGCGGGATTTGATGGATGAGAAGAATCCATTTTTTTTCGCTTTTCTCATTCACAGTGTCTCCTATACCAGTTGATCTGATCCTATAGAGCAACCGTATCAATTGTCAAGTCGCCTTACTTTTTCTTAAAAGGCTTGACGCCGCCGCGGTCCTTTGTGCCGGCGGTGGTCTCGTACGGTATATGTTTTGCTCCCCCGGACCCGCGCGTCGGCCGAGATCGAGATCGGACATAGACAGGAGGGTAAGGAATGGAACTTCTTTATCAAGGACAACGGGGTCGGATTTGACCCGCAATATGCCGACAAGCTCTTCGGTGTTTTCCAGCGCCTGCATCGGGCCGATGAGTTTGAGGGGACCGGCATCGGGTTGGCCAATGTCCGTCGGATCATCTCTCGCCATGGGGGCCGCACCTGGGCCGACGGCCGTTTGGATGGCGGCGCCGTTTTCACTTTTTCGTTGCCGAAGAAAGAAGGGGATTCTGATGGCTGATTTTAGAAGCATCCTCCTGGCGGAGGACAATGCGGAAGATGTTGAGCTGACGCTGGAGGCGCTCTCCCGGCATAATCTTGCGAATAAGGTGATTGTCGCCCGGGATGGCTCGGAAACCCTCGACTACCTTTATTGTCGGGGAAAATTTAAGTCCCGGCCGCCCGAACCGCCGGCGGTCGTTCTGCTTGATATCAAGATGCCGAAGGTAAACGGGCTACAGGTGTTAAAGACAATTAAAATGGATGACCACCTGAAAACAATTCCGGTGGTCATGTTGACCTCTTCGCGCGAAGAGCCCGACCTGGCGGCGAGTTATAAACTCGGCGTGAATGGCTATGTTGTGAAGCCGGTCGGCTTTCAGGAATTCATCAAAGCGGTCAGCGAACTCGGGATTTTTTGGGCCATTCTCAACGAACCTCCGCCGGGGAGCGTTAGGAAGGCGATCTAGAGACGGGAGAGGGGGATCGGGGATGAGGCGACGAGAAGAATATATAAAACGGCAAAAAAGTATCAACGACCGAACACCCTGTTAAGGGGCGGATCGCACGGTCGCGTCCCTTAAAACAGAATTAGATCAGCGCAGCGAGCATCGAAAAGGCGGAATCTCCGAGCGCCGTCTCTACCACCGCGCCGCAAACTGTTTTGCCGAGAAAAAGACCGACGTTGGACGCGGCGGTGTAAATGACCTGGTCATGGGTGACCGCTTTGGATTCGTCAAAATAACGTGCTTGTTTCAACCGGTCGAGGATTGCCTCCGGCTGGAGATTGTTCTGATCATAATGAATGGTGATGCTGCCGGTCAGGATGTTGACGGCCACAGAGTCGACCCCGTCAATGGACTTTAAGAGTCCTTCGACGATCTCTGCTTTCGCCGGGTTCCGCTTTACCGCCGGGCTTTTGATCCGAAGCCGTCCCGGGATCTGATGGATGTAATAGCTCATCTTAACTCCTTCGCGGATAGTTTTACGAACGTTTTGCAATTTGGATAAGCAGAGCATCTCAGTCGGACCGCTTCCTCCTCCCTTTTCTAGAGATGCATCGGTCTTCCGCAGGCCGGGCAGCTCGGCTTCGCTTTGATTTCTGTTCTCTTCGATCCGAATGTAAATTGTCTGCCACAGAGCAAACAGAGAAAGCGCTTCCTTCCGGTCCAGGCCTTTCCATATTTGTAGTAGGCGGTGGACTTACAAGAAGGGCACTTGGTTTCGGGGATCTTCTCGGCAGAGGTGGTAGACGTCAGTATCATGGTGCCATTAAATCAAAGCACCATTACGTCGTTATCGATCCATTGTTAAATTCATGTTAAAGATGACTCGATCTTTTTTCTCTAAAAGGGGGCGAGGAGTAGAACCGATCAGAGTGTCTATTTCCAATGGAGTGGCAACCCGTGGGGAAGGAATCGGGTTTCCTACATTCGCCTTCGAACGATGCGGTAGAATCTGAAATTGTTGTTTTTCAATATTGAAATGTCTAAATTGGGCTGTTTTGAATGGAGAGAAAAAGGGGTGGCTGGCCTTCGTGGATGATCTTAGAACTTTTTGTGTTGAGTCCTCAGTGAGATAGATTTATTTAGCAGTCGATTCATTCTCGCCCTCGCTTCAATACGTCTACTGAAGATATGCCAAAGCCTGACAATAAGGCCAGACAGCACAATCACATTCCAAAATGATCTTCAACGGGCTGACAATCTTCATGACGGGGTCGCCGGTCCAGTCACAGACCGTCAGAAAATTTATTTTGCGCACTTGAAGACCTTAGATGAGATTGGAGAGCTTCCCTTTGAACTTCAGGCGAAGCTCTTACGCTTCCTTGAAGCGCGAACGTATACCCGTGTCGGCGGAAACAAGGAGCGGGAAACCGATGTGCGCATCATTGCGGCAACCAACCGAGACCTACAGTCCGAAATTCAGAAGAGCCGATTCAGAGAGGATCTCTTTTACCGCATCAATGTTTTTCAAGTTCAGATCCCTCCAGTGAAAGACCGCCAGGAGGACATTCCAGATCTCGTTAATCATTTCCTCTCTCAGATGGCGGTAGGGCGATCGTGTCAGTTTACTATTTCTCCTGAGGCGCTCGATGCGCTGTCAAAATACCCTTGGCCCGGAAACGTCAGGGAATTGAGAAATGTCATCGAAAGGGGCGACGGTGATCACTACGGATGGACTGATCAAAGTAAGTGACTTGCCCCCGCTCTTCCCAATGGCCCCAACCTCAGCCGGTTCAGGCAGCTATCATGGACAGCTTATTCAATACCGCAAGCAGATTCTACTCTCGGCCCTAAAAGAGAGCGGCGGCAATCGGACTGAAGCGGCGAAAAAGCTTGGCCTTCATCGGACGGATTATGTTCGTAAGCTGAGGAATCTTGGAAAAGAAGGCGGTTCTGTCGCTGGAGAACATTCACAGGAGGTTGGGCAGGTGTGACAAGGAAGGCATAGATTTCTGAAGCGATTACGATTCCTTCTTCCCTTTTCGAAATACGCTCTGAACATTTTTTCTTGACTCTTCCAAAGTAAAAATTTTACTCCTTTTGGAGATATTTTATTAAAGTCTATACACCAGGAGGTTTAAGTCCGACGATTCCTTCAGTAGTTCGAATTATACCTATTATATTCTAGATAATTAATTTAGTTGACAGGGAATGATCTAGCTGCTAATATCCCCGGCGTTTTTACATGCCATATTGGGAAGAGAAAAAATGTTTCGATTAAGCCAGGTTCCGCTTCGGGATGTTTTAATAAATAAAGACGTTCCCACTACCTTTCCTTTCCGTCTTATCCTAATCAGTACCAAAAGCCTGCGTCTCGCATCGGTGTTCTCTCTTCTTTCTATTTTTCTATTTAGTCTCTGTGGCTCAGTCGCGTGGGCTGCGGGCGATGAGACCCCATCGAATGGTGATCGTGCACCCGTAAGCAGCAATGAATCCTTTCAGAGCTCCCTATTTACTGGCGGCTTTTCAGATGCCATACCGATTATTGTCCCGCCCGGCACCAGGCTTCAGCCGACTCTCGCGCTTGCTTACAGCAGTGGTTCTGCCTCCTCCCAGTCGTTTCTAGGGGTTGGCTGGTCGCTCTCCGGATTAGGATCGATTGATCGGAGCAGCAAAAAAGGGGTGCCTCTATATGACGCCATCAATGGTAATCCGACCACAGGGACCGATCAATACACACTGAACCTGGGTGCAACGCATGAGTTGGTTCATATCTCTAACGATGGCAGAAGTCCTTTCCACACCAAAATAGAAACCTTTCTTCGAATTGCTTTCACTACGATCTCACATCCTCATGCTACCAAAGGGGGATTTGCAACGGTGTACTGGGTTGTCACCGATAAGAATGGCACCCAATTCCGATTTGGATTTAACGCTGATTCCAATGTTATCGCCCTAAATCCCGACGGGACTTCCAAACGAGCGACACGGGCATGGTATTTAGATCGAGTGGCCGATACACATGGTAATTATATAGAAATTAGCTATGCCCAAGATACGCTCGACTCCACCCGGCCGAATAATGGAGGAGTTTATCCGTCAAAAATAACCTATACCAAAAATGATTCAGCTCCGCTTAATTCTCTTCGAACCGTCGATTTTGTCTATGAGCAGCAGCCAAGGCCCGATATCGTAACGGATTACAGCAGCGGCTCTTTAGTTAAAATTGATAGACGCCTTAAATCAATCGACATTAAAGTCAGCGGGACTTTAGTCAGAAGTTATCAGCTGACTTATAAAATAAGTCCCGTTTCCGGAAAGTCTTTGTTTAAATCGATACAGCAAATCGGAGCGGAGGCTGCTTCGAATTCTCAGAACTCGTTGCCGCCGACGAGCTTTACCTATCAGGAGAATCTAGCTCAATGGGCAAAAAGCCCAGGCTGGGGTGCCAGCATCCCGGCGGCGTTATTAAAAGACGGTAAGTTTGACGGAGTTCAGGTCGTCGATGTGAATGGAGATAGCCTTCCAGATTTTGTCAAAAGTATATCAACCGCGGCAGGTGGCTCCGTGAAGCAGGTCTGGTTAAACAATGGCAGTGGGTGGTCAGCTCCTAACGCTGCTTGGGCTAATACCATCCCGACCTCCTTCACCATAGATGGAGTTGACAACGGGGTGAGGCTTATCGACGTCAATGGAGATGGGGCGCCTGATTTTGTCCAGAGTACTGCAACTTCTAAAGCAGTCTGGCTGAACACCGGTAACGGCTGGAGTGCAACGCCTGACACTGCCTGGTCGGGGAGTATCCCAATTTCTTTTTTGGCTCCAGTCGAGAATATTGTCTTCGATCAAGGGGTGCAAGTAGTCGATGTGAATGGAGATGGCCTGCCTGATTTTGTTCAAAATCTTAAGATAGAAAACTATCAAAAGAATCGCTGTGTACTCGTTCCAAATTGCCCGGGCAATCCCATCTGTGGAAACAGTTGCAACAAAGAGGCTACAACAGATTATTTTCTGGATAGCACCTCATCCTCGAAAGGAGTCTGGATTAATACGGGAAGTGGTTGGGCTCAAGATACAGGATTAACCAACGGCTTACCTGCAGAGCCGCTGACCAAAATAATTTCCAAGAAGGATGTCGCCAACTGCAACCCTGAATATGAGCCTGACCCGCCGCCTCATCCAGGATTAATTATCGGCTGTGTAATCAGTGATCAGGGCCTAATCACAAATACGATCAGGCCAATTGATACTTGGACTCGTTTTATGGACGCAAATGGGGACGGTCTCTTGGATATCATTTCCAGCCTTGTAGATGGGCTAGGAAATTTCATAACGAAGCAGATTTTTCTTAATACGGGCAAGGGCTGGATCAGTGATGCAGGCTACTCTAATTCAATTCCCAAGGGTCTTGCGAAGAAGGGGGCCGAGGTCGATGACTATACCTCGACCGGTACGGAGCTGATCAGTCTCAACGGAAATCGCGGATCGGATCTGGTTTCCTTCGAGCCGGATGGTGCGGGGAATTTCACCCATTCGGTATTTCTTAATTGGCTCACTGGTTGGACGACGCAGGGCCCGGATCAGGATCAAAGGAATGCCGCATGGACAGCGGCGATTGCAGGCCTTCCGAAGGGTCAGCTGACCAACGATCGGCAGCTCGTCGGCCATCAGTTCATCGATCTTAACGGCGATGGGCTCCCGGACTTTCTCGTTAGCACACTGGATACCAGTACCAACACTCCCTTCAAAGAGGTCCATCTTGCCAACGGGCCTGCCCCAGATCTGCTGATTCAAGTTCAAAATAATTCCGGAGGAAAAACGATTGTCCAGTATAAGCCGGCCGTTCAGTATCTTGGGTCTGGTGGGGAGATCTTAAATTCAAAAATACCTTTTATTATTCAAACCGTCCAATCAATCATCAGCGACAGCGGGATCACAGGGCAGCCGTTGGGCTCCGTTAGCTACAGCTATTCGGGTGGACTTTTTGATGGGGCCAGCAGAGAATTTAGAGGCTTTCGCTCTGTAAAAGTAATGGATGCGGCAGGCACATATACCGAGACCTCCTTTCTGCAAGATAATATTTTTAAAGGAAGAGTTGATTTTACGGAGGTTCGAAATGGTCCGAACCCATTGAACCTATTTAGCCGGGTTGTTAATTTCTGGGACTATACTTCGCACTATTCGGGAGTGCTTTTCCCCTTTCTTTTGAAAGAAGATCGGTATGTGCACGATGGCTCAGACAGCCCTCAGCGAACAGAGACTCTCTATGAGTATGATCCCTATGGAAATATCAAAAAGGTCGATAGCCGGGGAGATCTGTCCAAAACAGGAGATGAGCGAGTAGATGGAGTCGACTTTATTTATAACGATACAGCCGATTTCTATATTGTTTCGCACCCCTCAAGAAAGTTCACGACCGATGATTTTGGAACACTTCTTACTCAAACATGGTTTGGCTATGATGTTGCTGTTCTCGATCCAGCAAATCCTTCCGCCGGTGGAGTTTCTCCGACCAGAGGAGATGTGACTAGTATTGTTGACTGGTTTCCGGAAGGTGCCAATCCGATGACCACATTCGGTTATGATGTTTATGGAAATCAGATCAAGATCACCGATGCCCGTGGAAATAGTTCAAAGACAGTCTTTGACAGCCTCTTTCACTCGGTACCTATTATTATGACGAATGCAAAAGAACAATCCGTTCTAAAAAAGTATTATGGTATTGATGTCCCGGTCAGCCCAGATGGCCCTATCCCAGGTTTGCTGGCTTCGGTTACCGATATAAATCAGATTACGGTTTCTTACAAGTACGATGCATTGGGACGAGTCACACAGGAGATTATCCCCCCCGATACCGCAGCAACCCCGACCGTCCAGTACTCCTATGAGCGGGATGGTATTCCTCCAGAATCAACTTTAATGAAAAAAAGAGACACCTCTCCGAATGGCGGCGGAACCTTAGAGAGCGCTACTTTCACTGATGGTTTCGGACGGGTCATCCAGAGCAAGCGGGAGTCGCATGACCCGGCCACGCAAATTACAGTAGACCAAACCTATAATAACAGAGGACAGGTGGAGAGTAGCTCTATCCCTTATTTAGTTCAGGGGCCGCTCATTTATAGCTCCCCGCTGTCTCAACCGAAGACGACGACTTCATATGATCCGGTTGGCCGTGTTACCACAATCACCAATCCAGATGGCAGTTATGCCACCCTCACACCGCTTCAATGGTCGACCACGATTATCAATTCAAATGGCCAGAAGCGCGTAGAGTCCCATGATGCATATGGACAGTTAATTAAAGTAGAGGAATATAAGGGAAATGATGGCAGAACCCCCCCCGCTGAAAGCTTTTCGCTCTATGCCACCACTGAATACCAATATGATCTCTTAGGACGGCTCAAAAAAGTCATTGATGAGAAGAAGAATGAGACGGTCATAAATTATGACAGCTTAGGCCGCAAGAAATCGATGCGAGATCCTGACATTGGAAATTGGTCTTATGAATACGATGCAGTTGGAAATCTAAAAAGACAAGTCGACGCAAAAGGCCAATCAATCTATTTTAGTTATGATGCCTTAAACCGTCTTATCAGTAAGGGCTTCCAGGAGGATACTCGGCCGCCGACAGTTCCCACGAATGTAACGGCTACACCTACCAGCACCGGATATGGAATAAGCGTTTCCTGGAATGCCTCCACCGACAATGCGCGCGTCGAGGCATATGATGTTTTCAGAAATGGGAGTGCCACTCCGGTGGGGAGATCGACGACACTTAGTTTTATCGACACTAATCTCTCTCCCAATACGACGTATAGTTATACGGTTTCTGCAATTGACCCTGCCGGCAATGCTTCGGCTCAATCCTCTCCTTCCGCGAGCGGTACAACACGGCCAGATACTGTGAGTCCGGATGTGGCTCCCAGCAATGCTTCTGCTGTGGCTGTGAGTGAAACACAGATGAACGTGACTTGGGTTGCGGCCCATGACGATGTCGGTATCGCCGGTTATAAGATTGAGCGGTTTGACTCTGGTTGGGTTGAGATTGGAAGCTCTGCTGTACCATTCTTTGCAGACAACACTGTGACAGCTTGGAAATTCTGTGAGTACCGGGTCAGAGGGTATGATGCCGCAGGCAACTATAGTAATTACTCTGCATCCAGTCCTGGAGTACGGGCCCTGGATCTAACGCCGCCACCTCCGGTATCTGGTCTGCGGATGGTCGATTTTGGAGGTACTACCGTTTACCATCTAACTTGGAACCCCAGTGCAGACAACAGCGGTTTTCCGGTCCATTTTAATATCGTGAAGGGCCCCCCAAACCCAACAACAAAATCTACCAATCAGTTTTTTTATGATTTTGATCGGACGGCAAGAGCGACATATACGGTTTATGAAATTGATGCTGCCGGCAATTTTAGCCAAGGTGTCTCAGTCACGTTTCCCTAGTAGGTAGGATGAGCAGAACGATGAGAGTTATTGGATGAAAAAGCCAGTCCTGACCTCTATTTATTTCTTTGTGGGCATCGTTTTTATTGCCCTCGGCTTGCCTAGTATTTCGTGGGGACAGACCTTTACAGATACCTTCGAGCGGTCCGATAGCACGAACATCGGACCCGATTGGAATGAATATGCTTCCGATTTAGCAATTGTTTCTAATCAGGTTCGGAACCTAAATAGCGGTCCCAAGGCCGCGCAGTTTATGAAATCTATCGGACCGGACCAGGCGGTCTCGGTTGACTGTGGCGTCCTTGCCGCCAGTAACAGCTGTGCAGTGATGGCACGCTGGTCTGATCAGAGCAATTTCTATTTGGCCAGGTTAGATGTCGGAGCACAGAACATTGCTCTTTTTAAGGTAGTCGGTGGGACCCTGTCACCACTTGGAGCACTGGCTACGCGAACAATGACATATAATACATACTACCGCCTCCGCTTAGTTGTCTCGGGACCGTCTATTTCAATTTTCTTTGGGGATGAAGACAACGCTGCCATTTCAGTTTTGGACAATTCACTGACTTCTGGCAATTACTCCGGCATCCTTGCTTCAGCTTCTGCCGCCAACACCGTTTTATTCGATAATTTTAATGTATCAGTCCCTATGATAGATAGCTTTGACCGCGCAGACGGCACCAATCTGGGGTCCAAGTGGAATGAATATGGACCTGACCTGCAGATCTTCAGCAACCAGGTTAGAAACGCCGATTCGGGACTAAAAGTGGCTCAATTTACGACTGCAATCGGCCCGGATCAGAATGTCTCGGTAGATTGTAAAGTCACCGCTTCGAGCAATAGCTGTGCGGTAATGGCACGATGGTCCACTACGAATAATTTCTATGCCGCGCGGTTAGACGTCGGACAAGGGAATATTGCCCTTTTGAAAATGGTTAATGGGGTTTCGACACCGATCGGTACCACGGCGGCCCGTTCACTTTCTGTCGATACCTACTATCGCCTTCGTCTGGTGATTAGAGGATCCACTTTGAGTGTCTATTTTGCTGGAGAGACCACGCCGGCTATATCAATTGCGGATACCAGTCTGACGGTTGGCGATTACGCTGGAGTTTTGGCCGTTACCACAGGCGCTAATACAGCATGGTTTGATAACTTCGCTGCCAGCACTCCCTATCCTCTGAGTGACACTTTCGATCGGACGAACAGTAGCAATCTAGGAAGCAATTGGGACGAATATCAGCCGGATTTAGAGGTCTTTAACAACCAAATCCGAAATGTCGACATCAATGGTAAAGCGGCGAGATTCCGTCGATCAATCGGCCCCAATCAGGATGTTGCTGTCGACTGCGCGGTCATCGCAGCAAGCAATAGCTGTGCGGTCATCGCACGTTGGTCGAATTCAACTAACTTTTATACGGCCAGGCTCGATGCCGGAGCGGGAAACATTGCACTCTTAAAAATAGTCAACGGAGTGGCAGCCCCGGTCGGAACCGTCGCGGCCAGATCCCTCTCTTATAGTACCTATTACCGCCTCCGTCTGGTGGTCAATGGAAGCTTGCTCTCAGTTTTCTTTGCGAATGAGGTGATGCCCGCCATCTCAGTGGTTGATACATCATTGAGTGCGGGAGATTATGCCGGAATTTTATCCGTCGCTAACGCAGCCAATACCACCTATTTCAATAATTTCAATGTGGGTCTCCCGCTGTCTGCACCGACCAACCTCGCGGCAATCGATACCGCCTCAGATCAAGGCGGCACCCTCAGTCTGTCGTGGACTGCTTCCCCCAATGCGGGAATAACGGAGCAGCGGATTTATCGAGCAACGACAAGTGGCGGGACCTATAGCCTCATTGCGACCATTCTGAATAACACGACCACTTCCTACTCTGACGTAGGATTGACGAACGGAATAGTCTACTATTACGTAATACGGGCGTATGGCCCATATGAGAGTGTGAACAGCAACGAGGCACAAGCCAACCCTGTCGACAATGTCGCCCCTCACGTACCGATGACATTGCAGGCGACAGATGTAGCACCCGATTCAGGCGGAGCCCTGCTGCTGAGCTGGACCCCATCGATTGATACCGATGTTACACAGCAGCGTCTTTACCGATCGACGATAGCCGGCGGTCCCTACTCGACGTTGGTTACTACACTGATGAACAATACTACTTCCAGTTATATAGATAACGGTTTGGTAAATGGAACGCCATACTACTACGTAATCAGGGCTTATGATGGAACCAGCGAGAGTGCCAACAGCACCGAGACCAGCGCTATCCCGCTAAATAACAGTGCGACGATCATTGGGCGCGTTACGAAATCTGACGGTTCAACGCTTTCTGGGGCCGACACCACAATCTATCAGGGTGGTATTATAAAGGGCTCCGCCACATCAGGAAGCGATGGAAGGTACACGATTGCCAATCTGATCGCTGGCACTTATGAGCTGACCTGCAGCATCACTGGATATCTTACCCAGCGAACGGCAGTGGATGCTCCAGCAGGACAGACAACGGCCGCTGACTGTCAGCTGCAAGATGCAAATGGAATTGCAACGTTCAATTATGATGAAACCGGCGCCACATTTGGGAAAGGTCTAGGACAGCTGACCTCGGTGATTGATTCAACTGGGAATAAGGTGATCTTTCAATATAATGAACGGGGACGAGCCATCGGTGAGACCCGAACGATCGATGGGATTAACTATACCTTTAGTAGCACATTCGACTCTTTAAATCGTCTCGATACAATTACCTATCCGGATAGCAGCCAGGTTCGATATCGCTACTTAAACAATGGACTTCTAGAAAAGGTTGACGATCCGCAAGCCGCTGCGGGCGCCACTCCTTATGTTCAATATTCCGGTTACAATGTGTTAGGCCAGCCAAGTCTCCTCACCTTCGGAAATGGGGTGACAACCGCCTATGCTTATCAGGCGGATAACTTTAGACTCCATTCAATCCTTACTAAGGATCCAACAACGAACAAGTGTTTTCAGAGTATGGACTATACATATGACTTCAAAGGCAATGTCGCTACCATAAACGATTACAGGAATGCGTCAGGCATTTGTGGAACTACATCGGTTAGCCAAGAGTTCAAATATGATCATCTCAGTCGATTGAAAACGGCGCTCGGTCCATATGGAGCGAACGGTGCCGCAAAATTTATCTACGATTATAACGAAATTGGGAATATTAATAGCGTCAAGAATTGTGCCCCAGACGAAACCTCCTGCTCTGATTCACTGTATACTTATCTGCCAAGCGGTCCGGCCAGTCAGCAGCCGCATGCAGTCACACAGGTAGGTAATCAGAATTATCAATATGACAAAAATGGCAACATGCTTACAGGTGCCGGTCGAAGCATTGATTATAATCAGGAGAACAGGCCGGATACGATTCGAATCGGAACCACTTCAGTGATTCAATTTACTTATGATGCCGGCGGTACCAAGATCAAGAAGCTTTTGCAGAAAGGTACTGCCCAGGAGACAACACTTTATATAAGCAGCCTATATGAGTGTAAGCAAGGCAGCGGGACGGTCGGAACTTCCTGCTCCAAATATATTACGGCAGGGGGGCGTCTCATCGCGATGAAAGACGGCCAATCGACCCACTACTTTCATCCGGATCATTTAGGAAGTACAAATATCATCACTAATAGCCAGAGAGATACGGGCGGTTTAATCCAAATTGACCAAAAGCTCAATTATCTTCCCTTCGGGACCACTCGCAGCGACAGCACCGACCCATTGGGTGGGACACGATATAAATATACGGGTCAAGAACTTGATTCGGACACAGCGGATGCGGCAGGGAATGCTCTTTATGATTATGGAGCGCGACTCTACGATCCGGCACTCGGTCGGTTCATTATGGCCGATCCAATCGTCCCACATCCAGGAAACCCGCAGAGCTTTAACCGCTATAGTTATGTTCGAAACAATCCTATTAATATGATTGATCCGACAGGCTACGCGGAGTGCAGTGCATATATTACCACGAATACAACTAATAATGGTGGGACGACCTCTGTAAATACCGTCCCCCAAGGAGGGCTTGCTCCCGGCCTGAATACAATTGTAATTCGACCTTATACGGTTTGCGGGTACCAGGTCGATAGTTTTAGCTGCTCACAAATTGGAAAGAACACTTATGCCTTTCAGTCGGTGGGTTCCATTAACGGTACTCCGATTTGGACCTATGACGCAATTGTAACGATGCCAATACAGCGAGCGGAATATGGCGCTGACCTTAAGGCATTCAGAGAGAGAGAAGCGATTTATGCTCGGGGATTCGCAGCCTCAATGGCCTCGGAGAATAGGTTTAGAGCTATGACCGCCGCCCTTCCGATGCTGGACTTTCCGGAGCCTCCACAGGAGCAGGACGGAATACTGGCAGCTCCCGATATGCCTCTCCCGCCTCGAGAGAGCTCAAGTGCTGAGAGCGCACGAGGTTCAGGAGGAGGAATGCAGCTCGCCATGGGGCCTACCAAAGGAGGCGTTGATCAGGCGGGTGACTTTCTTGGTGGGATTACAGACATGTTCAAGGATTACAATGACCTCGATTTACTGGCACATGATTGGAATCAATTTATCAGTGATTATATGGCTCTGTCCTCAAAGCTGGAAGTTGGGCAGACTCAACAAGCCTGGCTAGTCATGGACATTATGCCACCTCATCGATATCGCGGATTGGCGGAGACCTCATCGGGTTTTCTTACAAATAATGCAACAGACATGCTTCCGATCACAGTCTTTGGAATCACAGGACCAGACAGTCCCTATAAATTTAGAATCGATGCGGACCGGTTCTGCGCGAATGGGAAGTGTTAGTCAATCCTAACTCCACAAAGGTCTTCTTTTCCAGTTGTTTATATTTTAACTTCTATGTTTGTGACCTATGTTTCACTCTCTGTCTTCAATGACCTCAGCGTCCTTAATGAATCGATCAATACGTATATTTGACCGATTTTTAACTCTCGAAGCAGCGAATTGTCCTCAAAGATCTGCATTTTATATTGCTCGTCTGAGGGATCTTGGAATGCAAAAACCTCAGGGGAGAGGCAGGGGACAGTCTTGCATTGTACCGGCAGATGAAATGTAACGAGCCGACCTCTGACGGTACTCGACTGCTCAATGCGTCCCGTCAGCTCCTCGCTGAAATGCTCGATGTGCTCGAAGAAATATTTAACATCATGCGCTGGCTTGCCTTTCGAGGAAGCGGCCAGACTTGGTAGAACCGAGTAGCCAATCACTGCAATTATGGCGAGCGGCAGCCACCATCTATCCAAAGGACCAGAACCGCGGTTGCTCCATCGGTTTCGGTAAAACACTGCGGCAGGCCCGCAGATTCTAATGTAGACCTTGCGAATGAGAGTCATTGAATGCGCAACCAACGCGAACCCCTTAAGCTGCGCCCAAAACTCGATGCGAAAAATAGGGCCGCTCCCGCTCCTCTTTGATAATCGCCAGCGCCTCGTCAATGCTTGCAGCATGGAGCCAAGCCTCCGCCGCGGACCGCTTGAGAGGAATCGGTGTTCGGTCGTGTCCTGCCGCCGCAACTTCCGGGTGGGGGTCGTCGGTAATCAGTGCTGCCGATAAGAGCGACGGCTTTCGATAAATTGGATGGAAAAATTTCAGAAGAGTTTTGGGCCGAGCGAAATCAGGATTGGCGAAGAGAGCAGGATCAGATTCAAAACAAATTACAGACTCACCAGAAGGCAAACACGAATTATCTCCAGGAAGGGATTCGAATCGTAGAACTCGCTAATCAGGCGTATTCTCAATATGTTGCGCAAGATGTTCACGAGAAAGCGCGACTGCTGAAAATCTTACTTTCGAACTGCACCCTGAAGGACGGAACTCCTTGTCCTACCTATAGAAAACCGTTTGACTTGATTGCTGAAAGTGTGAAAACCAAAGAATGGCTGGGGGACGAGGATTCGAACCTCGGTAAGCAGAGTCAGAGTCTGCTGTCCTGCCACTAGACGATCCCCCAATATCCAATATTAGAGCTGGAAGGTAGAAAGAATTTAGCGGAAAGCGCTTTGGGTGTCAAGAAACTTATTTTGAAGCGGGCGGAGAAGAAAGAGGATCGATTTGCGACGCCAGCCGCTTCAGCGTTTTTTCTTTTCCGAGAAGGATCAGCACATCAAAAATACCGGGGCTCACCGTCTTGCCGGTGACGGCGGCGCGGACCGGCTGGGCGACCTGAGAGAGCTTCAATCCGAGCCCTTCGCCGATCGACCGGAACGCCTCTTCCAGCGCGGTGTGCTCAAAGTCGGTCTCGGCCAGCCGCGCATGGACCGCCTTGAAGATCGGAAGGGTCTCCGGCGTCAAGACCTTTTGCGCTTTCTCATCGATCGGAACGGCATCGACGAAAAAGTGAACCGCCAGGTCGGCCATCTCCTTCAGGGTCCGAGAGCGCTCGCGGAGCGCGATCACGATCTGCTCCAGCCGCGGCCGATCGATCTGCTCGGGCGACACGCCGAGCTGTTCCAGATGGGGCAGAAGGAGCTGCGCGACCCGCTTTGGATCGACGGTCCGAATATAATGGGCATTGAGCCAAAGGAGCTTTTCGGGATTAAAGGTGGCGGCGGAGGCGCCGACCTGTTCGATGGTAAACTTCTCAATCAACTCCGGCAGGCTGAAGATCTCCTGATCTTTGGCCGACCAGCCGAGGCGGACGAGGTAGTTGACCATCGCCTCGGGAAGAAAGCCTTCGTCGCGATATTGCTGAACGGCGGTGGCGCCGTGGCGCTTTGAGAGACGCGCTTTGTCGGCGCCGAGAATCATCGAGACATGCCCGAACCGCGGAAGGGGGTAGTTGAGCACTTGATAAAGCTGGATCTGCCGCGGCGTATTGTTCAGATGATCGTCGCCCCGGATCACATGCGAGATCTTCATATCAACGTCATCGACGACGACGCAGAAATTGTACGTCGGTGTTCCGTCGGATCGTAAGATAATGAGGTCATCAACCGTGCTCGCATCGAAGACGACCTTTCCCTTCACCAGGTCATCGACGACGATCTCTCCCTCCGACGAGGCTTTAAACCGGATCGCCGCTTCTTTTCCCGGAATCGGCGCGGTCAGCAGGCGGCACCGGCCATCATAGCGGGGAACCTTCCCTTGGGCCATCGCCTCTTTCCGGCGGGCATCCAGTTCTTCCGCCGTGCAGTAGCAGCGGTAGGCGAGGCCGCGGTCGAGCAGCTCCTCGACCTTCTTCCGATAGAGATCGAAGCGGTCGGTCTGTCGAACCGGGTTTTTATCCGACCCTTCCCACTTGTCCCAATCGAGCCCGAGCCACCGCATGCCGTCGATGATCGCCTCAATTGCTTCATCGGTCGATCGAGAGCGGTCGGTGTCTTCGATCCGAAGAAAGAATTTTCCCCCGTGATGCCGGGCGAAAAGCCAATTGAAGAGCGCGGTCCGCGCCCCGCCGATGTGAAGAAAACCGGTGGGACTGGGGGCGAAGCGGACGCGAATGTCGGACATCTAAAATCTCCTCTAAAGTTGCAAAATTATGGCATCTTCACAATAAAAAGTAAAGTTGAAGGCCCGCTTTCCTGTTCAGTACGGGTTCACGCTCAGAAAATCGGAGGGAGGTTTGAATCGATCGGGATCGACCGGCTCTGTCTGGAGCGCACTGTACTCGGCGATCACCGTTTCATAGTCGCTGGCCGAATAGATGACCTGAAGCGGAATTTCCGAAGCGTCGGCCGTGACCCATCGGAGCGAATGCCAGCGCTTCTCCTTCTCCTCCAACAAAACTAAATAGAGCCGTGCATCGCGCCCTTTGAGCGAGCCTTCATTTAGCAGAATACGCGTCTCTTTATAGGGAGCGGGGGGGGGCAGCCATCCTTCTTGAATCGCCTTAATCAGGCGGGCCGGGCCGAGCCGGATTTGAAAATAGATTTTATCCCTGGGGAAGAGGCGGATCTCTTCCCGCCGTGTCAGATCGTAGAGATCGAATTCTTCGGTCCCTTCCGGCTCGTAGCGGATCGACAACCCACTCCGGTAGAAGCGTCCCTTGGCCGTGATCGGCGCATGGTAGGGAGAGTGAAGGGTCAGGGTCAGATCGGCGGTCGTTGCCGGCGGCGGAGCGGGGGGCGGGGTCTCGGCCGCGAGGAGCAGAAAGAAGAGCGGAAGGAAAAGGAAGGAGATTTTATTTCGTTTCATGGATCGGATGCATTTGATCAATCTGATGCAGCAAGATCGGCTCTGTTCCCGGCCGGTCGGCCCCTCCCGGGCGGTATCCGGCGGGATCGAACGTCACCTGCTGAAAGCCGCACGCTTCGATCCGGGCGACCAGGAGGGCGCGCCGGTCGGCCTCCAACGGCCGAAGCTCCTCCGGCGCCAGCTCGACCCGGGCGGTCTCGTCATAATAGCGAACGCGAAACTGACGGAATCCGAGCTCGCGAAGAACCTCCTCGGCGGACTCGATCTGTTTGAGCCGGGCGTGCGTGATGCGTGTCCCGCGCGGAAAGCGGGAGGAGAGACAGGCGGAGGCCGGTTTGTCCCACGTCGCAAGGCCCAACACGCGGGAGAGCGATCGGACCGCTTCTTTGTTCAATCCCGCCTCGACCAAGGGGCTTCGCACCCCCCGCTCGCGCGCCGCGGCCAATCCGGGACGGATGTCGCCGAGATCATCGAGATGGGTTCCATCGACAATATGTCTTGCCCCTTCGCGCCGGGCCACGTCGATGAGCAGGGTGTAGAGGTCCCCCTTGCAGAGATAGCAGCGGTTCGCGCTGTTCTCGGCGTAGCCGGGAATTTGAAGCTCATCCGACTCGACAAACAGATGGCGGATGCCGATGCCGGCGGCGACTTCCTTCGCCTCTTGGAGTTGAGAGGCGGGGAGGGTCGGCGAAATCGAGGTGACCGCGACGGCGCGCGACGCCAGCGCATCGTGTGCGACCTTGGCGACGAGGGCGGAGTCGACGCCGCCGGAGTAGGCGACGGCGACCGAATTCATTTCGCGGAGGATTTCAAAGAGGCGGTCGTAATCCCGATGGGGGGTCATTTAATCGCTCCCGGCGCGGCGCTCGGCTTGGCCGTCGGTTCTGTGGCCGTCGGCAGCTCTTTGATCTGAGCGTCGCTCTGCTTCGCAACCACCACCAACGCATAATGGTCTGGGTCGAGATATTTCTGGGCGACCCGCAACACATCTTCGCGCGTGACCCGGTTGATGTAGCTGGGGTATTTCTCAAAATAGTCAAGCCCCAATTGGTAATACTCAATCGAGGCGAGGAGGGCAGCCAGTCGCGCGGTGGTCTCCATCCGGAGCGGGAAGCTTCCGACGAGATAGGCCTTTGCTTCTGCGAGCTCCCTGTCGACGACCGGTTCTTTTCGAATCCGCGCGATTTCCTGGACCACCCCTTCGATGGCCTCATTGGTGCTCTTCGAGCGGGTCTGCAGCGAGACGGCGAATTCGCCGGGGTAGCGATTCGCCTCGAAGTAGGAGTAGATCGAATAGACCAGCCCTTTGTTGTCGCGGATGTCGGCCATCATTCGAGAAGAAAACCCGCCGCCGCCGAGGATATAATTCATCACCGTCACGGCATAATAGTCGGGGTTGGCACGGTCGATCCCGACATGTCCCAGCATCACGCTGGCTTGCGTGAGCTCTTTGTCGATCAGCTCCAATTTTTTCCCCTGGAAGGGGGTGGGTGGCCCGACCCGAGGGAAGACGATCTGTTTTCTTTCCCATTTTCCGAAATATTTCTTGGTGAGCGCCACCGCCTCTTTTTCGGTCACGTCGCCGACGATCGAGAGGATCAGGTTATTCGGGACGAAGTAGGATCGGTGGAAAGAGACGATCTCCTCCCGGGTGATGTTCGGAACGGTCTCTTCGCCTCCGATGACCGGATTGCGATAAGGATGCTCTCCGAAGACGATCCCTCGGAAGGCCCGCGAGGCGACCGCCTGGGGTTGGTCTTTTTCAGAAATAAGGGTGCCGAGGATACTCTTTCGGACCCGCTCGACCTCTTTCGGATCGAAGACCGGGTTGATCAGAATGTCCGAGAGGAGGTCGAAGCCGGTGTCGGCATCTTTCTTTAAGAGATGAAGGGTCGCCGTCATGTAATCTTCATTGGCCGAGGCGGAGAGGTCGGCCCCGATAAAATCGACCGCGTCGGCGATCTGCGTTGAGGTTCGCTTTTTCGTCCCCTCGTCGAGCAGCGAGGTGGTGAGGTTCGCCAGACCGGCCTTGTTGTTCGGATCATAGAGTGAGCCGGCCCGAACGAGCGCCGTGACGCTGACGATCGGAAGCGAGGGACGCTCCAGAATCAATAGGGTGATGCCGTTCTCGGTGACGATCCGCTTCGGCTTGATCTCGGCGGCCGGGACGCTCGCGGCGAGGGTCAGCAGAAGGGAGAGGACTGCAAATACAAGCGGATAAAATTTGATCCGAAGCGATTTTTGAGTGACGTTCATTGCATCCCCTTTGGAGGCATTCCCGGCGCCATCGGCCCTGCCCCTTCTTTCGGCATTTCGTTCGGAGTGGAGCCCCCCTCTTCCATTGCAAGCGGCAGGAGGGTCCCCACGCTCCGCTGATCCTCAATGAGGTATTTTTTCGCCACCCGCTGAAGATCGGCGGCGGTGACCTTTCGGATATTTTCTACAAAGTGGGTCAGATACTCCTGCCCCGCGCCGACCGTCTCCGCCGTGCCGATCCGCATCGCGCGGAAGAAGTTCGAGTCGGATCCCAAAATGAACTCCGCCTCGATTTGGTTCTTTGCCTTCTTCAGCTCCTGCTCGGAGACCGGCTCCATCTGGATCCGGCTGATCTCGTCATCCAGCGCCTCTTCCACCTCCTCCGGCGAGGCTTGAGGCCGGGCGGTGGCATAGATATAGAAGAGTTCCGGATCGGTGGTCAGCCCCTCGTAATGTCCGCCGGCATCGAGCGCGATCTGCTGTTGGTAGACGAGGCTTCGATAGAGCCGGGAACTCTTTCCCGCCGAGATCACGTTCGAGAGGACGGTCAGCGCATAGCTGTCGGGGCTCTGGTAATTGGGGGTGTGAAAGGCGGCGAAGACGAATGGAAGCTGGGCCTCGCGTTTGACGATCGACCGCCGCTCCCCAATCTGGGACGGTTCCGGGGGAGCGGTCTGCGGCGGCTCCGGCCCTTTCGGGATCTTCTCAAAGTAGTTTTTTATTTTGGGCAGGAGCGTTTTGGAGCTGAAATCGCCCACGACCACGATCGTCGCATTGTTCGGCTGGTAGTAGCGCTTATACCATTGGAAGGCATCGTCCCGGGTCACCTGGTCGAGGTCGCTCATCCAGCCGATGACCGGGTTATGATAGGTGTGGACCATAAAAGCGATCGCATACAGATTTTCGATCAGGAACGAGTAAGGGTCGTCATCGGTTCGGCTCCGGCGCTCCTCCTTAACGACCTCTCTTTCCAATTGAAACTCTTTCGGATCCATCGTCAGGTTTTGCATCCGGTCCGATTCGAGATCGAGCGAGAGCTCGATCCGGTCGGCGGCGAAGTTCTCGAAGTAGGCGGTGTAGTCGTTGGCGGTAAAGGCATTCTCCGTCCCGCCGTTTTTGGCGACGATCCGCGAGAATTCTCCCTTTCCATGGTTCTGCGTTCCTTTGAACATCATATGTTCGAGCAGGTGGGAGAGTCCGGTCTTGCCGGTGATCTCGTTGCGCGAGCCGACCCTATACCAGACCTGAAAGGTGATCACCGGCGCCTTATGCTCTTCGACCAGGACCACTTTGACACCGTTCTGGAGGGTGACCGATTCGGTCTTGAGGGCCGGGTCGGCCGCCTGCAGAAGGGGGGAAGAAGAGATAAGAAGTAGGGTGATAAGAAGAAGGCGAAGCGATTTTTGCCGACCGATTCCTCGATGCATTCGGGCTCCTCGTGATCTCCATCAAACGGAGGTCATCTTAACAGATGGTTAAAAAGGGTGTCAAGGATGATAGGCTGAGACAGAAGGGGAGGAGTACGGGTGGAGACGGTCGTGTGTAGGTTCTTTTCCTTTCCTTATTACTCCACCATCCACAATCCGCGTTCCGCGCCGCGTTCCGCGCCACGTACCGCGATTGACCGATGGTTGTCTCTTCGATTTTTTTGGTTTATCATAAGAAATCGTAACGGCTGATCGATTATTGTGTGAGGAGGAGAGAATGAAAAAATGGAATCTGTTCCGGGGAGCCGGAATCTGTATGTTGTTGGGATCGATGATGGCGACGACCGTCTCTGCGCAGATGATGCAGGGGGGACCGCCGGCGGCGGGAGGAAATCCGCATCAAGGCGGGGAGCGGGGCCGGATGGAGCGGCCGCCGATGGGGCACCCTTCCCCCGGAGGGATGCAGGGGGCCAATTTCTTCAGCCTGCAAGGGTTGAAAGAAACGCTCGGCCTCAATGATGATCAAGCGAAGAAGCTTCACGATCTTTTTGTCGATTATAAAAAAGGGACCATTCAGCGGCAGGCGGCGCTCCAGATCTCCCAGATTGAATTGGAGGAGATGATCGCCGAGCCGAAGCTCGACCTTGCGAAGATAGAGAAGAAAGCGAAAGATAAGGAAGCGCAAGAGACCGACCTGATGATGTTCCGGATCCGCTCGATGGCGAAGGCAAAAGATTTTCTCTCGGATGCGCAGTTTGATCGATTCCGTCAGATGATCGAAATGCGGATGATGAGCGGGATGCGGGGCGGAATGCATGGCGGGATGTCCGGCATGATGGGTGGTTCGCATGGCAGCATGGGAATGTCGCCGCATGGAAAGGGCGGCATGGGGATGGAAAAAGGGATGATGGGCTCCGGATCGCCGCATTCTTCCGGCGGTTCATCCTACGGGGACGAGTCAGACGACGAGTAAACAGAAGCATCGACCGGAGGCGCCCGCCTCCGGTCGATGAGATTCTATCCTGCCTTCCGCACGTACTGTTCCGGTGATTTCTTGAAAGTTTGAAGACAGCTTTCCGAACAGAAGCAGAAATGCTTCCCCTGATAATCGGTACAGACATTCTCGTTTGTGACCGTCATTCCACAGACCGGATCGATCATTGATTTTTCCATCCTTTTAGCCTCCCGCTAGTCTTGGTTTGTATACTCTAAGTCTAGCTTATCGAGAGCGGGCCGTTCAAGATGGGCGATCTCAGGGGGTCTTTCCGTGTAAGCGCCTTTAGGCGGGGAGCAGCGGGATTTCGGAGAGGGGTGAGCGGGCGGTTCGTGCTGCGAACTCGCTGTTGAGCTGCCCGCAGGCAGCGAGGATGTCTCGTCCCTTGCTCTTCCGAATGGTGGCGGTGAGATGGGCGTCCAGCAGAATCTTTTGAAAACGTAAGACATCCGCATCACTCGGGCGCCGATAGGGGGAGCCGGGGAACTCGTTGAAAGGGATGAGGTTGATCTTGCATCGAATCCCGTGGCTCAGCCGAACGAGCCGGGCGGCATCGGCCAAGGTGTCATTCACCCCCGATAAAAGGACATATTCAAAGGTGATCCGCCGCCGGGAGGGGAGCGGAAAGGCCTTGCAGACCTCCATCAACGCTTCGATCGGATAAAGCCGGTTGACCTTCGGCATAATCTGATCGCGCACCTCGTTGGTTGTGGCATTCAAAGAGATCGAGAGGTTGACCGGTACCGCCTCCCAGAGCTTTAAGATCTGTGGAACCATGCCGGCCGTCGACACCGTGACCCGTCGCGGCGAGAAACCGAGGCCGATCGGCGAGATCATCTTCTTGAGCGACTCAACCACCTGGGTGAAGTTCGCCAGCGGCTCGCCCATCCCCATCATGACGATATTCGTGATCCGCCGCTCTTCCGGCAGCGTCTGTTGAACGGCGAGGATTTGACCGACGATCTCTTCAGCCCTCAGGTTCCGTTTTAATTTTTCCTGCGCCGTCAGGCAGAAGCCGCAGTCGAGGGTACAGCCGGCTTGGGAGGAGATGCAGAGGGTCAAGCGGTCCTCCTCCGGGATCAGGACCGACTCGATCTGGTTGCCGTCTTCGAGTCCCAACAGAAACTTCTCGGTCCCATCGGTCGACTTTTGGCGCGTCACGATCTTCAACTGATGGAGGACGGCGTGCTCGGCGAGCAGGGCCCGGTCGGGCTTGGAGAGGTCGGTCATCTGCTCGAAATCGGGGATGTGCCGCTGATAGAGCCAGGAGATAATCTGGCGGGCGCGGTACTTCTTCCACCCTAAATCGAGGACCCAGCGCTCCAATTCATCGAAAGAGAGGGCCAGGATGTTCTTTTTATTCTCGCTCATGCTGCCTAAACTATCACACGGTTCCCTGCTTCTGCAAGTAGACTCGGTCGGTTAGAATGGCACCGTCATTACATCTACATGGATAAAGATAGGGTAAGAACGTATGTGGCGGTCGGCAGACACTTAAGGTGCCTGCGCTTTTGGTCCCGCCGAAATTCCTTGACAGAGGTCGGTTTTTTACTTAGAATCATCCCATCCGTGTCTAGAGAAGAGCGGTCTGCGGATGTGAACGATGTTAACATGAGTCCGCAAGTCGGGTTAGGGGAATATAGTTATCCGCTTTCGTTATCAGGAACCGTCCTCGTCTTCACCCCCTGTTCCTTGCCCTCCGAACTCTGAAAAACCAGGTGCACCATTTATTTGCTTCTCGGTTTCTATAAAAACGTGAATCGTCATTTTTCGATGCGGCAGCTCCCTTTCATCGTCGTTTTGGCTGCTGTTATTCTCGTCGGCTGTGGCGGAGGAAGCGGAGGGGTTGGAGATCCTGCCCCACCCAATCCGGGGACCGGAGGCGGGACCGGCGGGGATGGCACCGGGGGAAACCCTTCTGTTGTTTTTCCGAAAGTGATCTCAGCCTCCCCTCAAGGGGATACCCCGGCGGCGGTCGATACGCCGATTGACATCACCTTTAATAAACCGATGATGCTCTCTTCCTTTCAGGCGCCTATGGAGGGTCTCGATGTTGGATATGATCCCGCTTGTGTAGATACCGATTGCGTCACCGTCCGCTTGAATCACAAAACCAATTTGGCATACAATAGTACTTACCAGGTAAAGCTCTTACCACAAGTCCGAGACAAGGAAGGGAACTTGCTTACAGATCCTTATCCATGGTCGTTTAAGACCGCCGTCTTCGCTCCGCCGCCTTCATTTAAGTCCGGCATTATGCTTGATGGAGGAACGGTTGCCACAGACTCTGGCGAGTGCACTGCGATTGCCGTGGATAGCGCTGGGACGCTCCATATCGCGTACTTCTCCGATTCAGCCGGTGCTCCGAAGCATGCTTATTGTTCCAAAGACTGTGATAAGCCCGGCAGTTGGAACAATGAGGTAATCGATACCACGGCCAAGTTAACGGATCAAAAATTCGGACGGGATATCAACTTGGCAATTGAAGGAACAACACTTCATGTAAGCTATCGAGATGTCGGTACGACCTCTACCGGAAATAAAGCCGACGACCGAGGTGTTTTGAAATATGCTAAAGGAGTCGCAAAGGCCGATGGTAGTGTAGGAACGTGGGCTCCCGTTATTGTCGATGACACACCTTTTGGAGTCACAGATACCTATATCGCTGTCGATAAAGGTAGAGTGCACATTAGTTATGCCAAGAAAGGTGATCCCAAGGCTACAGGTCAAACCTCTCTAGACATATTCACTTATGCTACTTGCTCAGCTTCGTGTGACTCTAAGAACAGTGGAGATATAGAGAAGGTGGAGATCGATCAAGGGAAAGGGGCGGGATCTCCGAACCATATCGTTATTGCAAACGACACTATTCATATGAGCTATTACCTTAACGGAACATTAAAGTATGTGACCTGCTCCGTATCCCAAGCTCAGAATTGTAGCCAACTGAGTGGGGCAGCGGCGGCTGTGGTTGATGATGGAGAAGGGAAATTTGATGTTGGAACGGAGAACTCTCTCTCGATTTTTGGGAATACCGTTCATATGACGTATCGTGACAACACCAACGGCCTTCTAAAGTACGCCCGCTGTGATGGTAACTGTACGGACAGTAATAATTGGACGAAAATCGCTATCGACAATGCGGGTGGAAGTACCCAGATTGTGGCTGTTCCGGGTAGACTCCACGTCAGCTACCGGGATGATCTGAACAAAGACCTTAAGTATGCGACCTGTTCATCAAGCTCCTCCAATTGTCTGGATCCGAAGAGCTGGTCGCTCTTTACACTCGACGCGCCTGGGGAGGTTGGATTGGATACCTATATAGCGGTGGACGGAGCCGGAGCCGTTCACATCAGCTACCGGGATGCGAGCAACAAAGCGCTGAAGTATATCGTTGGCGCTCCGACACAGTAAGGAAGCTTACGTTAAATTAGGAATTCAAAAACAACTCCGGTCTTATACTTTTTTTGAATTTTTTTGTTGACAGGTTACTTTTTTTTATTTAGAGTGATAACACTTAGATGGCGAAATCCCGATCCTGCGTGTTTCGCCTTATTATAGGCAGTCGTTTTTAGCATATAGAGCGGGAGTATTTTATGACGATACTTAGAAGCTCAAAGTTTTTACTGCCATCAAATTTATTCCGGATTCTTCCTGTGCTCAGCCTCTCTCTTCTTCTGGCAACGCCGGTATGGGCTCAATTTGGTGGAGGCGGTGGTGGGGGTGGCGGAGGTGGAGGGAACCAGACACCTCCGGGTCCTCTTCCTCCCGCAAGAGTCACACCCCTTCTCTCTGATGCGCCTGCTCCCTGGGGCACCGACCCGGCCACGATCTCCGGCGCGACCATCTCTGACACAATTAAGGGCAATGGATTTATCCAGGAGACGGTCTCTCTTCAGAATGGGAACAGCTTCTTTTTCCAAAGCATCACAGACACCAACTTTTCGGTCGACTCCTATGTAAAGAAAACAGCCGGATTAAACAACGATCCGACCGGAAATATCATCTTTAATCAGGTGATGAAAGATCCGGCCTGGGGGCTGACCGACCATAGCTTCATTAATGGATTTAAGCAGCCGATCCAGCTCCATTTTGACATCGTTGAATCAAAGGTGGCGACCTTGGCCGGCACCGGATTCAACCAGATGGATATGTTTTTCCGGCAGCAGCCGTTTAATGATACGACGGTTGGAAAGGTGCGGGTTCGCCAAGACATCGGGGTCTGGATCACCGGGTTTGATGGGCTCGGCGGAAATGATATTACTCAGAGCGAAACCTTTGCTCCGTCTGCGTCACAGCTCTCCCATGTCATCGCGACCTCCGTCCCGAGTGGGGGTGGAGGAGGCGGTCGCGGCGGGTTCGGCGGCGGGGGCGGCGGGGGTGGACCGATCAATTTCTGGAATGACCTGACCGTTGTCAAGATTATTGATCCGACCACGAATCAGCTGGTTAATTTCAGCAAGTGTAATGATTTCGGAGATCCCACCGGCCGGTTGGAAGGAAATTTTCGGAGTGATTCAGGACGCCGTGGGGGTTGCAATGCAACCGCCTCAACCGGTTCGACCCGGCCTGCGATTCCAAACCACGATACAGATGACTTTCAGCTGACTCCGATCTGGTGGGATCGTTGGGGCGGCGCCGGCTCCCATGCCTTAAGCAGTGGGGATGGCCGTAGCTTCCCGGGTTCCGGTAGCGGCGGGGGTGGCGGCGGATTCGGCGGCAGATAAGGTGAGTGATTTTTAAGTTGCAAGGCTTCAGCTGCTGGCATAGCTGAGGAAGTCTGTAGGTAGAAGAAAGAAGTGTAGGGTAAGAAAAGGCCAATCGCCAGATTGCCCGGTTTAATAAAATATCTGGTTAACGGATCGATCTTTAGGAACTTAAGAAACAGGGGGGAACATTAATGACAAGAACTGGCAGAGCGAAGAAATGGTCCATTTTGCTATCGGCGCTCGGGATTGTCTCCATCACGGGCGGGATTGCGTTGGCCCAGGTGGGGACCCCAACGTTTACCGATAATCCGTCTCCTTTCCCATATGTTCACACCGGAATCGGCGGAAGCGGAACCCAGTTGACTGGGGGACAGTTAGTCACTGTCCAGGGCTCCATGGGCAGTGGGAACTTCTTTCAACAAGAGTTCGTGAATGTTGATCCGGATGGCTCCGGACCGGCGACCCCAGTGCCGACCATCCACACCATGTTGGAAGGTTCCAGCACCGGGAAAGCATTTGTTCAAGAATCATTCGTATTGATGGGTCCTCAGAGATCGCCGACGACCCAGAATAACACGCCGGCTCCCATCGTCGCGGCGCCCGGCAATTCACAGATTGCTTTCAGGCAGTCGGTGACCGACGCGGGCTTTGCTACAACGGCTTCTCTTGACCCGAATCAAGATATTCATATCCATCAGCAACTGGCAGGGGCCACACCGGTGAACGGCCAGGTTGGGGGGCTTTCTTTCAGCAACGTCGATATCCTGCCGAACAAGACCGGACCAAACGGGCAGCAGCATGCAACCGATCCTTCGTGCGGAACGACCGCGGTTTTCTGTACCTCGATCGATCAGCAGGTAAAGATTACGGATGCATCGAATGCGGTCATCTTCACCCAGGACCTCGACTTTACGACAGGTGGATTGCCCACCATCGTGCAGGGTCCATAATATTAATTTAATTAAAGGGTGAACAAGGTCTAATTTAATTTAGGGAGGCATGACATAAATGAAATCAATCTATAAAAAGACCTATCTTGCTCTAGCCGGGGTCCTGCTCTCTGCAGGGTTTGCCATGGCGCAGACGACGACGGTCAACTTCTCAAGTCCAACCTGTACGACGGCAGCGACCTGCGGACTCGCCGGTGGCACCAATCAGATGATTGAGTCGAGTGGCGACAGCTTCTTCTTCCAGGAAGCGGTCATCATCAATGGGAAGCAGTTGAACCATATGATCGTTCGGAGCAAACCGGATGCATCGACCGGGTCGGTTTTTTCGCAGGAGACCTTCACCCCCGGGGGTGTTGTTCAAGGGGCGACCAATACCATCTCGACCGATCAGCTGACCTTCAAGCAGATCTTGAATGCGACCGGCGGCACGGTGAACGTTACCACCCGGATGGACAACCTCAATATCATCAATAAAGGGACCGCTGCCGGTCAAGAGAACATGGTCGGCACCGAGATCAATATTACCCAGAGCATTACCGATACGGTAAATGGGTTGACCCGAAATACCGTGACCATCACGCCGAACACCACGACGGCGGCGGCCGGCGATTTCAACACCCACGTCGATCAGGCGGTCAGCGATCCGGCGACACCCGGCTTCTCGTCAAGCATTCTGTTTGATACCGGCACTCCGGCGGTGGTCACCGTTAATCAGAACTTCTAAGCTTCTCTTTATAAGGCGATAGAGAGAGGAGGGAGGCAGCGCACCGTCTCCCTCCTCCTTTGTCTTGTGTCTCGCGTCTCACTCCTTGCCCTTCTTTTTTATTCCCTCTCTGCATGCTTTCTATAAGAAAACCTCCATCTCCTTCTTCTTATAAGGATGAATCGCGAAAGATAACCCTCTCGAAGTCTGTTCGCTTTAAGTCCTACGTATCGACCGGCATTGACGACGGAGAACACAGATGGGGGTGAAAACCTACCTAGTATTCTGCTTCTTATCCCGGGTAGAAAATGGTTGCTATCCGTATAATTTATGATATTCTTTTTTGACAAGGCTCGGTTTTTACTGGAGGAAAAATTAACTAGAAGATTCTTCCCTGCCTATAAATCCACCAAGCCCCCTTAAGGTCTTGCAATGGACTTACACCGGCAATGTAAATAGAAAGGCTGATCCAACAGACGATCATGAAATATTCCCTTGATCCGATGGGAAGAGGATGAATTCAATTGCAACCTAAGCTCTTCATCCTGCTCCTTCTCATTTTTATTTTTTATTTTAGTCTTCCTGCCCTCGCCGAAGAAAACGGGACTTTCGGAAGCCTTCATCTAGGAGGGTATCTCAAAAATGAGACGGCTCTCCGATTCCAAGATCCGGTTGCCTTCACCAAGATCCGGAATATCCTCTTTTTAGAAGCGTCCGCCGAACTAAAAACCAATCTCCATTTCTACGTTTCTGCGTGGGGATGGTATGACGCCGCTTATCTGTTTGCCTCTTACGACACGATTAATTTCCCCAACGATCCGAATCTTCCTCTCCCGTTTCTTTCCCAGCGGGCCCGTGAGGACCAACGGCTCTGGGGTCAGATGCGCGAACTCTACTTCGACTATTCTCTCTCAAAGCTCGACCTCCGGGTGGGGAAACAGCTGGTCGTCTGGGAGCAGCTGCTCGGCTTTCGAATCCTCGACGAGATCAATCCGCTCAACTTCAGGGAGTTCATCCTTCCCGATCTGATCGATTTCCGAATCCCCCTCTGGACCGTGAAGGGAGACTACTATGCTGGACCGTATCAATTGGAAGCGCTCTGGATTCCTTTTTTTAGACCGCATCAGCCCGCCCCGAAAGGCTCCGAGTGGGAGCTCTTCCAGCGGCTTCCCGGAGAGGAAGAGCCCCCCAAGACGTTCGGCGATTCGGAGTTTGGGGGGAGGCTCTCCAGAACGTTCGGGGGAGTCGACCTTGCGATCAGTTATCTGAATGTCTGGGATCCCTTTCCGACCCCCTTCCGAGAGTATACCGGGTTTCGATTCTTTGCTCCGCCCGCCAAATGTCTTCCGACCCAGCTTCAGATCGACCAGACGAACACCGATCCCGATTGCGGGCCGGTGTATCATCCGGCATTTAAACGGATGCATATCTATGGAGCGGCGGCGGTCTTCAACCTGGGGAGCCTGATCCTAAAAGGAGAGGGATCGTTCATCACCGGAAAGTATTTCGGCACCCGTTTGGCCGACCGTGACGGCGACAACCACCTCGATTACGGCGGCGCGATAAAGCGCAACCACGTCCGGTGGGGGATGGAGGCCGACACCACCCTCAAAGGATTTGATCTCTCGCTGGCCCTCTCGCAGTGGATCGTCTTCGGCTGGGACCCGGTGATGTTCCAAGACAACTACGACACCTTTATCAGCCTCTTCGGGCAGAAGTCGTTGAATGCGTCGCTCAAGGGGCAATTTTTTATTCTTTATCTGATCAACAACGGCGAGGTGCTGCTGAAGCCGAAGATCAACTATTTAATTACCGAACGATTGCAGATTTCGGCCGGGGCCGATCTCTTTTACGGGCATAAAGAGAGTTTCCTTCCCGACATCGCCGCGCCGGCCAGCGACCGGCTCTTTAAATTCGTCAGCACGTTTGTCGGCCATGATCGGATATTTGTCGAACTGAAGTATAGCTTTTGATTGGCTGGAAGGAGCTGCGGTGCCGGTTTTCATTCTGATTCTTCTTTTAATCGGGTTGGCGCAACCGGCGTCGGCTTCCGATTGGAATATTGAGCTCTTCTCGGGCTATGACGCCGCGTTGCTCAAGACCTTAAACAATCAGAAGCTGAATGAAACCTCCCCGTTCCCCCCCCGCGTCGGCGGGAGCCCCTCGATCAGCGGCGGACCGATGTTTGGGGTGGAGGTGGAGTGGCGGGTCCGACCCCGCTTTTCCCTGGTCGCGTTGACCGCTTTTTTTGAGGGAGAGTCGACCGCCATTGAATCGGGTGAGATCCTGTTTCAGGATTTCGGAATCACCCCCTTTACGGCAAAGCGGATTACTCGGGTCTCGTTCAACGAGTATGCGCTGAAGGGCCGGTATCACCTGGTGGAGGAGAAGAATCGGTATCGGTTTTATCTCGAGCTTGGATTCTTTGACCAGGTCAATGTGACCTACTCGGAGGATTTCAGTTATATCTTCCAGGCGAACGGGCAACAATTTTTGAGAAACGTTCTCTCCCGCGCGACGAGCCGGGGGGGGTATCTCGTCACCGGCGGGGCCGGCGGGGATTATTATCTGACCCGTTGGCTGGCGCTGAATTTTTCGGCGAATTACCGGCTCGGAAGGGCAATGCCCCTTTTTTATAAATCGTATCGGCATACCTTTCTCGAGCAGGATGCCATCAGCGGTGCGGTCGGCGCGAACTCTCCGTTTCCTAAGAATGGGGACCAGGTGAGCTTTGTCGAAGGGAATACCCGGCGTCCGCTTGTAATGGAGCTGACCGGGTGGCAGGCGGCCATCGGCCTTCGGATTTTTTTCTGAGAACTGTTGTTATGATGCGAGCAATCTGTTTATCCATCATTCTCCTTTTTTTCATCACCGCTTCCGGTGTGTGTGGGCAAGAGACGCCGACGGAGCGGAGGGAGGGACGTTCCGACCCGCGCTTGAAGGGGCGGATGGAAGACGGCGCCCGTCTGATGAAATCGAAGCGCTGGGAGGAGGCGGTCCGCCTCTTCGAAGAGTTGGCGAGGCAATATCCCGATGAGGGAGAGATCCCCTTTCGACTCGGCGTGAGCTACATGGGACTCGGCCAGGTTCAGAAATCGGAAGAGGCGCTTAAGCAGGCGCTTCGTTTGAATCCGCGCCATACCGCCGCCTTGCTTCAGCTGGCCGGACTCTATGAGGAGATGCAGCGGCTCCGTGAAGCGTTGGATATTTATGAGGGGATCATCCAAAGTGATCCGACGGGAGAGGCGGTCCAGGTCAGCCTCTTAAAAAAGAATCTGATCCAGGGGATTTTGCTGGCGAGGTCGGGCGATTTCGACGGCGCCCTTCGCCTCTTTAAGGCGGCGTCGGATGTCGATCCGACTGATCCGTCCGCGCATTATAATATCGGGCGGGTTTATCTCAGGAAGAACGATCAGGCAAAAGCCGAAGAGGCGTTTCGCAAAGTGGTGGAGCTCAATCCACAACATCAAGATGCCTATCTTCAGCTCGGGAGCATTTACGAGCAGCAACAACGAATCGAAGATGCGCTCCACGCCTTTGTCGCCGCGGTCCAAATCAACCCGAATACCCTCGGCGCAAGAAGCATCCAGGACAAGATCCCGCTCTTCCGAGGGATTATCCTTGCCAAGCAGGGAAAGATCCAGGAGGCGCTTCTCTCCTTTCAGCAGGCGCTCAGTGTGACCGAGAAGCCGGCGCCGATCTATTACAACATCGGGCGTATCTATCTCGGGATGGGCGATCTTCCGAATGCGGAGGCTGCCTTGGTCCGAACGCTTCAGGTCGATCCGAGGCACCAAGGGGCGCTGTTGAACCTTGGCATTATCTATGAGCGCCAGGGGAAATTGGACGAGGCCCTGAAAGCCTATGACGGCGCGCAAGCGATCCAGTCGGACAATCAAGACGGCATCAACGCGGCGGTCAGCGCTCAGACTGTCCGGGGAAAGATCGCCGTCCAAGCGGAGAAGCTCGATGAAGCGCGGGACGCCTTCAAAAAGGCCGCGGAGCTGCAGCCGAATAATCCGGCGAACTATTTCAATTTGGCGCTCCTCTATCTTCGGCGCAACGAGCTCTCCGAGGCGGAGAAGGCGTTTGATCAGGTGATCGCCCTCAATCCCTCCGAAGGGGACGCCTATCTGCCGCTGGCCGACATCCTCGAGAAGAGCGGCCGCGAGCAGGAGGCGATCGAGACCTATGAGCGGCTGATCGCGCTGGGGCAGGGGTCTCTGACGACACGGGCGCAGGTCCGCTTGCATGTTCTAAAGGGGGTCCTGTTCGGAAAACAGAACCGATTTGCCGAGGCGCGCTCGGAGTTTGCCGAGGCGGTCCGGCTCGATCCGGAAAACAAGGTCGGCTATTTCAATTTAGGGATGGCCTATTTGAAGATGAAAGATCCCTACGCGGCAGTAGACGTGTTTAAAAAAGCGATGGAGCTCGATCCCAAGGACAAGTCGATCCGGCTTCGCCTCGCCGGCCTTTATGATGAGCTCGGCCGGCCCTACGAGGCCCTTGATCTCTATCAAGGGATTTTAGAGGAGGGGGGTGACGAGGGGGCCCTTTTAGACGAGGTCCGAGAGCGGGTGAATCTCCTGTTCGGGACGATCTCGGTCGCCTATCAGGTGACGTTCGACAGCAACATCACGTTGTCCCGAAAGCCGTTCAGTGATCTCAAATCGGAGGTGATTACCCAGTACCAGCACTTCTTTTTGACGGGGACAGGGTGGCGAAGCGGCCTTCGCCTGACCCCCTCCATCACTATCTTCCATCACAGCCAGGTGTCTATTTTCAGCGGGCAGCTCGGTGCATTTGTCGATTGGAGGGGCTATCAGAGCGGCCTCTCTCTCGGTTATAATCTCCACGTCGGATTTTTCGAAGGGTCGCTGTCCGATCGGTCGCAAGAGCTCACCCTGGATACTTTTTCGCCGGCTGGCCTGGCGACCACTTTTACCGGTTCCCTTCGGCTTCGATATTCCGATTCGGTTGTGAATAATATTTATGACGGCATCCAGCCCTCGCTTTCCGCCGGCCTCGCGATCGACCGCGTATTGGAGGGGCGCCTGACCCTCTCCGGCGCGGTGTATTCCAATTTCAACACCCATTCGATCGGGGACGATTACGCCTATGTCGGGTTCTCCCCCTCCGTTTTATTCGACCGCCCGTTGATCCAAGGGATTAATCTAAACCTGTCGTATGGCTATTCAATGCAACGCTATTTAAATCCGGACTCTGATTTTCACAAGCGGCGGGTGAATCAAGGTCATGTGGTCAGCGCGGGGATCACCGTCGGGTTGGAGCGGGGAATTCAGCTCTACCTTCGGGGGGTCTGGCAGGCAAACCAATCGAACCTGGGGGGGACCCCGCCGGAGCTCGCGCAGGTGTTGACCAGCGATAAAACAGGATCATTGAGCAATTATACGAAGTGGCTCGGCACGTTTGGCGTTCGGCTTCTTTTTTAGGATCAAAGGAAGGGATGTAATGGGTAGGTTCGGTCTCATGAATAAAAAGCGCCGGTATTCGATCGGTCTTCTCCTTTTTTTAGTCTTCTCCTGCAGCCGGGGGGAACAGCACAATGATCACCCGCTCCTTGCGACGAACTGGGGGGGGACGTCGGGGGGAGCGATTACGGGACGGCTCGAGGTGCAGGTGTTTGACGACACCACCCGTTTCCCCTTCCCCGGCGCGGTCGTATCGTTAGGGGCCACCGGAAAGCAGACGGTGACGACCGACGGCCAAGGGATTGCCCTCTTTACCAATGTTTTCGGTCCGCAGGACATTCATGTCTATGCCTGTGCCGGATGCGACGCCGATCCGAACGACCCCGCCAAACCTCTTTTTTATCAGATCGCCTCGCTCTATCAGGTCGACGCGAGTCAGATCTCTATTCCGATGATTACGCGCGATCTAACGGTGACAAATGGAACGATGCAGGGAAAGGTCTTTGAGGTCGCCAAGGAGGAGACGGCCCATGTGGTGGAGGTGGATGAGCTCGGGAATTTTCGACGCCAGGGCCCATTGCTCTCGTCGACCTATCAGGTGATGAATGACGAGTCGGCCACCGATCTCCTGTTCATCTACAACCGAGAGGTGGATGATTGGGCGGCCGCCGATCCGGCCGGCGGGAAACAGGGATTCGGCACGGTGGCGCTGGTTGGAAAGGCGATCAATGGATCAAAGCAGCCGCAGGCCGGGGTCCGGGTGAACGCCCGCTATTTCCCAGGAAACGATGCCGGACGGGCCTATTATTTTAATGATCTCGGGCAGCTCGATCCGGCGCTCGACCAGACGACCACCGATGGCCGGTTCGTCTTTTTACGGCTCGACCCGAACAATGACATTCTGGTTTCGGCGGAGAGCCTGGGGGTGGGTGTGGGAGCCCGGTACCTTCACCTCCGGCCGTTGGGAACAACGGTCTTTTCTCTCCCGGTCCTCCCGTTGACCGGGCGGACCATCGATCTTTCGGGACGGGTGGTGAACTATCGCCTCGACTTTCGGGAAGAGGAGAGAAAGGGGCCGCTTTCGTCCCAAAACGGCGGCGTCGAGTCAGCCGTCGTTAATTTTTCCGGAGATCCGATCGATCAAAGTATCGTCTCCGACAGCGGCGCCCAGATCGCCGGCAATTATAGAAGCAATGGGCATCTTCTTCCGAACAGTAAATACATCGCCGTGATTTTGTCGGGCCGGAATTTCAGGCCGACTTATCAAGAGGTGCAGTTGAATGACCGCGCCAAGTTCAACTATCCTCTGGCCGCGGTTCCGCTGGCCGATTTGGTAAACATGGTCCGGACGATCAAGAGCGACGATACGAGCGGGCTGGCAACCGACACGGCGGAGATCCTCGGCCGGATTGTCACCCCGACCGGGAGTGTCGATCCCAACGGCGATCCGGTCATGGTCCCGGTCGCCGACGCGAAGATTACCGTCATCGACGATTCCGGAAATGAGATAACGACCCGCGCCTATTTCAACAGCCAGGGGGCGATCGATCCCTCGCAGCCCGCTCTCGATAAAACCAGTGCGTCGGGAGGATTCCTGGTTTATGGGTTGACGCAGGGGGTCTATACGGTCATCGCGACAGACGCGGTCGGAAACACGATCGGCCGAAAAACCTTTCCCGTTTATGCGAATACCGTTCGCCTCGTCGAACTCGTCCAGAAAACAGGAACCCTTACCCTCGGTCAGACGCTTGGCGCCGATCTCAAACCGATTGCAGCGCCGTTGCTTGCATTGCAAGGGGGAAAGTCGAGCTGCTCTCCGGTCGCCTCGGGCTGCGTCCTCTCTTCGTCCGGAGAATACATTATTCAAATGGAGAACCACACCGGCGGTGGAGATTATCAGATTCCGGTTCCCGCTTCCAAGCGGGCGTTGGGGCTGTCGGCCTTTCGCGTCTCGCCGGATGGGACGCTGAACAATGTGACCTTCGCCGGCGGCCTCGGTCCCCTCGGCACCGGAGGGACCCTGAGTTTCGACATCTCCTTTCTTGCCGAGCCGCCGCTGGTGCCGACCGATGGATCGGTCACCCTTCCGTCGACCTTTACGCCGCAAGATCTGAATGGGATCTTGGTCGGCAGCGTCAGCAGTCGGGGAGAGACCTTTATCGGCGCCGATGCGACCACCTTTTCCGGAAAGGGCGGTCCGACCTTCCATGCCCTCTCATTGCGGCCGGAGGGGGCGCTCTCTTATTTCCTTGTGGCGACCGCTCAGAACGCGAAGGGGGAGGCGAGCAGTCTATTTACGCAGGGACTTCTCGACATCCCGTCCCATCAAGATCTTGTCTTTCCCGATCCGCCGAGGCTGACATCGCCTGCGCCGAATGAAGCGGTTGTCGCCGACGACCTCACGCAGCCCCATTTGGTTTGGACCGCCCCGGAGGGGCCGCCGGTCGATCTCTATCGGGTGCTCCTTGACACCTCAGACGGGCAATTCCTCTGGGAGGCATGGGTTCCCGGAAATCAGACCGAGATCACCCTTCCGAATTTTCCGGCGACCGGCTTGACCGAGCTGAAGCCGTTTCCCGATGGGCAGACGGTCGTCTGGCGGGTTCACGCCATCCGGGCGGGGGGGCTCTCGCTTCAAGAATTCACTTTTGGTCAGCTTTCGCAGCAACGTGTTTCGGATGCGCGCGCCGAATCGCGGTTTACGATTAGGAGGAGCCAGCCATGATCCGGTTTTTGAATAAAGGATCTTCCCATCTTTTGCTTATCTTGATGGTGGGAGGGATCTACCTCGGCGGCTGTGTCAACGGTGAGCCGAACAAAGACTCTCTTTTTAAAGGGAATCAATTGCCGACCGCCAATGCCGGACCCGACCAGGCGGTCGCCAGCGGCGCCACGGTGACCTTGGATGGAAGCGCGAGCAGCGATCCGAACGGAAAGACCGTTCACTATCAATGGCAGCTCGTTTCAACGCCGAAGGGGAGCGCCGCCAAGCTCGACACGCCCGCTTCCGTGGTGACGACCTTTGTCGCCGATACCGATGGGGTCTATAAAATTCAGCTTCAGGCCATCGAAGATCCCGACCCGACCCTCCCGACCGGCGCGCCGGTGACCGATACCGGATTGACGAGCGATCCGGATGAGGTGATGGTGATCGCCGGGCCGCCGGGCCCTTTCCCCGACAGCGGGAATAAGCTGATGTTGGACGGGTCGCACTTCGCCCTCTCCGCGGTCAACCTCGACATCGGAGATCCGCTTCCGGTTGCTCCGGCGACGCAGTTAGACCCGGCCACACCCCTCAATGAGATGACGGCGGAAGGGTGGTTCTTCGTCGGCCAGGCGCCCGCGCAGGAGGCGCTGGTCATAGGTAAACAAAGTTTCTTCGAGATCACCCTCTCCTCCGCATCCCAACTCTCCTTTCGACTGACCCCCCGGGGGAATCAGCCTGTTTTCACGGTCGGATCTGCCCCGTTGAGCATCGGCCAATGGCACCATGTCGCCGCCGTGGTGTCGGGGAAGAGCAGCCCTCGGCGCGCCTATCTCGCCATCGACGGCTCGATCGTTGCGGCCTCTTCCTTTAGTGGATTGTTCAACAACAATCAGAACCGCTTTACGATTGGAAGCGGGAGCGGGAGGGCCTTTTTGGTAGGAATGGCCGATGAGGTGCGGGTGACCCAGGATGTCCGTTATTCCGAGGCGGCTTTCAGTCCACCGATGGAAATTCTGGTCCCCGACTCGCCCTTTGTGACCGGCGCCCGCTTTGCGGTCCATGGCCTTTGGCATTTTGATGAAGCGGCCGGCGCCCAAATATTTACCGACTTCTCGTTCCGGGTCAACAACCTTTTTCTCGTCGGGAATACCGGCTTTCAGCCGTTCGGCCGGCTTCAAAATCCGAGGCGCTTTCACACCGTCGTCCCGCTCGGCGACAAAACGCTTTGGGTGGCGGGGGGGGTCGATGATGCCGTCCTTCCGGTCACGAACACGGAGTTCATCGGAACGGATGATCAATTGCAACCGGCGGCGCCGCTCAATATCATCAAGATCACCGATGAGTCGTTGGGCACGGTAAGCGCGAGCCCCTTCCAGAAGACCACCGCCTTCAAGCCGGTGGTCAGTGAGCCCGGCAGCAGGATCGTCATCGTGGTCGGAACGGGATCCAGCGCCCTGACTGCAACCGATGATGGGCTCGGCAATTTAACTGGAACCGGGATTGGGTCGGGATCGACCATCAACTATACGACCGGTGAAATCAATTTGGTTTTCACGACCGCTCCCAGCGGTAGCCCGTCTGTTAAAGCCACCTATTTCTATGATCGCCAGACGGGCGTTTTCAATCATACGGCGACTGCGACGACATTGAGCGGCGGCAAAGAGGTGGTCGTGATCGCAGGCGGGACCGATAAGAACCTGAAGCTCGTTGACCGTGCGCTGGTTTTCGATCCGGCGGTCACCGACTCGGTGGTTCAGACAGGTCTCATGAAGACCCCTCGGCGCTACCACACCGCCAGTCGTCTCATTAACCGGAAGGTGCTCTTGGTGGGGGGCGAGACCGATATCGGAAGCGCCGTGGCCACCCTGTCGACGACGGAGCTGTTCGATCCGGACCAGCTCTCTTTTTCAGTGGGGCCCCCGCTTGCGGCGCCGCGGAAGCTTCACCGGACGGTCTCCTTGGGCTGTGATGCTAATTCGCAGGATGATCGCTTTTTGGTGGTGGGGGGATATGACGATATCAATAAACCGTTAAAGACCGCCGAGATTTATTCCGGCGGCTCCAACGGCGGATTTCTTGCGGCCGGTGCGATGTCGGTTGGCCGGGTCCGCCATGCCGTGGTCTGTCTTCCGGGTGGAAGGGTGCTCGTTACCGGCGGGATCGATCTCAATGGACGGATCGTCAACAGCGCCGAGATGTGGAACCTCGGCAGTAATGCCTTCACATTGCTTCAGGCCGGAATGAATGTGCCGCGTGCGGAGCATACAGCGACCCTCATGACGAACGGCAAAGTGCTGATCACAGGCGGGTTTGATCAATCGGGACTCGGCTTAAACTCAGCGGAGATCTATGACCCCGACCAGAACCTGTTTATCCCGGTTTCCTCGACGATGGGGCTCGCCCGATTCGGTCACTTCGCCGTCCCATGGCACAGTGGGGCCGTTGGAAAGGACGGAGTGCTCCTCATCGGCGGGGGGGATGCGGCCGGGGCGCCGACCTCGCTGATCGAAATTTTTTATCCTTAACGGTTTTTTCGTTGCAGCGGCGGCCTCTTAACCCGCGCGCCGGTCGCCGCGTTCGCAATGACATACACCCGCCGGGGACCCCCACCACCGCCTCTTTGCTTGATTGCCTCAATCAAATGTGATAGGTTAAACACGCCTCAAAACAGATCAAAGGCCTGTCGTGAGCATCTACGCCTCCCAGAAAAAATATTTTGAGAAGGCCTATCGGACCGGCGAGCATGGCTGGCCGGTCGAAGGGGCCTCTGCGCCGGTCGTCCGGTTTGTCGAGCGATTCAAAAAAGAGCGGCCCTCCGGCCGCATCCTCGACATCGGCTGCGGCGAGGGGCGGCACACCGCCCTCTTTGCAAAAGCGGGATACCGCGCCGTCGGCCTCGACTATCAGCCGCTGGCGCTGGAGCGGGCCCGCCGGTTCTCCGGGAACGGCGCCGCCAACCCGAACCTCCGATTCATGCTGGGAGATGTCTTCCATCTTCCGTTTCGACCCGGCGCCTTCGACGTCCTGCTCGATTACGGCTGCCTGCATCATGTCCGCCGGCGGGATACGCAGCGCTACCTGGCGAATGTCCTTCCGGTGTTAAAGCCGGGCGGCTATTTTCTTCTCTCCTGCTTTTCAACCGATTTTAAACATCATGCCGATGAGAAAAGAAAACGGAATTGGATGGTCCATCACGGCCACTACGATCGATTTTTTCGGAAGGGCGATTTCAGGTCGATCTTCGGCGGCGCTTTTAACATCCTTCAAATCGAAGAGGAGCGGCAGCCGCTCTATGTCTTCCATCATGTCTTGATGCAAAAGAAAGGGTAACGTCCGGATGCCGAATATCGCTTTTGTGAATGGGAAATGGTCTCCGCTTGCCGCCGCGAAGGTTTCCGTGGAAGACCGCGGGTTTCAGTTTGGAGACGGCATCTATGAGCTGATTCGGACCTATGATCGCCGGATCTTCCATATCGGGGAGCACCTCTCCCGGATGGCCGCGAGCGCCAAAGAGATCGAAATTACCCTCCCTTATACGGCGGCGCAGCTGGAGCGGATTATCCGGACCGGCTGTCGCAAAAGCGGGTATGCCGACACCAAGATCTACATTCAGGTGACGCGGGGGGCGGCGCCCCGCCTTCATTCCTTTCCCAAAAAGATCAAACCGACCGTCGTGATGACCTTTCGTGAATTTGAGCCCCTTCCGATGCGGCTTCGGGAGGAGGGGGTGGCGCTGGTCTCGACGGCCGACATCCGATGGACCCGGTGCAACGTCAAGTCGCTTAACCTCTTGCCGAACGTGATGGGCCGAGAGCAGGCGAGCCGCGCCGGCGCGTTCGAGGCGATTTTCATCCGCGAGGGAAAGGTGACCGAAGGGGCTGGAAGCAACCTCTTTGCGGTGATTGGAAAGAAGGTAATCACACCCCCCGCGGGACCCTATATCCTCTCCGGCATCACCCGCGAGGCGGTCCTCCAGATCGGTAAGAAAAGCGGCCTGGAAATGGTCGAGAAAGAGCTGAAACTCTCGCAGTTGTATGCCGCCGACGAGCTTTTTCTCACCGGGACCACCGTCGAAGTCTTGCCGGCGGTCCGTCTCGACGGGAAGGTGATCGGCACCGGCCGACCCGGGGAAAAGACGAAGATTTTATACCGCGCGTTTCAGGAGCAGATTACGGGAAAGTGAGGATTGCCCTTGCATTTTTACAACGCGTATGCTATAAACACTCTTGAATTTGGTCTACTTGTCAAAGTGGGCAGCTCCTCCGCCCACTTTTTTGTTTTAAGGCATCGATGGATCGAATGGTTCTGATCGATAAGGTCAAGCAGATCGCCGAGCCGATGCTTCGATCGCTCGGCCTGGAATTGGTTGACATCGAATATGCCGGCTCTCCACGAAGCGGCATCCTGCGCGTCTTCATTGACAAGCAGGCGGGGGTCACCCTGGAAGACTGCGAAAAGGTCAGCCGTTATCTCGGACAAGCGTTGGATGTCGAAGACCCCATCCCCAATCACTACACATTTGAGGTCTCCTCGCCCGGCTTGGATCGACCGCTGAAGCGGCGGGAAGATTTTCTCCGATCGATCGGGAAAAAAGTCAAAATAAAAACGCGTGATCCAATCGAAAATCAAAAAGTGTTCAGCGGTCGGCTGACCGACTTTAAGGAGGATCAGGCGGTGGTCCTGCTGGAGAGCGGCAAGGAACAGCGGATTCTGTTTGATCAGGTCGCGCAGGCCCGTCTTCAGGTTGAGTTTTAAGTTTAAATAAAGCGGATCCGGAAAGATTTTATTGCGGAGGTCAAACGTAAAATGAATCGCGAGCTCCTCTCTGTTATCGACCAGATTGGAAGAGAGAAGGGAATAGAGAGTCAAAAGATCATCAAGGCGGTTGAGTCGGCCCTTCTGACCGCCGCGAAAAAACGGTACGGCGCCAACGAGAATATTCAGGTTCGGCTCGACTCCGAGACCGGAGAGATCGAAGTGATCTCGCTGAAGAAGATCGTTGAAGAGGTGACCAACCCCCGGGCCGAGATCTCTCTCGAAGAGGCGAAGAAGGTCGACGATACGGCGGAGCTGGGAGACGAGATCGGCTCGCTGCTGGAAATGGAAGACTTCGGCCGGATCGCCGCACAGACCGCAAAGCAGGTCATTTTCCAGCGGGTGCGCGAGGCGGAGTGGGAGTCGGTTCATCGTGAGTACTCCGTCCGGCAGGGGGAGATCATCAGCGGAATGATCCTCGGCCAGGAGCGCCGCAATTACATTGTCGAGCTCGGCAAGACCGAAGCGATCCTCCCCTATCAAGAACAGGTGCCGCGGGAAGCGTATCGCCGGGGCGATCGGATTCGCGCCCATCTGCTGGAGGTAAAACCTTCCGCCAAGGGGCCGCAGATCGTCCTCTCCCGCACCCACCCGAACTTCGTCGCCAAGCTCTTTGAGATGGAGGTCCCCGAGATCGCCGAAGGGGTCGTCATTATCAAAGGGGTGGTCCGAGAGCCGGGCGATCGGACCAAGATCGCCGTTTTCTCGAAAGATCAGGCGGTCGATCCGGTCGGCGCCTGCGTCGGCGTCCGCGGCTCCCGCGTTCAGGCGGTCGTGCGCGAGCTCAAAGGGGAGAAGATCGATATCGTCACCTGGAGCGAGGACCCGCGAACCTTTATCGGAGAGGCGCTCAGCCCGGCGGTGATCGAGAAGGTCGGGATCAACGAGGGAGAGAAATCGGCGCTCGTCGTCGTCTCGGATCAGCAGCTGTCGCTCGCGATCGGCAAGAAGGGTCAAAATGTCCGGCTCGCCGCCAAGCTGACCGGCTGGAAGCTCGACATCATCAATCAGGGAGAATATGAGAAAGAGCGGGCCAAAGAGCGCGAGCAAGAGATCGCGGCCGCTATTTCCCATGAGCAGAAATTACAGCAGGATGCCCAGATGGTGGCGGAACAACGTCAGGCGGCCGAGGGGAAGGAGTATACCCTTTCGGATGTGCCGGGCGTCGGCGAGAATATGATTGAAGGATTGAAAGAAAAAGGAATAGACACCGTCCAAAAACTGGCGGAGGCGAACGAAGACGCCCTTGCCGATCTTCCGATGATTGGAAAGAAGACCGCAGGGAAGATCATCGAAGAAGCACGCGCCCTCCTCAAAATGGAAAAGAAGGGGGAGGGGGCATAGGATCGTTTGCAACGAATGAGAGAAGGTGAAGGTCCCATGAGAGTGTTTGAGCTTGCGAAGAAAATCGGAATTCCGACCAAGGAGATGATGGCGCTCCTCAAGCGACTCGGCATCAAGGCGAGCAATCATATGGCCGCCTTGGAGGAGAGCGACATCCAGACGGTCATGAAGGGAATGGATAAGTCGGGGACTGTGAAGGTCGCCTCGAAGGGGACGAAGTCCGCCAAAGTGGCGGCCCCTCCTCCCGCTCCGGTCGCGGAGAAAAAATCGCGCGTCTTAATTAAAAAGAGGCCGACCCCAGAAGAGCTGGCGGCGATGGCCGCCCCGTTGGTGACGGAGGAGATACCGGTCGACGGCATCGGGAAAGAGCTCCCGTCCGGCCCCGTGAATGAGCAGGCGCCCGCCGCGGCGGCATTGACCGCGCCCGAGGCCGCGGTCCCTTCCGTTTCGACCGAAGAGGTAAAGAGTGCGCCTCCTCTTTCTCCGATCGCAGAGCCGCTTGCGGCCGCAGCGGAGGTCGCCAAGGTCATCTCTCCGGATGGCGCGAAGAAAGAGGAGACGGCCGACAAGAAAGGCGACAAAGACAAGAAGAAGGGAAAGATCGAGCCGCGCACCGAGGTGAAGAAAGACGCCGCCGCTAAGTTCAAAGACAAGGCGAAGCGTCCGAAGCAGCGGGAGCGCTGGGATCCGCAGGTGGTCGTGGAGGAGGTCGAGACGGTCGCCGAGGTTCCGGTGGAGGCGAGAAAATGGCAGGACTTCAAGCCGATTCATCGGAAAGAAGATCGGAAGGGGGTCCGCAGAGGCCTTGCCGTCACCGCCGAAATTACCAAGCCCCGAAGAAAAGTGGTCAAGCTCTATGAAGGGATGACCGTGAAGGAGTTCTCGGAGCTGATCGGCCAGAAGGTCCCGAGCATCATCGCAAAGCTGATGGTGATGGGAAAAATGGCGACGATCAACCAGCCGATCTCGCTGGATGAGGCCTCTCTCATTTCGGAGGAATTCGGCGTGAAGGCGGAAATGGTCTCCGAGAAAACGGAAGAGGAGATCCTTAACCAGCCGGCCTCGGAAGATCCGGATACGTTGTTGCCGCGGCCGCCGGTGATTACCATTATGGGCCATGTCGACCACGGAAAGACGTCGCTGCTCGATGCGATTCGACAGACGAAGGTCACGGAAGGGGAGGCGGGCGGCATCACGCAGCATATCGGCGCCTACACCGTCACCGTCGGAGAAAAGCGGGTCACTTTCCTCGACACGCCGGGCCATGAGGCGTTTACCGCCATGCGGGCGCGCGGGGCCAAAGTCACCGACATTGTCGTCCTGGTCGTCGCCGCCGATGATGGGGTGATGCCGCAAACGGTCGAAGCGATCAACCATGCGAAGGCGGCCGGGGTGCCGATCATCGTCGCCGTGAACAAAATCGACAAGCCGGAGGCGAATGCGGAGCGGGTCAAAACGGCCCTCTCCGAGTATGAGCTGATTCCGGAAGCGTGGGGGGGCAAAACGATCTTCGCCGAGGTCTCCGCGAAGAAGAAGATCGGTCTGGAAGGGCTCCTTGAAATGATCCTCCTGCAGGCCGAAGTGCTCGAGTTAAAGGCGAATCCGAACCGGCCGATGGCCGGGACGATCGTCGAAGCAAAGCTCGACCGCGGCCGCGGTCCGGTCGCGACCGTCTTGGTCCAGCAAGGAACGCTGCGGGTGGGGGATGCCTTCGTGACCGGGACCCATTTTGGAAAGGTCCGCGCCCTCATCAACGACAAGGGACAGAAGGTCGACGAGGCCGGTCCGTCGATGCCGGTCGAGGTCATCGGACTCGATGGGGTGCCACTCGCAGGAGATACCTTCGTTGTGGTCACCGACGATCGCGTCGCCAAGGATGTCGCCCACAGCCGCTCGCAGCGGCAGCGGCTGGTCGAATTGTCTCAATCGCACCGGGTCACCCTCGATGATCTCTATCAGGAGATCCAGCAGGGAATCGTGAAGGAGCTGAACATCATCGTGAAGGCCGACGTTCAAGGCTCCACCGAGGCGATTAAAGAGTCGCTCGAAAAACTGAGCTCTCCTTTGGTCAAGCTTCGGGTGATTCACCGCGGGGTCGGCGGGATCACCGAGTCGGATGTGCTCCTCGCCTCCGCCTCGAACGCCATCGTCATCGGCTTCAACGTCCGGCCGGAGGCGAAGGGGCAAGAGCTGGCGGAGCGGGAGAAGGTCGACATCCGGCTCTACACGATCATTTACGACGCCATTGCCGACGTGAAGGCGGCGATGGAGGGTCTGCTCGAGCCGACGCTCAAGGAGCGGACGCTCGGACGGGTCGATGTCCGGCAGGTCTTTCAAATTCCGAAACAGGGGTTCATCGCCGGGGGCTATGTCAGCAGCGGGACGGTCTCCCGAAGCAGCGCCGGCGCCCGGGTCCTTCGAGACGGCGTGGTCGTTTACGAGGGGAAGGTCGGCTCATTGCGGCGCTTCAAAGATGACGTGAAGGAGGTCCAGACCGGCTACGAGTGCGGGATCGGGGTTGAGAACTTCAACGACCTCAAGGTCGGCGACGTGATCGAAGTCTACACGTACGACAAGATTGCGGGAAAGTTATAGAGGCGGCGGTTTTCAATGGTCGTCGGCGTCTGCACCATCGAATTGTATATTCCGCAGAACGGCTCGCTGAAGGGGAAGCGACATGTTTTGCAGAGCATCAAGACCAAGGTGAAGAATCGATTTAACGTCGCCATCGCGGAGGTCGGCGAGCAGGATCTCTGGCAGAAGGCGATCCTCGGGGTGACGACCGTTGCGAACGACCGAAGCTTCGTGAATGAAGTAATGGACAAAGTCGTCGGGTTTGTGGCAAGCCATCCCGAAGTCCAGATCGTCCATCATCAACTTGAATTTATTTAGCCGCGCTCCGGAGAAAGCAATGGGGGTTTCGTTTGCCGTGCAAGAGTTCAAGAGAACGAGCCGGATTGGAGATCAAATCAGAATGGAGGTGGCCGACATCTTGGCGACCAAGACGCGCGATCCGCGAATCGGGTTTGTGACGGTGACCGGCGTCGAGGTCTCGGATGACCTGCAGCATGCGAAGGTTTTTGTCACGGTCCAGAAAGATCAAGATGCCAAGCAGACTTTTCTCGGGCTGAAGAAGGCGACCGGATTTGTTCGGGCGGAGCTGTCGCGGCGGCTGGCGTTGCGCCGGATTCCCGAGATCTCTTTTCTCCCGGATGAGACGACCGACCGGGTCTCTCACGTTCTGGACCTGCTCGATCGGATAGAGAAAATTGAGAAAGATGAGAAATAGACGAGAAATAATGGCCGAGGAGGAAATGAATGAGCCTCGCTGACGTCGTCGCCGTTCTTCAACAAAAGAAGTCGTTCTTAATTACGGGACATGTCAGCCCGGAAGGAGATGTCCTCGGCTCCGGCTTGGCGCTGGCGATGGCGCTTCGTCAGATGGGAAAAACGGCGGAGGTCATCAATAAGGACCCTTTCCCCCGCCAGCTCCTCTTTCTTCCCCACAAAGGCCTTTTTTCGCAACGGGAGACCGTCACCCCTTCTTCGGAGGTGCTGATTGTTGTCGACTGCGGCACCTTGGAGCGGACCGGCTATCCGCGGCCGCTGCCGGCGGAAATTCTCGTCAATATCGACCATCATGTGACCAATCCCGCCTTCGGAGATGTGAACTGGGTCGTTCCGACCGCCACGGCGACGGGGGAGATGATTTATGATCTCCTCAAGGCGCTCGGCACCGAGATCACCCCGCCGATTGCGACCGCGCTGTATACCGCGCTGGCGACCGAGACCGGCTCTTTCCGGTATGTCAACACCTCTTCAAAGACCCTTCGGATGGCGGCGGAGCTCATCGAGAGCGGCGCCGACCTGGCTCGAATCGCGCATGCCCTCTACGACGCGAACACCTCGGGTCAGATGCAGCTGTTGGGAGAGGTCCTGACACAGATGGAGATCAGCGTCGACGACCGGCTCGCCTGGATCCGGGTGACGCAGTCGCAGCTGCAGCGGACCCGAACGACCCTGGAAGATACCGAGGACTTTGTGAACTATCCCCGCTCCATTGAAAAGGTCGAGGTGGCGATCTTCTTCCGGGAAGCGGGCCCCGACCAATATAAGATCAGCTTTCGCTCCCAGGGAAAGGTCGATGTGGCACTCCTGGCAAAGCGGCTCGGCGGCGGGGGGCATACCTATGCGGCCGGCTGTACCTGCTTCGGCGCCTGGGAACAGGTCAAGGAGCGGGTTCTCTCTACCGCACGGGAAGCGATCTACGACGTCTCGGGCGCGGTGAGATGAGAATGCGGATTTCGGAATAGAAGAGAGAAAGATCGGGTATTTTTTAATCCGCAATCAGAGTGATTTGATGATGAAAGATGGTGTCCTGAACATCGATAAGCCGGCCGGCTGGACCTCGCATGACGTGGTCGCGAAGCTTCGCGGCGTGCTGCGGATAAAGAAGGTCGGCCATGCCGGAACGCTCGATCCGGATGCGACCGGTGTGCTCCTGGTCTGTTTCGGAAAGGGGACGAAGGTCGTTCCCTTTCTGATGGAAGGGGAGAAGGAGTACGAAGCGGTTTTGCGGCTGGGGGAGGAGACCGACACGGAAGATGCGACCGGGACGGTCCTTCGGCGCTGCGAGGTGTCGGCCGAGGTGCTCGGACAGGTCCGAGAGACGCTCGAATCGTTTGTCGGGACCTATGAACAGATCCCGCCGATGTATTCCGCGATCAAGGTAAAAGGGGTTCCCCTCTATCGGTCGGCGCGCGCCGGTAAATCGGTCGAGCGGACCGCCCGGCCGGTGACGATCCGGGAGATCCGCTTTCAAAAGAGCGAGGGACGGGATATCTCCTTCAGCGTCGTCTGCTCGAAGGGGACCTATATCCGGACCCTCTGCGTCGACATCGGGGCAAAGCTGGGGGTGGGAGGACATCTTCTCCGGCTTCGCCGGACCCGCTCCGGTTCGTTTCGAATCGGCGAGGCGGTCGAGCTCAACCGTTTTGCGGCGCTTTATGCCGAGGGAACCTGGGCGAAGAGCGCCTATACATTGAATGACGTGCTGGCCGCTTTTCCCGCGATCTCGGTCCGGGAGCACTACCGAGAAAAAATATTGCATGGCGCCGCCTGCGGCGCCGAGGGAATCTTGAAATTCGATTCCTTCCAAAAAGGGGAGTCGCTTCGACTGCTCGATCCGTCGGGGACGCTCTTGGCGATCGGGCGCGCTGTGGCCTCTTCGGAAGAGGTGAGCGGCAAAGAGCGCTTGTTTAAAATAGAAACGGTTCTTTCTGAACTCTCGGAAGAGAGTGCGGCTCTGCCGGCGCTGAGTCGTCCGGCGGGGGGCGCTGCGAAAGAATCGATTGAAAGTCCACTTTATTAACCGCATAGAGAGGAGAAACGCACGTGTTGGTGAAAGAGAAGAAGCAGGAAGTCATCCAGAGCAACGCAACCCATCAGAACGATACCGGCTCTCCGGAGGTTCAGATTGCCCTCTTGACGAACCGGATTACCTATCTTACGGAGCACTTTCAGACACACAAGAAAGATCACCACTCCCGCAGGGGCCTGATCAATATGGTCAGCCGCCGCCGGAAGCTTCTCGATTATTTGAAACGAAATGACCTCGCCCGATATAAGGCGATTGTCGCCAAATTGGGTTTGAGAAAGTAACTCAACCTCTGCGTGGTCGGCCCAGAAATACAATGATGAGCCAATAAGGAGGGTGAAGGACCGGATTCCTCCCCATTCTCTTTGTTGGTTTTTCATTGTAGTTCTGCGGCCCGCTGCGGCATGTCTATCATAAAAGGAGTCGATGACGATGGTTCATCGTGTAGAAGCGGAAATCGCAGGAAAGAAATTAATTTTGGAAACGGGCCGGATGGCCCGACAGGCGGACGGGGCGGTCCTCGTCCAATACGGTGACAGCATGGTCCTCGCCACCGCCGTTGCGGCAAAAGAGCCGAAAGATGTCGATTTTCTTCCGCTCACGGTCGATTACCAAGAGCGGGCCTACGCGGCCGGAAGGATTCCGGGCGGGTTTTTCAGACGGGAAGGGAAGCCGAGCGAAAAGGAAGTGTTGACCAGCCGGCTGATCGACCGTCCGATGCGGCCGCTCTTCCCGGACCACTGGCATTACGAGACGCAGCTCATCACTTCGGTTCTCTCGAGCGATCTGAGCGCTTCGACCGAAATTCTCGGGATGGTCGGCGCCTCCGCGGCGGTAACGATCTCGGACATCCCCTTCAACGGGCCGATCGGTGCAATCCGCATCGGTCGAATCGACGGGAAGTTCGTGGCCATGCCGAGCCTGGAGGAGATTGAGAAGAGCGACATGAACATCGTCCTTGCCGGCACCGCAGAGGCCGTCATGATGATTGAGAGCGAGATCAAAGAGCTCTCCGAAGAGGTGGTGCTGGAGGCGGTCGCTTTCGGTCATCAGGCGCTTCAGACGATGATCCAGCTTCAGAAGGAGCTGCAGGCGAAGGTCGGAAAACAAAAACGCGCCCCCGCTGCAGTCGAGCGGGATGTGGCATTTGAAAAGCAGCTCAGAGAGGGGTGGATGGGGCCGATTCAGCAAGCGGTTCTGGTCCCGAACAAAGCCGAGCGGCAAGAGCGGCTCGATCAGATCCTTCAAGAAAAGCTCGCTGCGCTCAATACCGGGGAGGAAGATCGCACCAGCGAGGTCAAATCGCTCTTCCATGATTTGGAACGGGAAGCGGTGCGCGAGATGATTTTGACCAAAGGCGTCCGGGCCGACGGCCGTGGGCCGTCCGATATCCGCCCGATTACCTGCGAGGTCGGCCTCCTTCCCCGCACGCACGGGTCGGCGCTTTTTACCCGCGGTGAAACACAGAGCTTGGCGGTAGTGACCCTCGGAACCTCCGAGGATGAGCAACGGATCGACTCTCTGGATGGCGAGTCGAAGAAGACCTTCATGCTCCATTACAACTTTCCCCCCTTCTCCGTCGGCGAGGCGCGGCCGATGCGCGGCCCCGGACGCCGTGAGATCGGACATGGGGCGCTGGCAGAACGGGCGCTCAAGCCGATTATCCCGAGCCGGGAGAGCTTTCCTTACACCGTCCGGATCGTCTCCGACATTCTCGAGTCGAACGGCTCGTCTTCGATGGCGAGCGTCTGCGCCGGAACGCTGGCGTTGATGGATGCCGGGGTGCCGATCGTCCGCCCGGTCGCCGGAATTGCGATGGGGCTGATCAAAGAAGGAGATCGGGTTCAGGTCCTCTCCGATATCCTCGGCCTGGAAGACCATCTCGGCGATATGGATTTTAAGGTCACCGGGACGGCGCAAGGGGTCACCGCGTTTCAGCTCGACATCAAGATCGGCGGTCTGACCATTGCAATCATGAAGCGGGCGTTGGAGCAGGCCAAACAGGGGCGGCTCCACATTCTCGATAAGATGCTTCAAGCGCTCTCCACCTCGCGTCCGGAGCTCTCCAGCTATGCGCCCCGTATCGTCACGGTCAAGGTCAAGCCCGATAAGGTCAGAGAAGTCATCGGACCGGGTGGAAAGGTGGTCCGCGGGATCATCGAGAAGACCGGTGTGAAGATCGACATCCAGGACGACGGCACGATTCATATCGCTTCGACCGATGAGGAAGCTGCCAAGAAAGCGATCGAGATGATCAATATGATCGTCGAGGAGGTCGAGGTCGGCCGGGTCTATGTCGGAAAGGTCACCCGGATCATGGATTTCGGCGCCATCGTCGAACTCCGCCGGGGGGTCGATGGACTGGTCCATGTCTCCCAACTCGCCCACCATCGGGTCAAGAATGTCTCCGATGAGGTGAAAGAAGGGGACGAGATCACGGTGAAGGTCCTCGAGGTCGACCGACAGGGCAAAATTCGCCTCTCCCGCAAGGAGACCCTTCCCCCTCCGGCGGACGGGCAGCAAAGCCGCGGACCGAGAGAATCGAAAGAGTCTGAATAGTCGCATTTCAAGCGGACGCCGTCGAATGGCGGCGTCCGCCTTCTTCCATCCCGCACGGTTTTTCGAGGAGAGTCGAATCGCATGGTTCGGAAATTGGTTTTGGACAACGGAATACGGATTGTCGCGGAGAAGATGTCGTCGGTGAAGTCGGTCTCGATCGGCCTGTGGGTCAATGTCGGCTCCCGCGACGAAGAGACCCACGAGCACGGCATCTCTCACTTCCTGGAGCATATGTTCTTCAAGGGGACCGAGAATCGGTCGGCCAAGGAGATCGCCCGGGAGATCGATGCGATCGGGGGGGAGCTCAACGCTTTCACCTCCCGTGAGACAACCACTTTTTATGCCAAAGTCTTGGACGATCACCTCTCCAAAGCGGTCGATATCCTCTCCGATAATTTTCACTCCTCCACTTTCGATCCGCGCGAGATCGACAAAGAGAAGCAGGTCGTGGTCGAAGAGATCAAAATGGTCGAAGACGATCCGGAAGACCTCGTCCACGATCTCTATACCAAGGATGTATGGAAAGGCAACCCGCTCGGGCGGCCGATCCTCGGGACGATTGAAACGATCACCGGGATGACGCGGAAGAAGATCCTTCGCTTTCTCAAGCGGACCTACGATCCGAAACAGATCGTCATCTCGGTCGCCGGCCACTTTGACCTCGACCCGCTGATGAAGATATTGGAGAAATCGTTCGGAGGATATCGCGCCGAGGAGGTCGATCTGCATCCGCGGATTGCCCCGCAGATCACCCCCCATTTTCAGGTCAAAAAGCGGAATTTAGAACAGGTGCATCTCTGTATCGGGACCCAAGGGCTGCCGCACCGTCATCCCGACCGATATGCCCTCTATGTTTTAAACACCATCCTCGGAGGGAGCGTCAGCTCGCGGCTCTTCCAAGAGGTGCGTGAGCGCCGGGGCATGGCCTACTCCATCTACTCGTATCCTTCCTCTTACCAAGACGGCGGCCTCTTCACCATTTACGCCGGAACCGGCCCGCAGAACGCGCCGAAAGTGATCTCCTTGATCTTGAAGGAGTTCAAGAAGCTGAAAGAGAAGGGGGTCGAGGCGGGCGAGCTGGACCAGGCGAAGAACCATATTAAGGGTAGCCTCATGCTCAGCATGGAGAGCACCAGCAGCCGGATGAGCAAGCTGGCGAAAGACGAGCTTTATTTCGGACGGCATTTCTCGCTCGAAGAGGTGGTCCGCGAGATTAACAAGGTGTCGTTAGAGCAGGTACAGGGGTTGGCGAAGAGCCTCTTTGATTCGAAATATCTCTCTTTGACGGCGCTCGGGAAAATCGACCCCAATCTTCTGCCGCAGGAGTTGAGCCTGTAGGGAGCAGGTGCGGTCTCTTCGAGCCCTTCCGTCCTTCCCAAAGGGTGAATCGGGAAAGCGCCTGGAACCGATGGGAAAGGCCTTGCGTTCCCGATCGCTTCGCGAAGCGATCGATTGATTAAAATCAAACTTCAAGACTGTTTCCCCCCCTTTTTCCCCCGCGTCAACGAGACATAGACCCGGTTTCGGCCCATCGTCTTCGCGCGGTAGAGGGCGCGATCGGCTTCTTCGATCAGGTCGTGCGAGGAGCCGGCGTTTTCCGGGTAAGAGGCCAGTCCGATGCTGATCGTAATGGCCTCTCCCCGCGGCGCTGCCGGCTTAAATGGATAAACGGCGATCGTTTGTCGCAGCCGCTCCGCAATCAACCTTCCTTTGGTCCGATTCGTCTCCGGCATAATGATCGAGAATTCCTCCCCGCCATACCGGGCCGCGATATCGGTCTCGCGGATGTTTTTTCGGATGAGGTCCCCGAGTGTCCGGAGGATTTCATTTCCCAACAGATGTCCGTGGGTGTCGTTGTAGCGCTTAAAGTGGTCGATGTCGATCATCGCAAGGGTCAAGGCCCGGCCATAGCGTTGCGTCCGGGAGAACTCCGAAGAGAGCTGCTGCAGCAGATGCCGGTGGTTGTAGAGGCCGGTCAGCTCGTCGGTGATCGCCATCAGCCGGGTCCTCTCCAAGACCTTCGCCTTCCCGATGGTGGTCGCGGCGATCGTCGAGACCAAGGAGAGGAGCGAGGTCTCCTTTTCAGAGAAAAAGCGGGGCTTGAAATCGTCGACATAAAGAAGACCCAAGATCTTCCCCTCATTCCAAAGGGGGATCGCCGCGACGGCATGCACCTTCTCTTTGAGCAGGACCGGGTTGTTGAATTTCGGGTGCCGGAAGAGGTCCTCGATCACCATGACCCCTTTCTGATTGAGGATGTGCGTCGTCAATCCTCCTTTCCGCACCTTCCAGCGGCGAACGCGCGAAAAGTTCCGGGAGAACCCCTTTGCGGCGACCAGGACCATCTCCCCCTGTTCCTCATCGAACATCGCCAGGCTTCCGGCGGGGGTCCGGGTGAGATCGGTCGCATAGTCGATCACCGTCATGTAAATTCGATTGATGTTTTCGTTGGAGGAGAGTTTCAGGCTTAAATCATAGAGGGAGAGATATTCCGAGAGGAGCCGTTCGGTCTCGCGTTGGCTCTTCTGCCTTTCATCAATCAACGCCCAGGTCAGCTTCGCCGATTGGCCGCTGATGATCTCGATCCCAGTTCTTCTGGAGGCCTGAAGGACCGCCTCGACCCGCGGTGAGCCGGTGACATTGATGATGATGTCATTTTTTTTCCCCAAGAGGTCGTTGAAGTCGGTGGTGGTCGGAATGGAGAGCGCCCGGGCGAGCCGGAGGCCGGGAGCGCTCTTTTTCCGGTCGGCCACCCCGGTGATTTTAATCGAAGGATCTTCGGACAGAATCTCCAGGAGGGAGGTCCCTCCCTTCCCGGCGCCGATGATGGCAATCCGCATGACACTTCCCTCCAGAGGGGATGTGGGGGATCCTACCTAAATACGGTATTTAAGTCAATCGTCCTGTCAAAAGATCGATCTGGAAGTCTGGAAGGATAGACGGCCGGCGTCGAAAGGGAGGAGCGGTCGGCCGCGACCGATGCGGCCGGCTTATTTTTTTACCGTTCTTGCGCGCCCGATTCCTCGGCGCCGGGCGATCCTTCGCGCGCTTCTTCCGCCAGATCGGCGAGAAGCTGGAGCGCCTGAAGGGGGGTGATCTGAAGCGGGTTGATCCGGCGAAGCCGCTGCACCACGGGGTGGACCTCCCGTTCCGGGAGGGAAGGGGGGGAGAAGAGATCGGACTGTACGGCGGGGAGGGAGACGGCCGGGCGCCAGGCGCTCTCCTCGAGCTGTGTGAGAACCGCTTTGGCCCGCCCGACAATTTCCGCCGGGAGACCGGCCAGCCGGGCGACCTGAATCCCATAACTTTTGTCGGCCCCCCCTTCGACCATCCGTCTTAAAAAGATGATCTCATCGTTCCACTCGCGGACCGAGACATGGTAGTTCCGAATCCCTTCGTTCACCGCGAGCTGCGTCAGCTCGTGATAGTGGGTGGCAAAGAGGGTGCGGGCCCCCAATCGCTCGGAGTGGGTATACTCGGCGATCGCCCAGGCGATGCTGATGCCGTCGAAGGTGCTCGTCCCGCGGCCGATCTCGTCGAGCAGGACGAGACTGCGCGCGGTCGCCTGCCTCAGGATCTGCGCCATCTCGGTCATCTCGACCATGAAAGTGCTCATCCCTTCGGCGATGGCGTCTTGGGCGCCGACCCGGGTGAAAATCTGATCGACGACCCCGATCGTCGCTTCGCGCGCCGGGATGAAGCTCCCCATCTGCGCCATGATGACGATCAGCGCCACCTGGCGCATGTAGGTCGACTTCCCCGCCATGTTCGGCCCGGTCAGAATCAAAAGCCGGTGGCCGGGAGGGTCGAGGAGGGTGTCGTTCGGGATAAAGCGCTCTTTTGCAATCTGCTCCAAGACCGGATGCCGTCCCTCTATGATCCGGATCGTTAGGCCGTCGTTGACCTCGGGGCGGCGGTAATGGTTCTGGTGCGCCACCTCGGCGAGCGCGGCGAGCAGGTCAAGCGTCGCGATCTTCTGCGCCATCGATTGAATGCGGGCCGCCTGACGTGAGACGGTCTGGCGGACCTCCTCGAAAGCGGCCGCCTCCATCGCCCGGATCGCCTCTTCCGCCCCGACCAGCTTCCGCTCGATCTCCCGCAGCCCGTCGGTGGTAAAGCGCTCGGCACGGGTCAGCGTCTGCTTGCGGATGTAATCGGCCGGAATCTTCTTCAGGTGGGTCTCGCTCACCTCGATGTAATAGCCGAAGACCTGGTTGTAGCGGACCTTGAGCGATTCGATCCCGGTCCGGCGTCGCTCCTGCAGCTCGACCTCGGTCAGCATCGAGCGCCCCTCCTTCTGGAAGCGGCGAAGGTCGTCGAGCGGCGGGAGGTAGCCGTCGCGGATCACCCCTCCTTCTTTGACGGAGAGGGGCGGATCGGGGAGGATCGCATTTTCGATCATCTGGTAGACCTCATCGAGGTTGTCCCAGCCTCGGATCAGATCGACGATCAGCGGCGCCGTCATTCCAGAGAGCGCTTTTTGGAGCTCCGGGAGGAGCGCGGCCGATTCTTTCAGCGCGATGAAATCGCGGGGATGCGCCGCTTTCAGGCTGATCCGGCCGATGAGCCGCTCCAGGTCGGAGACCTGCTGAAGAAGACCCCGCAGCCGGGTTCGCAGCGGAAGGTCGTTGTAAAAAGCGGCGACCGCCTCCTGCCGTGCAATAATCGGGGCCGGGGAGAGGAGCGGCCGGAGGATCCACTCGCGCAAGAGCCGCCCCCCCATCGCGGTGACGGTCCGGTCCAAGAGAGAGAGAAGGGTCGTTCCCTCCGATCCGCGCGCGGTCGGGATTAATTCAAGGTGCCGGACCGCCAGGGGATGAAGGCGGAGCTGCTCCCCCGGGAGATGCGGGCGAAGCGAGAGGATGTTTCCGAGCGCGGTCTTCTGTGTCTCCTGGACATGGCGCAAGAGGGCGCCGGCGGCGAGCCGCGCCGCGGGGTCGCCGCCGAGCGAGGCGATGGAATGAAGCTGAAAATGGGCGGCGAGGGTCGCCTCGGCCCGATCCGCGATAAAGAAAGCGGGGTCGACGAAGCGGAGCGGCCAGCGCCGATGAAAGGGGGCGATTGATTCTTCTTTCCCTTCGAGCGTCGCGGGGAGGATCACCTCCCGCGGGGCGACCTTCGCAAGCTCCCCCTCCATCTCGCTCCAGCGGTCGGCAGAGGCCATTCGAAAATCGCCGGTCGAGAGATCGAGGTAGGAGAGCCCGATCGACCGGCCCCGCTCCAGCGGCGCGGCGAAGTCCCAGGTGACGGCGGCGACGTAGTTGTTCTCCTTGGGGGAGAGCAGCTCCGGCTCGATCAGCGTGCCGGGGGTGATCACCCGGACGACCTCGCGGCGGACGATCCCCTTGGCCGTCGCCGGATCTTCGACCTGCTCGCAAACCGCCACGGCATATCCCGATTTGATCAGCTTCGCGATGTAGCCGGAGGCGGCATGGTACGGCACCCCGCAAAGGGGGACGGCGTTTTCTTTGCTCTTGTCGCGGGAGGTCAATGCGATTTGCAAAATCTTGGACGCGGTCAGCGCGTCGTCGTAAAACATCTCGTAAAAGTCCCCGACGCGGAAAAAAAGAATTGCGTCGGGGTTTTGGCGCTTGATATCGAGGTATTGCCTCATCAGGGGGGTTGCTTCATTCATAACGAATTCCTTATTGCCGTCCGCCGTCGGCGCTTCGCAACGTGCTTTTTAAATGGAAGCGCCGGCCGCTTTCTTTTTCTCACCCATCGCCGTGTAGGTCGTCATGGGTGTCGTCCAGGTCGGTGGAGAACGAAGGATGGCTCGGCGCCGTCACCCGCAGCGCCTCGGAGCGGAGGTGATCGAGGTCCGATTCGAGCTGCTCGATCCGCTTTGCCAGCTTCCGCCGTTCCAATTTCAATTTCAGCCATCCCGGAAAGACCATCAGCACCGCAAAGACGGTCCCGATTAAAAAGGTCCCGGCCACGATCAAATAGACCGCCACCGGCGGGGTCGGCGTTCCCCAGATAAAGTGGAGCGAGATCCGCTCTTCTTGGTTCATATAGGAGAAGGTGAAGAGGAGAAAGACGATGAGGATGAGAAAAATCAATCGGAACATGACGACCTCACTTGAAGTGGCGTTTTAACTGTCGGTAGCTCTCCATCAGATCTTCGGGAATCACCCGGATCTCCGCGACGGAGGTCATGAAGTTGGTGTCCCCGGTCCAGCGAGGGACGATATGAAAATGGAGGTGCTCCTCGATCCCCGCCCCCGCCGCTTTGCCGAGGTTGAGCCCGACATTGATGCCGTCCGGTTTGTAGCTCTTCCGGAGCACGCCGAGCGCTTGCTTCATCATCTGCATCAACTCGGCGGTGACCTTTTCGGGGAGCTCTTCCAGCGTGCTGACATGCGCATAGGGCGAGACCATCAAATGCCCGTTGTTATAAGGATAGAGGTTCATCATGATGAACGCATGTTTTCCCCGCGCAAGAATCAGCTTCTGACGGTCCTTTTTTGCCCGCGGGTTCTCGCAGAGGATACAACCGATCGGCTTTTCTCCTTTGATATAAGCCATTCGCCAAGGGGCCCAGAGGTGGTTCATCGAGAATCCGATTGCGGAATACGGAATGCGGAGTGCGGAGTGAAGCGTTGGAGTGTAGACGCCGGCCGCGCGCTCATTTTTCCATTTCCATCTTTTTTAATTCCTCCATGATCTTTTTTAAATCTTCCCAGACACTTTTCTTCTCGCTCGGATTGCGGAGGAGGTAGGCGGGGTGGAAGGTCGGGAGGACTTTCACCCCGCGATAGTCGTGGAATTTTCCGCGCAGGGCGGAGATCTTCTGCTGTGTCCCGAGCAGCGTCTGGGCCGAAAAGGTGCCGAGGGCGCAGACGACCTTCGGCCGGATCGCCGCAATCTGCATCTCAAGAAACGGTCTGCAGGCGGCGATCTCGTCCGGCTGGGGGTTGCGGTTCTCCGGCGGACGGCATTTAATGATATTCGCGATGTAGACCGTCTCGCGCGAGAGTCCCATCGCCTCAATCATCTTCGTCAGGAGCTGTCCGGCCCGGCCGACGAACGGCTTTCCCTGGAGGTCTTCATCTTGTCCGGGGGCTTCGCCGACGAACATCAAAGAGGCGTTCGGATCTCCGGTGCCGAAGACGATGTTCTTCCGGGTGCTGCAGAGCTTGCAGCGCTGGCAATCGCCGATCTCCCCGCGGATCTCCTCCAATGTCTTCGACGGCGGGACAAGAGGGAGGAGGTCTCCGCCGCTCGGGACGTCGCTGAGAAGAGAGGAGACTGCGATATCGGCGGGGGTGGGGATCTCCGGCGGCGGCGGGGTCGGTTTCGAAGCGGCCAACCGCGGCCAGCTATCGACCCCTTCTTCCCGATACCAATCGAGCCGAGCACGGATCTGCCGCGCCAGGGCGGCTATTTCTTCTTTTCGGCTATTTCCCATCGGCGCTCTTCCTTAATTTTTTGAAGCCATTGTATGTAGCCTTCTCCGACGGCCGAGAGGTCGATCTCCCGCCGCCCTTCTCCCGCGTAGCGAAAGGTCGCCGTCAGCCGGGCGGGGGGGAGCAGCGCGAGCCCTTTGTCGGCCCACTCCACCGCGCAGACCCCGTCTCCCTCCAGAAATTCTTCCAGGCCGAGCGCTTCGAACTCGGCCGCTCTCTCCAGCCGATAGAGATCGATGTGGTAGAGGGGGAGCCGCCCTTCATGGCATTGGAGGAGGATAAACGTCGGGCTGTTGACATACCGGATCGGGACATCCAGACCTCTGGCCAGCCCCTGGACGAAGCGGGTTTTCCCCGCACCGAGCGGCCCGATCAGTGCGATCACCTCGCCGCCGGTCGCCTCCCGTCCGAGCCGTTCCCCCAGCGCCGCCGTCGATGCCTCTCCCTCGCTCAGCAGGGTCAGCGCTTCTTCGGGTCTTTCTGCCGGCGTCTCCGCGCCGCCCGTCCGATCGATCAATCGCATCTCAGGCATCTCTGGCATTCTATCGCGCCGCTCCTAAGCGGGGGTGAAGCATCGCTCCATCGCCTCGGCCAGTTCTTGAAGGGTCCGGACATTTCGGACGATATGGGCCGGATCGATGTCGATCGGTCCATCATAGGGTTTTCCGACCACCAGGGCGTCGGGTCCGAGCTGCAGGCTGGAAAATTCATCCAGCGGGGCGAGAAACGCCTCAACACCGGCCCGTTCGAAGATCTCCCGCGCTTCCTCCGGATTGAGCGATCGGAGCTGATAAGGGGCGTCGACGCCGGAGACAACCTCTCCAGAGGAGACGGCGAGCGATTCCTCATCTTTGACCGGCTTGAAAAAGGCCGACTTGACCAGCAGCAGGTCGCACGGCACCTCCGCCTTCATGCTGTAGATGTAATAGAGAATATGTTGCCGGCCGGCCTTGACCACTTTGAAGAAAAGATCGAATCGCCGCCCATCGACATCGGAGGTGAAGTGGGGGTAGACCAGCCCGTTCTCCTGAGCGACATAACCTTGAAGCTCGGCGGCGAGCCGGAGGAAGCTCTTTTTGATCCGCCGTTTATCGATCCAGGAGTGAACCAGCATCGAGATGCCGATGACCGAAATGATAAGGAGGAAAAAAAAGGTAATTTGTGTCAGTGTCATAATGGCCTCAATCGCGTGCGGCCTTGCCGTCACGCCCTTCTGTTGATCGGTTTCGTTTCTCCGGGAGGGCGCGGAGCGTTTGAATCGCCTCCGGAATTTTTTCAATCAGATCGGAGGTGATCAACCCGATCTCACCGCGCGCTGCGGCCGCCAGATCTCCGGCATGTCCATGGAGCGCCACCCCCCAGGTGGCCGCATCGAGCGGCGCGACCCCCTGCGCCAGCCAGGCGCCGATCATTCCGGTCAGCGCATCTCCCATTCCGGCGGTCGCCATTCCGGGATTTCCGGTGTTGTTGACCCGGACGCTCCCGTCGGGGGCCGCGATCAGCGTATGAGCCCCCTTTAAGACGACGATGGCATTCCATTGCTCTGCAAATGCGGCGGCGACGGTGAACCGCTCCTTCTGAATCTCGGCCGCGCTCTTCCCGGTGAGGCGGCCCATCTCCCCCGGATGCGGGGTTAAGATCGCCGGGGTTTTCCGCCGCTTCAACACCGAGAGATCCCCCGCCAGCGCATTGAGACCGTCGGCATCGACGACGATCGGCTGCGCGGTTTCCGCGACGACCGTTCGAATCAGCCGCTGCGTCTCCTCATTCTGAGAAAGACCGGGACCGATCGCCACCCCCTCTTTTCCTTCGATCGCGTCCGCGAGACGTTTTTCCGAGGCCAATGAGATCGTCCCCTCTTCCGTCTCCGGAAGGGGGAAGGTCATCGCCTCCAGTAATCCCGCGGTCGCCGGATCGATCGATTTGGGGAGGGCGACGGTCACCAATCCCGCGCCGCAGCGGAGCGCCGCCCGCGACGACAACAGCGCCGCCCCTTTTTTGCCGAGCGATCCGGCGATGATCAGGAGGTGCCCCGCCGTTCCCTTGTGCGCCCCCCGCGGGCGGGGAGGGGGGAAGCCGATCAGCTGCGCCGGGGTGATCAGGTCGATCGGGATCTTGGCCGCCTCGATCAGCGCCGGCGGGAAGCCGATGTCGACGATGCCGAGCTTTCCCCGGTATTCCAGCCCCTCCTGGAGGTAGTGTCCCCGCTTCGGAAGGGCCATCGTAAAGGTGAAGTCGGCCTTCACGGCGGTCCCCAGGATCTCTCCGGTGTCGGCCGAAATCCCCGACGGGATATCGATCGCGACGATCGGCCGGACCGCCGGGTGGAGACCCTCCGATTGGTTCATCAGGGTGATCGCCTTCGCAAAGTCCCCTTCGACCGGATGGGAGAGGCCGGTCCCGAGAAGCGCGTCGATGATCAAATCGCTCTCGGCCAGCTCCCGCACCAGGTGATTCCAGCGGAACGAGCCGATCACCTGAAGCGCCCCGCCGCTCTGCATCCAGATGTCGAGGGAGATGCGGGCATCGCCGGTCACCTTTTCGATCGGGGAGAGGAGGTAAACGGTGGCGGCGCCTCCCCGCATCCGGAAGTGCCGCGCCGCCGCGATTCCATCGCCGCCGTTGTTTCCCCGGCCCGCCAGGATGAGGACCCGCTTGCCGCGAACCGGCGCGATCGTCCGCTCGATCTCGTCGACCAAGCCCCGCGCGGCGTTCTCCATCAACAGGAGCGAGGGGATGGCGTAATCGGTCGTCGCCTTCCGATCGAGCTGCTTCATCTCCTCCGCGGTGACGATCTTCATTTCATTCCTACTTCCTCGCTAAGATCACCTGCGCGATCGAGTAGTCGTGATCGTGGGTGATGCTGGCGAAGACCTCTTCGACCTGCTGCGCATCGGCCAGCTCCCGGGTGCGGCCCGACATCCTCACCTCCGGTTTTCCCGCCGGGTTGTTGATCGTTTCAATCTCCTTCCAGCGGGTTCCCATTCGGAGTCCGGTTCCGAGCGCTTTGAGGATCGCCTCTTTCACCGCGAACCGGGCGGAGAGGTGGACCGGCGGGAATTTGCGGCGGAGACAATAGGCCTGCTCGGCCGGGGTGAAGACCCGATCGAGAAAACGGTCGCCCCACCGCGCCGATATTTCTTGGATCCGGGAGATCTTAACCAGATCGACCCCGATGCCGATGATCGTCATCGCTGCCTGTCCAAAGGGTCCCCCGGGGTCCTCACAAGCCTAAAGAGGTTTGGGGACCGGTGATCAGCCCCTTCATCTCCCGAACCGCCTGCGCCATGCCGACGAGCACCGCACGTGCGATGATGCTGTGGCCGATATTGAGCTCTTCTATCTCGGTGATCTGCGCCACCGGGGCGACATTCGTATAATCGAGGCCGTGTCCCGCGTTTACCCCCATGCCGAGTTTGGAGGCGAGCCGCGCCGCCTCCAGGATATGGTTGAACTCGGTCCGGCGCTCCCGTCCCCGGGCGTTGGCATAGGGGCCGGTGTGGATCTCGATAAAATCGGCCGACGCTTTGTGCGACCCTTTAATCTGCGTCGGGTCGGGATCGATGAAAAGCGAGACTTCGATTCCTCCCTCATGAAGGAGCTCGATCGCCCGTCTCAGCTCGTCCTGGTTGGCGATGACATTCAGCCCCCCCTCGGTCGTCAGCTCCTGCCGCCGCTCCGGAACGAGTGTGACCATTTCGGGTTTGACCTCCAGCGCGATCTTGATCATTTCGTCGGTGGCGGCCATCTCTAAATCGAGCTTGGTTTGTAGGGTCTCACGGAGGAGCTTGAGGTCTCGGTCGCGGATATGCCGGCGGTCTTCCCGAAGGTGGATGACGATGCCGTCGGCGCCGGCCAGCTCCGCTAAAACCGCCGCGGCGACCGGATCGGGCTGGCGGGCCTTTCGCGCCTCGCGCACCGTCGCCACATGGTCGATGTTTACCCCCAGCCTTGCCAACGTCTTCTCCTCCCGCGAGCGAACAGTCCCGGTATATGAACGCCTCTAAAGTCGGACCATTATTGCAAAATTGAGCGGGAGGGTCAAGGGGAGCGGGGCGAATTTTAGGTGGCCGAAACGGATTGCGGATTGAAAGGGGAGCGCTGTCTGCCCTCTTATTTTCAATCCGCAATCCGAAAACGGTCCTATCCGCCCCCGCTAGGCGAGGATTGCCATCCCGGCCGGCGGGAGGTCGATGCGGACGGTGGCACGCCCCTGATCGTAGAGGACCGGAACCCGTTTGTTCTGAGGGGGGGTCCGCAGCTGGGTGTCGCTCCAATCGCTTCGGTAAAGGAAGGTCAGCATCGACCCGGGGGGATGGAGCGAGGCATCGACGGTGACGTCGGCGCCGCGCGGGGCGGTGCCGTGGGTGTTCAGGGCGATCAGGACCTCTTGGCCGACGAGAAGACGGGACCAGGCGGCGAGCTCGCCGGGGCCGGGGATGAGATAAGGTTGGCCGAGGAACGAGGTCTCCCGGAGATATTGCCGGCCCCGGCGGAGTGCCAGGCCGACCGAACTGTTTTGATTCCGAATCCGGGCAATTGCGGAGATCCGAAGATAACTCGGATGATCGGGATTGAAGAAGTGGCAGCCGGCGGTCTGAAACGCGCCGAAGGTCCCACCGAACATCGTCTCACGAATGTAGCGGTCTTCAAAACCGGAGTCGATCGATGGATTGTGCCGATCTTGCGTTCCGTCGAACGCCTGCTCGGTGCCATAGTAAATGCAGGGGATGCCGAGGGTCGTCAGCTGCACCCCGACGGCGTGCGCCACCTGGACGGCGTTGTCCGGGATCTCGTTTCGCGCGGCGAAGCGGTATTTGCCGTCCCGCCCGACCATGTCGTGGTCGTCCAGGATCGAGACATGGTAGCGTCCTGTCTCGCGGTGGCTTCCCAAAAGGTCGTGGCCGCCGAATTGGCTGAAGAAAATATTCGGGTCGGAGAGCCCTTTGACCGTGCCGGCGAGGTTTCGGGTCGGTTCGCCGATGTCGAGGGCGGCGTCGAGGTTACGGCCGAAGACATCGAGATAATCCCGGGTTAACGCGGCGCCGCCGGTCACCTCGCCGACCAGAAGGAAATTTTCCTTTCCGATCGACTCGGCATACTCGTGCATCGCCCCGCAGAAATTCCGAGAGGCTTCGAACGTCACATGTTTGACCGTATCGACCCGAAAGCCGTCGCAGTCGCTGAGGGCGATCCAATATTGATAGGCGTGGATCAGTCCCGAGAGGACATCGCTCCGGCTCTGGTTCAAATCTTTGAGGTCGAAGAAGTCGCCGCGGCGAAACTCGTCGTCGGGATTTAGCGGATCTTCCCACGGCTCCGGGTCCCACCGTCCGATTCGTCCGGCGCGGGTGTACCAATCTAAATTCTGAAACTCTTTCGGCCAGACCCCTTGATCGAGCGAGGCGATCTCCGAAACGCTATCGCCGGTGCCGGAGCGCCATCCATGAACGGGATAGGGGGGCTGAAAGCGATAGGGGAGGTCGGTCACCGGATTTCCGCCGTCGTCATAGAACCAGTTGTTGCCGGAGTGGTTGTAGATCACGTCGAGGAGAACATACATCCCGCGGTCATGCGCCGCATCGACGAGGTCTCTCAGATCTTGAAGCGTGCCGAACCGCGGATCGACATCCAAAAAGTTTTGTATGCCGTAACCATGATAGGTCTCGAGGTCGGGGCGTTGTCGCCAGACCGGCCCGACCCAGAGGGTCGTCACGCCGAGTCCTTGCAGATAGTCGAGCTTGCTTGCGATTCCTTTGAGACGACCCCCTTGGAATCGCCTTCCCGACGTCTGCCAGAGGACCGGGTCGGTCGCCGCATGTGCTTGCGGCGCGGTCCAATCGAAGGTCGGTCTTCCCGCTTCTTCCCCGTCGCTGAAGCGATCGGGGAGGAGAAAATAGAGGGTCTGGTCCCGCCAGGTGGCGGGGCTCGGATAGACGCGGCCGCGCGGTTTTAAATCGGTCGCGGAGAGGGTCATCGGGGCGGATGGTTCGACGGGGGTCGGCATGTTGTCCTCCTGGGATTGAGGTGAAGGATATCACTCAGGGTAGCCAAAGTGCGTCAAAGAATGCAAGGGTCGGATTCGCAACGCTCGGATTCAATGGAGGGTTATGTTAAAATGAGGTGACGGACCCTGATAAAAATGATAGAGATAATGCAGGAGGAAACCATGCCGATCAAGATCGGGCCGAGTCCCGAAATCACATTTACAAACCCATTGGGTTGGCTGCGCGGCTGTCACGATCGGATCGAGCACTTTCTCAACGTGTTGATGACGGTGGCAGCCGATCGGCAAGGGGGCGAGCTGCACCGGGCCGATCGAGAAGCGCTGGAGGCGGCGCTCCGTTATTTCCGGGAAGCGGCGCCGAAGCATTCGGAGGATGAGGAACAGTCGCTCTTTCCTCGGCTGAGGGCCGCCACCCCCCCCTCCGCTGTGGCGGCGCGGCCGATCCTCGACGCGCTGGAGACCGAGCACCAGACCCTCCAGTCGATGTACGAAGAGGTCGACGTCTTGATTCAGCGGTGGCTGATGGAAGGGGCCCTCTCCACGAGGGAAGGGAAGCGGCTTCTCACGCTGGTCCAGCAGTTGCGGGCGGCTTATGAAAAGCATATCGCGATTGAAGATCGAGAGGTTTTTTCAACCGCTTCCGTGGTGTTGACCGCCTCGCAGATGATTGAAATCGGGCGTGAGATGGCACTCCGGCGGGGGATTAATCCCGATTTGGCGATCGCCTATCCGATCGACGGACCGCCCCCCGACTGAACGAGAAAGAGGAGAAACCGATGGTCCAGGAAATGGGACGGTCCCCTGTGTCCCGAAAGCCGCTCGTACTGTACCATGCCGGATGCGCGGATGGTTTCTCGGCGGCCTGGGTGGTGCATCATCTCGGGATCGACGCCGACTTTCGGCCGGTCGATTATGAGCATGGGCCGCCCGACGCCACCGGGCGCGACGTCATGATCTTCGATTTTGCTTATCGGCGCGAGGCCCTTCTGACGATGAAGGAGCAGGCCGCCTCTCTGGTCGTCCTCGACCATCATAAGACCCATGCGGAGGCCCTCTCCGATCTCCCGTTTTGCCATTTCGACATGAATAAATCAGGCGGGCTGTTGGCATGGGAATACTTCAAGAAGGAAGAGCCGCCCCCCTGGCTGGTTGCCTATACGGAAGACCGCGATCTGTGGCGCTGGGTCCTTCCTCACTCCCGCGAGGTCAATTCGGCGCTTCGCTCTTACCCGAGAAAAATGGATGTCTGGGACGGTCTGGCGAAACGGGATGTCTTGGAATTGATGAATGAAGGGAAAGCGATCGTCCGTTATGAAGATCAGCTGATTAAAGCGATCGTCCGGCTGGCGCGGGAGATCGAACTCGACGGCCACAAAGTGTTGGCGGTCAACACGCCGGTGTTGCTCTCGGAGGTGGCCGGCAAGCTGGCGGAGGGACGCCCCTTCGGGGTCGCCTGGTTTGCCCGGGCCGACGGCAAACGGTCGGTGGCGCTCCGCTCCCGGGAGGGGGGAATCGACGTGTCCGAAATCGCCCAACGTCACGGCGGCGGCGGGCACCGGAACGCGTCGGGCTTTATTGCCGATGCATCGACGTTTGATCCTTAAACAGCGCCGCGCCGGGTTGCACCGGAAGGGGAAAGCGCCGCCGGAGCGGCCGTCCCTCTTCCAAGAAGATCAGGCTGAATCGCACCGTCTCTTCCTGCCGTTCCATCATTCCGACCGACCGTCTCAACGAAAAACGCTTCGGCCCCGCACCGCCCGGATTAAAATAGATGACCTCTTCCCGCTGTTCGACCATCCCTTTGTGGCTGTGGCCGGAGATCACCACCCGGGGCGCAACCCCGCGCAGCCGTTGCTTCATCGCCTCGGTCGGCTTTAAATAATCCTTCAAGTTGTGGATTAAAACGATCTCCCTCCCTTCCCACGCGATCCGCTCCAGGTCGGGAAGCTGGTTCAGCGGGGGGCCGACGTCATTGTTCCCCCGGACGGCGATCACCGGCGCGATCTGCGCGAGCCCCTTCAAGACCGCCTCGCCCCCAATATCCCCTGCATGGATAATGTGATCGACGCCTGCGAAGATCTGTAACACCTTGGGGTCGAGCCGTCCGTGGGTGTCTGAGATCACTCCGATTCGGGTCGCGCGGAGTGCCATTTAAGAGCTCCTTCCCCTGATGGAGGCGCGCAGCGGGACGATCGCCATCTGGTCGATCTTCCATCCCTCGTCTTCATGGATCAGTTGATACTCGGCGGTGATTTTTTTGTGGTTGAAGCCGGTCACTTCGATCCGGGCGACGGCGTGGGTTCGGCCGGTGTCGAGGTCGATTTGGTCGAAGGTCAGCCGGAGGCTCTTGGTCAGTTGCGGATAGTCGGTCCGAATCCGCTCTTGGAATTGATCTGGCGAGAATTGGTTTCGGACCTGGGTGGAGGCGAGGTGATAGGCGGTCTCGTAGTCGTTCAAGTTGAAAGCGTCGAGCTGTTGTTGGATGATCGATTGGATCTCTTCGATCGCGGTGGGGGATTGCGCGGTGGGGGTTTGCGCGGTGCGGGTTGGGATGAAGAGCGCAGACCAGAGGAGAAAGAAGGGGAGCATCGGTGTTATCCTCAGGATGAGGGGCTATCAATCGAATTATAACCGGATTATAACATGGGGAATGGGGGGCTTTGTAGGGGGCCTGATCGATTTTCGTCGCAGGGCAGAAACCATGGGGTTCTACCCCACACCCGCTGCGGGGCGCCTCGTCGCGCCTCCTTGGGCTTCCCGGACGCCGCAGCTTAGAGATTTAATTCTTTCGCCGACGGCTGAGAGCTGATGGCGGATCGCTCTCTTCTCCTCCATTCTGAAATCTGAATCCGCAATCCGAAATCGGCATTTCGCAATCGCGCTCACCATGCGTACGCCTCCGGGGCTTCTCCGCCGGGGCCGGGCCAGAGGGTATCGAGGGTCTTTTTTGTTTCATCGTCGAGGGTCAGTTTAAGGGCCTGTAGGGAGCCGGTGAGTTGGTCCATCGTCCGCGGGCCGATGATCGGGGCGGTCACGACGGGGTTGGAGAGCACCCAGGCGAGCGCAACCGCCGAAGGGGATTCGCCGAGTTTTTTGCAAAGGGCTTCGTATTGGGTCAATCGGGCGCGGTATTTTCCCACTTCCGCTTGAAATTCCTCGCCGCTTCGCCGTCCTTCTTTTGCTTTGGCGAGGGCGCCGGCCAGCAGGCCGCCGGCGAGCGGGCTGTAGGGGAGCACACCGAGGCCGTAGGCGCGGCAGGCGGGGATCACCTCCAGCTCGATCATCCGGTTCTCCAGGCTGTAGATGCTCTGCTCGCTGACCAATCCGAGAAAATGGCGTTGCGCGGCAAGCTGGTTGGCGGTGGCGATTTGCCAGGCGGGGAAGTTGCTGCTTCCGACATAAAGGACTTTTCCCTGCTGCACTAAAATTTCCATTGCCTGCCAGATCTCCTCCCACGGCGTCTCCGGGTCGATGTGGTGCATCTGATACAGGTCGAGATGGTCGGTCTGCAAGCGCCGGAGGCTCTCTTCGCAGGCGCGTCGGATATGATAGGCCGTAAGGCGCCGGTCGTTCTCTCCCTCGCCCATCCGCCCATACACTTTGCTCGCCAAGACGATCTTTTCCCGCCGGCCTCCTTGGGCGAGCCAACGTCCGATGATCTGCTCGGTCCAGCCTTCGCCCCGCTTCCAGCCGTATACGTTGGCGGTATCGAAAAAGTTGATTCCGAGCTCCAACGCTTGATCCATGATGGTATGACTTTCCTTTTCGTCCGTCTCCGGCCCGAAGTTCATCGTCCCGAGACAGAGACGGCTGACCTTGAGTCCCGTTCGTCCCAGTTTTACGTAGTCCATCGTTCTCTCCAGTTCAAAATAGCGAGGGTCCTAATTGCACCTTAGCGTATTTTCCCGGACCTATTCAAGCCGCGCTTGCTTTATCGAGGAGGCGGCGCCTGCTGTTCGGTTATTTTTTGGACAGAAAACATCTCTTGGTATTGAAAATTACAAAACGCCTACGCTATAATTTTTACAGTAGCCAACAAGCTACTGTGCAGGGATCCGGATCGGCTCATCTCGATCTGCTATCCACTTGGACATGTGGGGGAGAAGGCTCCGATCGGATAATCGGCAGCCGGCCTTTGTTCTTCCTGCCGGTTTTTGCGACATACACCATTACCTATTCAACGGGATGCTCTTCCACGAGATCGTAGTGCTGCGATTTCAATAGTGGCACGCAATGGTTATGTGTCAGGCACGGCCATTTTTGTCGTATAAAATCGATTTCCTTGAACCGGGTCCCACACCTTTCCGCAGCATATAAACAAACGGGGAGATCGAATGCGCTCTAAGAGGAAGATCGTTCGCCGAGGGGATGGGGTAGCAAAATCTCCGACGGCAATCACAGGATTGGATGAGATCACCGGAGGGGGGCTGCCGAAGGGACGCCTGACCCTCCTTTGCGGGGGGGCCGGCTGTGGAAAATCGCTGCTGGCGATGGAGTTCCTCATCAACGGGGCGGTTCACTATAATGAGCCGGGGGCCTTTTTCTCGTTTGAGGAGCGGCCGGACGAGATCGTCGAGAACATCGCCGCCGTCGGTTTCAACCTCCCGAATCTAATCTCGAAAAAGAAAATCGTGGTCGATTATATCCATGTCGACCGGAATGAAATGGAAGAGATCGGAGAGTATGACCTCGGAGGGCTCTTCATTCGGATTGAAGAGGCGGTCCGGTCGGTGGGCGCCCGGCGGGTGGTGCTCGATACGATCGAATCGCTCTTCTCGGGGTTGACGAACGAAGCGATCCTTCGGTCGGAGGTGAGGCGGCTCTTTCAGTGGCTGAAAGACCAAGGGCTGACCGCCGTGGTGACCGGTGAGCAGGGGATCGGCACCCTCACGCGGCAGGGCCTGGAGGAGTATGTCTCCGACTGTGTGATCTTCCTCGACCATCGGGTGAAAGACGAGCTCTCGACGCGGCGGCTGCGGGTGGTGAAGTACCGCGGCTCGGCACACGGAACCAATGAATACCCTTTTCTGATTGAAGAGGGCGGGATCTCGGTCCTCCCGATCACCTCTTATAAATTAGAACATGCCGCCCCGACGGAGCGGATCTCCTCCGGCATCGCCGGGCTCGATGAGATGTTGGGGGCGAAAGGTTTTTATCGAGGGAGCACGATTTTGATCACCGGCACCGCCGGAACCGGAAAGACGAGCATCGCCTCCCATTTCGCCCACGCCGCCAGCCGTCAGGGAGAGCGATGCGTCTATTTTACATTCGAAGAGTCGGTTCCCCAGATCCTGCGCAATATGCGATCGATCGGCCTTCACCTGGAGCCGTGGGTGAAAAAAGGGCTGCTGAAATTTCATGCGGCGCGCCCGACCCTTTCCGGGCTGGAGATGCATCTCGTCATGATGCACAAGCTGATCAGCGAATTTAAGCCGAGCGTCATTATCATCGATCCGGTCACCAACCTGACGTCGGTCGGACAGACCTCCGAAGTCCAACTCATGCTGACCCGCCTGATCAGTTTTTTAAAGATGCACGACGTCACGGCCCTTTTCACCAGCCTCGTCATCAGTGGACATTCGGTCGCTCAGACCGAGGTCGGCATCTCCTCCCTCATCGACACCTGGATCATGCTGCAGGATCTGGAGAGCGGCGGGGAGCGCAACCGGATCGTGGAGGTGCTTAAATCCCGAGGGATGGCCCATTCGAACCAAATCCGGGAGTTCATCTTTACGAGCCGGGGGATTCGCCTGCTCGATGTTTACCTCAGTCCCAGCGGGGTGTTGACCGGCTCGGCGCGGGTTTCGCAGGAAGCGCAGGACCGTGCGTTCCACCTGGCGCAGCAGCGGGAGAGCGAGCGCAGGGAGCGCGATTCGTTCCGCAAACGCAAAGTGTTGGAGGCGCAGATCGCGGCCCTGCGGGCGGAGCTGGAGACGGAGGAGAAAGAGTTTTATCGGATTTCTGAAGAGGAAAAACGCCGGATGGAACGCGAGGGGCGAGACCGGGCCGATCTGGCCCAAAGCCGCAGGGCTCCGGCCCGCTCCAACGGCCACTAATCGAGGAAAGCTAAAATGAAGCCGAAGAAAACAGGAGAGGCCTTGAAAGCGGCCCCGAGCCAGAAGGTTTGGACCTTGCGCCTGTATGTGGCGGGACAAACCCCGAAATCGGTCACCGCCTTGTCCAATCTGGAGCGAATTTGTGAGGCGCATCTTGAGGGGAAGTACCGGATTGAGGTCGTCGATCTTTTAAAGAGCCCGCAGCTCGCCCGCGGGGATCAGATCATCGCGACGCCGACGCTGGTTCGAAGGCTTCCCCCGCCGGTGAAGAAAATCATCGGCGACCTCTCGAATGCAGACCGGGTGCTGGTCGGACTCGACCTCCGTCCGATCGGAAAGCAGAGACCCTGAGCGTGAGCGGAGAGAGCACAAAAAGAGCCGCGGCCTCCGACCTGCCGTCGGAGCGCATCCCGCGCGAGGCGTATCACCTTCGCCTCTTTGTGACGGGGGCGACGCCGCAGTCGACGCGCGCCATTATTAACCTGAAGGAGCTATGCGAAACATACCTAAAGGGGAGATACAATCTGGAGATATTCGATCTCTATCAGCAGCCGTCCCTCGCAAAGAAAGAGGGGATCGTCGCGGTGCCGACGCTCATCATGAGAACCCCGGTGCAAAGAAGGCTGGTCGGGGACCTCTCGGACCGAAACCGCCTTCTTCTCGGATTGGGGCTGCCGGCCGAAAATCAGCCATGAATACGAAGGGGGTCACAAAGAAAGCGCTGGCCGAAGAGGTGGAGACGCTGCGGACCCGCCTTGCGGAGGCGGAGGAGACCCTCCGCGCGATCCGGCAGGGCGAGGTCGACGCCCTCATTGTCAACGGAAAAGAGGGGCCTCGGATCTTCACGCTCCAGGGGGCGGACCACACCTATCGGATCCTCATCGAGGCGATGGACGAGGCCGCGGCGGTGTTGTCCGACGACGGCACCATCCTCTATGCCAACCGCTTTTTCTCCAAAATGCTCCGGGTGCCGCTGGAGAAGGTGATCGGCCATCCGATCGCTCCCTTCATCGCGCCGAAAGATCAAGCGACCTTCGAAGCGCTTCTCAGGGAAGCGGGGAAGGGGACCCGCAAGGGGGAAATGGCGCTGAAAACGGGAGAGGGAAATCTCCTTTCCGCCTATCTCTCGGTCAACCGGATCGAGCTCGATCAGGTCCGCCGGATCGGCTTGGTCATCACCGATTTGACCGAGCAGAAGCGGAACGAAGAGATCGTCGCCGCGGAGAAGCTCGCCCGCTCGATTTTGGATCAGGCGGCGGAGGCGATCGTCGTCTGCGACGAGGGAGGACGGATCATCCGCGCCAGCCGGATGGCGCATGGGCTCTGCGACCGAAACCCGATGCTTCAGCGCTTTGATACGATTTTCCCGCTTCGGCTGATTTCCGATGAAAATGGAACGCTCTCGGAGGAAAGCGATGCGAAGGGCCAACCCTTCTCGATCTCCTCTGTCCTGGAGGGGGAGGAGATCCAGGGGGTGGAGGCGCGGTTTACACGCGAGGACGGGGAGACCTTCAACCTTTTGGTCAGCGCCGGAAGACTCTTCGGGGCCGGCAGCCGGAAGATCGGCTGTGTGGTGAGCCTCACCAACATCAGCGAGCGGAAGCGGGCGGAAGAGCTGTTGAAGAGAAAGACCCAGGAGGCGCAGGAGGCGAGCCGGCTGAAGTCCCATTTCGTCTCGAATGTCTCCCACGAATTACGAACGCCGCTCAACAGCATCATCGGATATACCTATCTGCTGCTCGATGAAGCGTACGGGGAGCTCCAACGGGCGCAGCGCGCTTCGCTGGAGGCGGTCTCCCGAAACGCAAAGGACCTGCTTCATCTGGTGGATGATCTGCTGAACCTCTCCCGGATTGAAGCGGGGAAGCTCTCCCTTCAACTCGAGACGGTGCGTCTCGGTCCTTTGATGGAAGAGATCTTCACCGCGGCGAAACCCCTTTTGGATGAGAAAGCGTTATCGGCTGAACTTCACCTCCCCGCCGAGGTGCCGAAGATTCAGAGCGATGGGGGAAAGGTCAAGCAGATTCTCGTCAATCTGATCTCCAACTCCATCAAATTCACCAATAACGGCAAGATCGTTGTCACCGTGGAGGAGCGCGCCAGAAAAGAGGGGGTTGAAATTAGGATTCAAGACAGCGGGATCGGGATCCACCCGGAGCAACTTCCGAAGATCTTCGATGCCTTTCATCAAGCCGACGGCGACCTCACCCGAGAGTATGGCGGGGTCGGTCTCGGTTTAACCATCGTCAAGGAGTTGGTCTCCTACCTGCACGGCGAGATTCATGTCCAAAGCAAATACGGCGATGGATCGACCTTTATCCTCTTTCTCCCGTATCAATTCTCGTAATAGTAAAAAATTCTCAGGGTCTTTCTTCGAGGTTCGCTGCATTCAGTGCAGGGGATGCGGATCGGGATTCGGGCAAGCGCTCGGGCCGGAGCCGGCAGGGTCTCACCGGCCCCGGCCTTTTCGGTGGAGCGTTTGGTGTAAATAAAAACTATTTTGTTTTGCCAGCGGGGTTGGCCTCGCTCTGGGCTCCCCCTTTTGAGGCCGGTTTGTCCTTTCCGGCCGATGATCCGCTCCCTTTATCGGAGTCGGCTGGCGGGCAAGGGGTATGTCCCAGATCGGGTGTTTCTTTGTTGGAATTTTTGGTGAGCGGGCTGTCGTTGCCGACCGCCTGATCGCGTCTGCCGGTTGTTTGATTGTCAATCCCGGCCGCCTGCTCACTGCTCGACGGCAGCTGCCCGTTCAATCCCGGAGGGCAATTGGCCGCCGCATTTTGATCGGCGCTCTTTGAAGACCCTTTCGAGGCCGCCGGCGCTTTATCGGGGTGACCTGAATCGGCCCATCCTAAATTGGTCTGTGCCGCAAACAGGCCGACGGCAAGCGCAAAGACCCCAAGTGCATATCTCGTTTTCATATGAACGTCGCTCCTTTACGTTGGACCTCCCCGTCCTGTCGCAAAACCGTTCACTCTTATCGTACGGTTTTTCGCGAACGCGGGTCAAGAGACCGCCTCCGCGCCCGCCCAAAGACCGGTACCCTTAAGACAAAAAGAGATTCCTCGGATAGAATAACGAGGGCCCGATCCTTATTCATCGATCTTATTCATCTTCGGAGTATTTACTGATGCCAGCGAGACTGCCGCCGGCCGGCCCGATTTTTTGATTGCCTTCTTTTTCTTTTCAGCTTGTAACAGCCCTTCTCCTCCCCCCGCTCCGAAAGAAACGCCAAAACAAACACCGGCTCCTGTAAAGGCGGCTCACACAGATGCAAGTGAGATTTCTGCAGAGAGACTGGCATTAGTCGGAAAAGTTCTGGTTTTCGGAACCGAAGATCCTGATTTTGGAAGTGGAGGGGTTCCGATCGGAAAAGCACAGTGTCCGCTCTGCCATATGTTTTTGCCCGAACAACGTGCTGACCGCGCACCGGTTTTGGTCGGACTGGAGGTGCGCTCTCACGACCGGGTCAAGGAGGAGCGGTATAAGATGTTTGCAGCGCGGCTTGCAACGGGAGACCCCAATTCAGGGATCACGCCGCAAGCGCATACGGGCGGCGAATATATCCTCAAGGATGAGGCCGCTGCCGTGCGAGACGGTTTGGACCGCACCCCGGATGAGAAGGAGGGGGTCTTCTGCAAAGTTCAGGTCAGACCGTACCGAGCCGTTAGAGGGCCGGTTACTTCTCGCTGATCCATTTTTCGATTCGCGATCTGTCTGGGGGGGAGAGGTTGAGGAAGCGGAGGCCGGCGCCCATTCCCGGATGAATGTAGAGAACCCGGGCGCGGACCCGGATTTCTTCTTTGTCGGCGCTGTTCAGCTTAAAGCGAAGGTCCAACTCGTTTCCTTCCACGAAGTTTGCCACCATTTCAATATACATTCCGCCGGTGCTCAGATCCATCGCCCGGCGCATTCCCACACCGACCACCTCCACATCTTGAATGAAGGGAACCCGCTTTGACGCCCGTTGATCGTCCGGTGCGACGGCCACAATCGCCTCCTTAGAAAGGAATACTGAATGATGTAATCGGGTCAGAGGGTAACAGATACCCCTAAGGACGTCAAGCTTCAAATTGACTTTGTTTTCGGCCCTGCCGTATCATATCGCATCCAAGATTCCAATTGAATATTGCAAAAGCAGAGGGCACTTTATTCAACCTATTTGGAGTAAGAGGCAAGATGATACACAATCCGGGATTTTTACAGCTGGCGGAAGAGGCGAGGAGACGAATCGAAGAGTGCACGATTGCGGAGGTAAAAGCGAAGCGGGATGCCGGCGCTCCCTTTCGTTTGATCGACGTGCGGGAAGATCATGAGTGGATTGAAGACCATGCGGCCGGGGCGGAACATCTGGGACGGGGCATTCTGGAGCGTGATATTGAGAAGCTGATTCCGGACAAGGGAGCGGAGATCGTGGTCTACTGCGGGGGCGGATATCGCTCGGCGCTGGCGGCCGACAACCTTCAAAAGATGGGATATACGAATGTGAAGTCGATGGCGGGAGGAATCAAAGCCTGGCGTGCGGCGGGGTATCCGATGGTGAAGCGGGGAGATTCCAAATAGGGAAGGCCGTCGGGCGCTGCCGCTTCGTGCGTGGAAGGGGAGGGCTCAGAAGGCGAAGACAAGACCGAGCAGCGCGGTATCGGTCTTTTCCGGGTGAGCATCGGACACTTTTTTAAAGTCGTGGGTGTACTCCAAAAAAGCTTTCATGTTTCTCCGGAAATAATGGGTCAGGTTGACCGTTCCCAGACGCTTTCCGACAGCGGCGCGATCTTTTGAGGAGACGTCGTTGTAGAGGAGAATCCCGGTCCAGTCGGAATTGAAATGATAATCAAGTTCGACAAATCCTCCCGACAACCGGGCCCGCTCAGCCGGAACGAGGAAGTCGGGATTGGCCTCTCTACCGAAGAGCCATTGAGAGCGAAGATCGAGCCCTTTAATCCAATTTCGGATTCTGAGGTCCGGACCATAGCGGGTAATCGTATTGTCGAGGCGGGTCGTCTCTTCTCTTTCCCTTCCCAAATAACCGAAGAGGCCGGCCGTGACCGGCCCGGCGGAAAATCCCAGCCTCCCGAAGATGTCCTTGGGGCTGTTGTTATCGAAATTTCCGTTTTGATCTTGGCGACCGATCCCATTCCCATTCACCGCCCCCAGCACAAAATCAACGGGGCCATACCCGTATGAGAGGGTCGCTCCCCGTTGGTAGGTCAATTCGAAATTGCTTTTACTGACGTGGGTCACGTAAATCTCAATGTCTTGGAAGGTCAACCGCTGCTCGCGTGAGTAGACCGGATCCATCACCTGGAATTGCCCGATCTGAAGATAGGAGTCGGTTCCACCGAGATGACTGAGGTAAAGAAAGGCATCCTCCATCCCGACCACCTCTCCCCCTTCTCCCGCCAAGAAATAAGAGTAGAAGGTGATATCCTTTGCCAAGTAGCCGATGATGAAGAGCTTGACCAAAAACGGCGACTCGATATCACTGTGAACGGAGGTGTCGGCACGATAACGAAGATAGCTGTCGACACGAACCGCCAGATTGAGATTTTTTTCGAGACTGAGATTGGAGTCGCCGAACGACTGCGATTGGGTGGTGACATCGCCCCCCGGCATTTGATAGCCGTTTTTCGCGAAGGCTTCTCCGAACGGATTGAGCTTCGGGAAACCGGCATGACACATCACGCATGAGAAGCCGAACTTGCGGGCGAATCCAGGATTGGCCGACGCCGAAGGAGGGTTCGGCAATAATAATAGAAGGGAGATCAGAAGGAGAGAAAAAAAACTGACGAGAACGGCAGCGGATCGCGACATGGCGTAAAAATAGCGTCGTTTGCTCCTCCTGTCAATTGAAAAGTGTTCCCTGGAGGGATTTCCCGAATAGGAATCGTGAAAAGCAGCTATAATAAAGACCGAAATGGGACGTGGGGATATTCGATGTGCCTGCTCGGATTTTCATTACGCATAAAATTGCATTTGCCGGTTTGTTTCGCTATGATGGGTCTGTTTTTCTTCAGTCTATTCGGGAGGACAGACCATCATGACGCCGTCGGCGTCATCGGAGAGGAGGGGCGGAATCGAATGATTCGGTTGCGAGGATATTGGCTGCGGGAGTCGGTTCGGCAATGTTGGCAGGTCGCTGCCGGCGTGTTGTTCCTTATGGTGTTTATCTCCGCATCGGCAGCGGCGGAGGAGGAGGCGAAGCGGTTCGATCTTTCGGCGGCCTATCTGTACAGCATTCCGATCGGTGAGGAAGAGTCGGGGACCAACTGGTCGGACCTGTATGAGAATGGGCAGGGGGCCTTGCTCGAGTTCGCCTATCGGGTCACCCCGCACTTCGCCCTTTATGCCGGGACGGCTTACCATCAATACCATGGAAAGGAGCTCACCTTTGGATCTGAGACCGGCCGATTTAATGATCAGACCCTCCTCTCCCTCTACGCCGGGATCAAAGCCTATCTCCTCGCGCCGGAGCTACCCCAGAAGGCGGGGGGGATCAATCCTTACCTGCGGGTCGATATCGGCGCCACACAATATAACGGCGCCGCCTTCAACGGCGCCTCGGTCGCCGATCGGAGCGTTCAATTCGCCTACTCGGTCGGCGTCGGCGCCGACCTTCTCACCTATACGAGCTTCATCTTCTTCCTCGAAGCGAAATACGAAGATCACGGCACCCCGGACAAGGCCGGGAGCAGCTTCCGCGCCGTGCCGATTGCAATCGGTGTTCGGTATTTGATGTAGAAACGGCGAGCGCTGTTATTCGCTGAGGTGATCTCAGCTTCCGGTGAATTGCTTGTCTTCTCAATCTCCGACCTTTTTTCGGGCGTCATCGACTTGAGGGTTTCTGGATGATCGGTCCGGGCCTATTCAAAAAGTTTATTCTTCAGCGCTTTGTCGGTGCGCGCTGCCCTGATTTGATTGCAACAGCCGAGATCGTCCCTCGGATCGGTTCCATCTTCTCCTCTCCCTTCTTCCTTAAACAAGGAGCCGCCATGAAACATTCGATGGCGCTCATTGCGATCGCACTGATCTTTCCCCTTCCTCTTTCCTTGGTGGAGCCTTCCGACCCGATGATCTCCGATCTGACGGTCTCGCCGACGTCGGGCCCGGCCGGGTCTGTCTATACGCTGTCGGTTCGGATCGCAAGCCAGAAAGGAGCAATTCCCCTGCTCCATCAGATTAGGGAAGGAAGGGAGACAATCGCGGTGCCGCTTCGGGATGATGGGTTGGCGGGGGATCTCGTAAAGGGGGATGGAATCTATACCGGGCGAGGCGAGGTTCCTCCGACCGCGGCCCGGCAGACGCATCGCTTTGAGGTTTATGTGCGCAATCAGACGGGACGGAAGAGCAATCGGTTGGAGTACCGGTTTACAGTATTGGAAGGGGCCGGAATTTAAAGGAGCCGGAGGGGCTTCGTCCGGCGCGGTCTCATTTATACTTAGTAAACGGGGGTCAGAGTGCCCTCATCGGAGATTCTTTTAAGAGACTCCAACCCCATTTTTTGGCCATCGGATAAAGCGAGAAAGCGACCGCGTGGATCGATTGCCTTAGCGCGTTTTGGCGTCGGAAGCGGAGGTCGACGTTGCCGGTTCTTTGGCGACGCTGTTCTTCAATCCCAACAGCGCCCTTGCGACATCTCCTTTGCTCGACTCAAAATCATGTTCCATCACGTGGATCGCCTGATTAATCGCCTTTGTCATCATTGCTATCTTTTCGTCGGCCGTCATGGGGGTCCTTTCGGTTCATTTTTTTGTCTCCGACGGCAAGCCTTTCCGTTCCGCTCGCGATCGGGACAGAGACATCGTATCACGAGTATCCGGAGAAGTATCGTTAATAATGTATTTTAAGGGACCCTTCCAGACCACCCTCCCACAGAAGGCGTTAATCCGAAAAGGTAATCCCCGCTTTCTGTACCTCCTGGTAGGGGAGCAGCCAGACCATCGACTCGTCATGTAAATCGATCACCTGTATCCGATTGCCGAACGGATCGCGGAAGTCGCACCGGAACCTCGGCTCCAATTTCAATCCATATTTCTTGGAGACCTTTTCACGAACTTCGGCGACCTGCTTGTCGTCACGGACGATGAGGGCGAAGTGGCGCGTTCGATCGGGGGTGACCTCGTCGACCTCAAACATCGCCAGAAATTGATGGGCGCCGAGCTTGAAGAAGGCGTCCCCCTCCCCATCGTCGAGCTTCTCGAGATTGAAGACATCTTGGTAAAAGGCAATTCCCTTCTGTAGATCGTCGACTTCAATCGCAAGGTGACCACAGCCATAAACATGCACGCTCATCGGAACCTCCTTATCAGGCAAGGATGAAGGGAGTTACTATCGGAAGACCCTCTGTATTCTATCCTTTCGACCTCGGGACGATCAACCGGGCTCCCCCCATGTAGGGGGATTGTTCCCGGTGCCGCTCTGTTATAGATTCGACTTTGTAATCCGCAGGTGAAGCCGTTATCCAAAATGATCATTCATCCGGCCTTTCGAAAGGAGGGCCTTCATAAGGAGGAGACGATGAGCGAGAAAGAGAATATAGAGGTGGTTCAGAAGATGTATGCCGCATTTGGAAAAGGAGACATTCCGACGATTATCAATTCTCTCACCGAAGAGGTCGATTGGCAGATGATTGGGCCGAAAGAGATTCCCCATGCCGGGCCGCACCGGGGCCGTGATCAGGTGGCTGCCTTTTTTGAGAAGGTGGCGACCGGATCGGACATTCAACAATTTGAGCCGAGGGAGTATGTGGCGCAAGGAGACAAGGTCGTCGCACTCGGTTATTACAAGGGGAAGGCGAAGGCGACAGGGAAGATGTATGAGACCGAATGGGCGATGGTCTTCACCGTTCGAAACGGCAAGGTGGCCCGGTTCCGCGAATACAGCGACTCGGCTAATCTGGTCGCAGCCTATAAATAATGAGATCGAACGGCATGGCCTTCTCCCGAGGGAAGGCCATGCCGCCGGTTAAAATGGTGTTTAGATCGGCGTCCATTCGTTCAGGCGACGGTTGGATCGGTTCCTCTGCAGTACCGGCGCGCTTGTCTGATGAGGCAAGCGGATGGACGGTCGCAATCAGCGGGAGGAGGATTCTCGTTTTCGCGCTGCTCCGAGCGTCGCTTCCAGGATTCCGATTTTCCCGTCGACCTGTGTCCGGTGAAAGCGGGAGAATCCGGTCTCTTTCAGCCAGGCGGTAACCTCTTCCCAGGTGTAGCAGCGTCCCCGGTCGGTGAAGAGGAGCATCATCAGATTAAATGAGGAGACGTCGGGCGGGTGGGCGTGGTTTTTGTCGAGGAAATATTCGACGATGATTAACTTGCCGCCCGGTTTCAGGGCCGCTTTGATCTTTTTTAGAATGCGGCGGTTTTCTTGAGGGGAGTAGATATGAACGACATTCGAGTAGAAGATGACATCATAGGGCCCGCCATAATCATCGGTGAAGAGGTCGCCGCCGATCACATCGACCTGCTCCGACAGGTCGGCCCGCTTCGCTTCGGCGCGGGCCACCTTCACGGCGGCCGGTCGATCGAAGATCGTCGCGTGGAGCTCGGGATATTTCACCAGCAGCGCAAAGGCATAGGAGCCGGCGCCGCCGCCGAGATCGAGCAGGGTTCGCGCGCCGCGTAAATCGATCGGCCGGAGGATCTTGGGGGCAAGATAGAAGCTCCGCTCATGGAGCGCTTTCGAGAAGCGCTTGCGGAACCCTGGGTCGTCGGGCGAGGGTCGCTTCCGCGGCCGGCGGCCTTTCCGGATGGTGTCGGTGAGACCGAGCCAGTCGTCCCAATGTTGTCCCGCCAGCCAGACGAAGTTGGTGATCGATTGGGTACTTGCGGTGTCGAGGTAGAGACGGCTGAGCGGGCTGTTGCGAAAACGTTCGCCCGATTTGGTGAGAAGCCCCATCCCGGCGAGGGCGTTGAGGAGAAATTCGGTTCCTTCGGGAGAGGCGGCCGCCTTGCGGGCGATCTCTTTTGCCGTTTGGGCTTTTTTACCAAGATGGGTGAAGATGTCGAGTTCAACGCCGGTGATCAGCGTGCGGGAGTCGGTGAAAGCATCGGCGGTCTGGAGGAGATCGTCGTAAGTTCGGATCATTTTCCCCTTGGTTTGAAGTGGTGAGGTGATGTTCCTGTTCCGCGAAAGAGATCGAATGATCTTCGTTGTTACATCGCACGCTCCCTTTTATAGCCCCATCCGTCGTTTCAAATAGAGATAGCCGAGCGAGACGAGGCTCATCACGATGACGGCCGAGAGGGTGAAGATCAGGATGCGGAGCTTGGTCCGGATCTCTTTTTCGATCAGCGCGTCGAAGCGCTGCTCGATCTCTTCAATCTTGGCGTCCACCCTGGCTTCAACCAAGAGCATCTGCTCCGCCACAAACTGCTCCGCCTCGGTTCGGGCGTGCGAGACGAATTCGTTTCGTTTCCGATCGAGATAAAGATCGGTCTTCTCTCGAACCCGTTCCACAACGCCGGCGGAGACCAACGGACTGAGTACCTTCCCGAGATTAATCCAGACTTGCCATGCCATTCACGATTACCCTTTCAACAAAAGGATCGTGAGCCATCCCTGAATTGTAAAAAGGATCACGATCAATGACAATTCCACCTTCAGTGCGCGGGAGCGGAGTTGAAGAAATTTTAAAAGGATGATCCGTCGAACCCATCGCGGGAGCTGGCAATACCAGACCCCCAGCTCGATCAGGTCATAGAAAAGGGTCCCAGCCAAGAGAATCGCCAAGACCCATCGGAATGTCAGATAGGGATCAGCCATTTGCATTCAATCCATCTCCGGAACACCGCTCTATCTTAGCTTTAATCCGAATAAAGATCAAGTGATCTAGGCGTGGGGCAATGGGTCTGTTAAAATTCGTCATACTCGCCTGCGCGGAGATCGTCTGCTCATAATGGAGGGATTAACTTCCTAGAGTCATGGGGTTTCACCCCACGACTCTAAGGCAAGGAGATTTGGGGCAACGTCCCGTTCCAACGCCCTTGAATTGCACGATAGGAAATGAGGCCGGCATTCCGCTTCGGTTAGAAGCGTCCTACCCGTTTCCTCCAGGCCGGAAATAAAGATCGAACTTGCAGATCTCTCGAAAGCCGAGCCGAGAATAGACCGGGAAGCCGCTCTCCGAGCTCTGTAGCGTCCCAGTCCGGTACCCCGACACTCTTGCGTTCAATAAAGGGTGGAGGGTCATCGCCGTGCCGATTCCGCGCCGGCGGAATTCCGGCCGCGTCGCAACCGCGAAGAGACCGGCCACCCCCGCTTCCAACACCAACGCGGCGGTCGCCACCGGGGCGCCGTCGAAGAGACCGAGATAGCGCCGCGTCGGGACCTTTTCTCCGAGTCCGACCCGGGTTTCCAATGCGGCGAGCGGTTCTAGCGCCGGTTCCGGAAAACCGGTACCGATGCCGGCGGTCTCCGCCCAGATCTTCAACATTGCAGGATGGTTCACCGGCCGGATCGTCAATCCCTCCAGCCGGATCGGCCCCTGTGACAGGGAGTCCAGATCGATCGCCATCCCCGGAATCGCTTCGGCATAAACGAAACCATGGCGCTCTAAAATGTCATTCAAATCGGTCCGGCGTCCGCGGGAGCCGATCCACCATAAGAAGGGAATTTGGCGCGATCCCAACGCCTGCGCGATTTCCGAGGCGGCCCGGTCGACCTCCTTCGGCGGCTCGGTCGATACGGCGCCGTTGAACAAGGGATGAGGAACGCCGGTGATCCATCCGACCCAGCCGCTCCCTTGGGGGCGCTTACAGCCGGGGGCTTCTCCATAGGTCGTCCAGAACCGGATCATATTGGTCTCAAGCGAATCGCAGAGGGTCATTTGTTCTCCTTTTCTTAATTCAGATTTTTTCTATCTATAACGAGAGGCGCCCCGTTTCATCTTCAGCGAGAAGATGCGGGAGTCCGCCCAAAAGTTCGATACGCTCGCTCAGGCGATGGGCGGACGTTGAGAGAGAAGGTATTCGCCGAGGAGGCGATTACGATCTTGCCTAACAATCGAATGAGGGTCTTTTGACTATGGTGGAAACATCGGATGGGCTGCGATTGTGACGGAGACGTCGGGGCGACTCTTCGCCCCGACGAGAATTGATCTGTTTTAAGAGCGCGCGAGCGGCGGTTGGGCAGTCCTTGCGGTTAAAAGGTCGGCGCGAATCGGTTCTCGCCTCGGCTGAGCGATACTGGTCGTACCTCGGGAGGGCTAGGGCTGCGTCTGAACGGTTTCTTTGCTGAATGTAATTCCCGAATCCACCGCTTTCCGAAGCGCCGCTCTGGCCAGAATCCGGGTCGAGTCCAGAAGAGGAAGCGGCGCATATTTTTGAGAGATCAGAAGGGGCAATTCGGTGCAGCCTAAAATCACGGCGTCGCATCCTTGCTCTTTTAATCGTCCGATGACGTCCATCACATCGCATCGCGCTTCAGAAGGGAAGCGTCCATGGATGAGATCTCCGAAGATAATTTGATGAATCCGATCCCGCTCCGGCTGCTGCGGGATTTGAACTTCGATTTTCCTCTCCTTCAGTTTGGCGGGGTAAACCGGCCCTTCCATTAAATAACGCGTTCCCAACAGGCCGACGCGTCGATACTCCCGTTGGACCGCTTCCGCCGCCACCTCTTCGGCGATGTGAAGCCAGGGAAGAGAGGACGCCCGCGTGGCTCTGTAGAAAGCCTGATGGATCGTATTGTCGGGACAGATGATGAAATCGGCCCCGGCCCGGGCCGCTTTTTCGGCGGAGGCGGCCATTAAATTCGCCACCCCTTCCCAGTGGTCTTTCTCGATGAGGCGGATATATTCATTGAGGGGATAGGTGTGCAGGGTGATTTCGGGATGTCCGTAGGGTCCGAGGAACGCCTCTCCCTCATTGCAAATCGTCCGATAGCAAAGGGCGGTCCCTTCTGCGGTGCAACCGACGATGCCGATATGCTGCGTCATCACTGTTCCTCCTTCTCTCGATGGCGGGTTTTATGCTTTATGCGTTATGATTGATCAGCCGATTCCGTCCAAATCTTCCAGCTTCCGTCGAACTTCTTCCAGCGAGCGGCGGCAGAAAATGACCGGCAGTCCCAGCCGGCCCGCCTCCGCCTTCACCCTTCGGCGAATGATTTACGAAATAGCAGAGGATTAAAATGAGGCACACCCTTTGCGGGATTGCTCTTCGGAGCTCGTTCGTTTTGTCGCCGACCCAATGTTCTACCGAATCAATTCCTCTGTCTCTGAAGATTTCTTTAATCGGGCCACATCATAGCAGCCGACAATGAGGGCCGACATATGAACTCCTCCTTGAGGTTAAAATATTCTGACCGGCTCCGCTATCCGGTCAACTCACCGACTGACTTCGGTCGCCTCGGGTTGTACGGGAACGATTCTTTGAGGAAGTGCCGAGGGATCGAGGCATGCCACCTCAAAGATAAATCCTTGCTCCGTCAGAAGGCTTCGTTGGATGTCGGCCTTTACCCGGATTTCTTCTCCCAGGACCGTCTGGAAAATAATTTCTCCTTCTCGGAATTCAATCTTCGTCACCCCTTCGGCCAGAATTTTCTCTTCGTCTCGTTGATCCCGTAACCAGATTTCCGTGCCGACCAATTGATGCAGCTGACTCAGCACAGTGTTAGAGACCGTGTTGATCGGGAAGTTTAATTAATCCGATTCAGAATAGATCTTTCAAAAAAAGCATCGCACGTCATTTTGACCTCCCTGGCTAAACCGCTTCCAGCCCCTGACCTCCCCATACGTTAACTACTTACTCTATCTAGCTTATAGTTTAATAGTCAAATGATGTCAATAACTATTTTTAGTGCTCCAGTAAATACATAATTGGTTGATTAAATTGAAATACTTTATGAGCAATTCTAAAGGGAAGGGAATTTCTATTTAGAGAACGAATATAATTTAGGCCGTAAATCGCTTGATTTGGCAGGAGACTCATGAGTGGGTGGATCCAGCCTGCCCTGCCGTTCTGAATTGGGTAATCATGCGGAAAGCGTCGTGGATCGCTTCGCGGAACGCAATCCAATGTTCTAAATCTACGCTAAAAATAAAGAAAGGCGATAAATAAAATAGACTGAGGCGGTTTTATCTTCGCCTCAGTCTATTAATGTTAAGACCCTGGAGCGATTCAGAAGCGGGAGGCGGTGAGCTTCACATCAGCGCGCGTCCATGCCTTTTGGAAACGCTTCTCCTCCGCGGCCGCCTGTTTCGTATTTCCCTGCTCCTTCAGACTTTCTGCGAGACCGTGAAGCGACCATCCATTTTCGGGATTCCGTTTTAAATCTTCCCGATAAACTTTCTCAGCGTCGGCGGGACGGCCTGCCGCGAGCAGCACCGCCCCGAGGTTCTGGCGGACCGGCTGATACCAGGCGGGCGGCTCGTCATAGACCAGCTGATCCTCCATCTCGATCGCCTGATTCAACGCTTGCACCGCATCATCGGTTTTTCCTTCCCGCGCGGCGATCTCGCCGGAGAGAACGTTCGACGCCAGCTGAAGGAGCGATTTGGCGGGGTTGAGGTTGATCATCACGTCGGCCGGAGTCTCTTCGGCGAGCCTTGCGACGGCATCACGCTCAGCTTTGGCGTCGTCCAGCTTGCCGGTCGCGGCGAAGGCCCGCCCGCGGGCATAGCGCCAGATACCCGTCATATATTTCAATTCGGCGGGGGGCGCCGGCTCTTTTAAAATCTCCTCCCATTTTCCGAACCGGGCCAGGGCGAAATAGGCGGTCGGGGTGAACATTTCCAGGGGCGGAATCTCCTTGACCATTTCAAAAGGAACTTTTCCGACGAGGTCTCGCGCCGTCCGAATCGCCACCTCGCTTCGTCCCGCCATCGCGGCGGCCGCATAGAGGAAATGAAGATTGTGCGAATAGTAGGCGAGGGGGTAGATCCCTTGCGGCTTCCGGTCCTCGATGTAGCGCTCGTCGGTATGGACCGCATGAACGTTCGCCTCCTCGGCCTCTTTATACATACCGACACGGATGTAGGTGTGGGCCGGCATATGGACGATATGGCCTGCGCCCGGCATGAGACTCGGCAGCCGCTTGGCGCACGGCAGCGCCCGCTGCGGCTCGAACGAAGCCTCCACCGCATGGATGTAGTAGTGGCAGGCGCCCGGATGGTCCGGATTTTTTTTCAAGACCGATTCGAGCGTGGCGACGATCTCTTTCGTGTTTCCTTTCGGTTCTCCGTCATGCATCCAGTAGTCCCATGGCTGCAGGTCCATCATCGCCTCGGCGAAGAGGGTCGCCGCATCGGCGTCGTTCGGGTTGCGTTTGGCAACCTCCTGCATGGCATCGGCATAGGTTTGGTCGCGCGCCGTCCGGCTCTCGCCCGGCTCCGCGGCGTAGCGTTTTGACAGCGCCTCAATGTAGGCCCGCTCGGCCTTCGAGACCTTCGAGGCGAGGGCAAGCGCCTTTTGCGCCAGCTCATGAGCGGCCGGCTCCGTTTTGAGATCCATCGGAAGATTAATGTTCGGCCCCATCGCGAGCGCCGCCCCCCAGTAGCACATCGCGCAGTCGGGATCGAGCCGAGCCCCCTCTTTAAAGGCGGCGATCGCTTCATCATGATTGAAGCCATAGGTGAGCCGCAGTCCCTGATCGAAGTAGCGCTGGGTCAGGGGGGATTGGGTCGTAATCTGATGATGGTGTTTGCCGAGGTTATTATAGAGCGGCACCTGGGCCGGGGGGCTCTTCTCCGCAAAGGCGGGAGCAGTCCAGAGCAGGGAGAGCAACAAAAATGGAATTTTATAACGCATGGTCGGTTCCTCCTGATCGAGTTTAATCTGTCACGATAGAAAGATGCGGGAGGGAATTAAATAGTTCGATTCGAACCGCTACTCCTCCGGGACCGGCGGGCGCGGGGCGAAGTAGAACTTCAGCCGATCGGTCCGCCTGCCGCGGTGAGAGAGGACCAGGGTCATCCCCGGCGGACAGCGATACGGATTGTCACGCGGGTTGATAAAGGCGGCTTCAATAATGGTGAGATCGCGGCTCGGCAAAATCCGCTGGACGAGAACGTCGGTTCCTGCTTCGAGATCGCTGTCGACCTCTTTGTCCAAGTGGACCCGTCCCTGTAAGGTCTCGCCGTCGGGAAAGGTCACCCGGAGGTCATCCGTGTAATGGGAGAGAAAGGCGTCCCGGTCTTTTCGAGTGTACTCATTCCAGACATCCCGGTGATATCGCAGCAGGGACTCGCGCTCCGCGCGCTCCCGGCTGTGATCCAACCCGGCGGCCTGAAGCAGGGCGTCTGCCAGTTTGAGCTTCACCTGCGAGAGGCGGCTTCGGACTGTTCCGACCGGAATGCCGAGAAGGGTGGCGATCTCGTCATAGGTCGTATGGCTGCCGAAATAACGGAGGATCGCCGTCACCCTCAACGTTTCAGGGAGGGAAGAGATCGCCGCCCAGATCCAATCGCGCAACGCCAGCTGGTCGAGCTTTTCTTCCAACGCCGAGAGGTCGGTGGTCGGCTCAGCGTCGGGGGGGAGTTCTTCGATCGGAACCTCTTCCCGCCGGCCCCGCAGGCTCATGAGGCAAACATTCCGTAAGACGGCATGCAGCCAGCCGCCGACCGCGCCCGGCTCCCGCAGTTGATGCAGTTTGTTCAGCGCGATCAAAAAGGTTTCGTGAACCGCATCCTCCGCTTGGGGACCATATCCGAGCATTCCAAGCGCGACGGCGTGAAGCCGGGTGCGATAGCGCTCCAGCAGCATTCCCAAACTGCTGCTGTCCCCTTGCTGGGCGGCAGTCAGTAGTTCCGCATCGGTCGGTACAAGGATCGACATGTTGGCCTCCTTACTCTTAGAAAACGCGATACGGCGCGATATGAATACGCGATATGAATAGAAGATGCATGCGAAGCAAAAAAAGTTCGATCGCCTGAGTATAAGCGGGAGAAAAAAGAGAATCAAGAAAGGATGTAAGAAGAGGTCAACATCAGCTTTGGATCTCCCCGGAGCCGGTCCTCTCTATTGATCTACTTTCTTTCCACCGCCTATAATCGAAGGAGGTTCCCGGTTTTTGACGTGAGGAGACCCCATGAATACGAAGGCCCATTTTGTCGATCGATTCCTCGGTGATTCAAAGAGAGAAGGAACGTGGAGCCAGGTTTGGCAGCGTCTGAACCGTGCCCGGTCAAGGTGGTTTTTGACCGGCTGGCGGGGACTCTCAGTCGCCGGCCTGCTGCCGATCGTCGCAGGGCTGCTTTATCAAGCGGCGGCGACGGCGAATGAGATAAGAAACTTCCCGGCGCCCGGCCGGCTGGTCGATATCGGCGGGCGTCGGCTTCATTCCTACCCGCTCGGCGAAGGAGGTCCTACCGTTGTATTGGAGGCGGCCGGCCTCGGCTGCGCGCTTGATTACGAGGTGATCCAGCAGGCGCTCGCGAAAGAGACCCGGGTTTGCGCTTATGACCGAGCCGGGATGGGTTGGAGCGATCCGTATGCCGGCCGCCTCAGCGTCGAGGCGCTCATGGAGGACCTTCGGGCGTTGCTTCATCAAGAGAGGATCGGGCCGCCGTATATTCTGGTCGGCGGCTCGGCCGGGGGGTTGATCATCGAGCTCTTCGCGCGCCGCCATCCGGACGAGGTGGCCGGGCTGGTGATGATTGACGCCCTGGACGAAGCGGTGCTCGATCGGTTGCCGCACGCGGGTGCTTACCTGATGAGGCGGATCTCGATCGCCGGGATCGGCGCGCGATTGGGGTTGCTTCGCTATCTCGATCCCTTCGGATTGAGGAAGTTTCCCGGTATCGCGGGGAACATCCGATCGGCACTCACGTATCGCCCCGCCCCCTGGGCCGCGGCCCGTTCCTTTTTACAATCGCTCAAGACCAGCGCCGCACAGCTCCATGCCGCCCCGCCGCTGAGAGAAGACCTTCCCCTGATCGTTCTCACGCACGGGGTGGTCGGCGATCTGCTCGGTCCGCATGCCGACCCAAAATTGCTTCGGGTGATCGAAACGATCTGGCAGGAACAACAGGCCGCCCTCGCCCGCCGCACCTCCCGTGGACGGCAGATCTTCGCAGAGAAGAGCGGCCATCGGATCATCGCACAACAGCCCGAGCTGGTGATCGAAGCGGTTCGGGAGGTCCTCTCGATGGCCCGGGGAAAATAACATCCGATTCTCTCGGGGCGCTTCGCCTCTGCGCTTCCTCCGACCCGCTATGGTATACTTCCCGAATGCGTCTTGTCCCTGGCATCTATCCTCGTTTGCCTACTTTGCCCATTTTGCCCGCTCTGCGTGTTCTCCCTTTTCTGGAGGATGACCGATGAAACCCGAATTGCAAGAGCGTATCCAGCTGCTTCGCTCCGTTTCCTTCTTTGCCGCCCTCCCCGAGAAGGAGCTCTCCGAGATTGCCGTTTGGTCGAGCCGCAATTCATACAAAAAGGGAGAGATCATCGTCCGCGCGGGGGCGCCGGGCAAGGGACTTTATCTTCTGATCGCCGGCCGTGCCGATGTTTCCGTCAAGGCGGGCGGGGAGGAGAAGAATGTCGGAGTGCTTCACCCGGGAGAGCTCTTCGGCGAGATGTCGTTGATTGAGGAGCGCCCCAGGAGCAGCAATGTCATCGCCGCTGAAGCAACCGACTGCCTTTATCTCGACGCCCGGATTTTCCTTGAAAAAATGGCATTGCATCCCGAGGTGATGATCGATCTTCTCAAGACGATCTGTCGGCGGCTGAGGCAGACGGTCGAAGAGCTGCGCGGCTTCTGAATCGGAACCGTTAGGCCATTCCCTCCCTCCATCTCCTCTTGATCCTTGAACCCTCAACTGCGTACAATCGTTTTGTAAGGATCTACTCCTAAACGAATCGACCCGAGTCGAAAAAATGATTTTTCTGATGAGAAGGAGTTCTTCGATGCAAACCAGACAGCTCGGAAGAGAAGGGCTCACCGTGTCGGCCATCGGTCTCGGCTGCATGGGGATGTCCGAATTTTATGGACAGAGCCGGGAGGAAGAATCGATTCAGACGATCCGGCAGGCACTCGATCTTGGGGTCAACTTCCTCGACACCGCCGATGTCTATGGAATGGGGCATAACGAGATCCTCGTCGGCAAGGCGATTGAGGGCCGTCGCGAGGGGGTGGTGGTCGCCACCAAATTCGGGAACGTCAGGGGTTCGGACGGCAGTTTCCTCGGGGTCAACGGCCGGCCCGATTATATTCGGACCGCCTGCGAGGCGAGCCTTCGGCGTTTAAATATAGAAGTGATCGATCTTTACTATCAGCATCGGGTCGATCCGGAGACGCCGATCGAGGAGACCGTCGGCGCCATGGCCGAATTGGTGCGGGAGGGGAAGGTGCGGCATCTCGGACTGTCCGAGGCGGCCCCCGCCACGCTGCGCCGCGCCCAGGCCGTTCATCCAATCACGGCGTTGCAGACGGAGTATTCACTCTGGAGCCGCGACCCGGAGGATGAGATTCTGCCGACCTGCCGGGAGTTGGGAATCGGGTTTGTCGCATATAGCCCGTTGGGGCGGGGCTTCCTGAGCGGAAAAATCCGGCGGATTGAAGATTTGGAAGAGGGAGATTTCAGACGGATGTCGCCGCGCTTTCAAGGGGAGAACTTCCAGCGCAATCTCGATCTGGTTCAACGGATCGAAGCGCTTGCGGCCCAGAAGGGTTGTGCCCCCTCCCAGCTGGCATTGGCTTGGCTGCTCGCCCAGTGGGAGGAGATCGTCCCGATCCCGGGAAGCCGGAGCCGCGCGCATCTTGAGGAGAACTTGGGCGCATTAAATGTCAAGCTGACGCTGGAGGATTTTCTCGCCATTAATGAGGTCGCCCCTCACGGTGCCGCCGCCGGGCCGCGATATCCCGAGCAGTCGATGCGGGCCGTAAACCTTTAAGACTTTTGTCGGCAGAAATGAAAAGGGGCCGGTCCTCGCTGTGAAGATCGGCCCCGTTGGAAAAGATTATTTGGGAAGGATGACCAGGTCGTCCTTCAGTGATGCGACCTGTTTTCTGTCCTGGACGATCTTGTCGACCCGTTTTTTTTGTTCGTCGGACGATACAAATCCCTGCAGCTGCACCGATCCCCCCTTTACCGCAACCTTTAGCTTGGAAACGTGCACTGCCGGATTTTGAAGGAGGTCCGAGCGGATTTCTTTGGCAAGGACCAGATCTTGATCCGCGGGAAAAATGACCGTGATATTGTTGACGATCTCCTTGCCCTTTTTCAGGTGATCTCGAACATCGCTGGCGAGCTGGGTGGCATAAGCTTTTTCATAGTCGGTGAGGACCGTTCCGCTAAGGGTTACGATCCCATTCTTAGTCTGGACATCGACCTTGCTCAGGTCGATGTGGTTGTCTCGATCAAAGGCTGCTTTAATCTCGGTATTGATCTTTAAATCTGATGGGGGTTGTTGAGCCTCGGTTGTGTTTGAGGCAGCCCAGACCGGTGATCCGCCCACGAGGAACCAGATACCTAAAAGAGCCGTGAAGAGCGAGCGCATCTGTCTCATGAAGCACCTCCTTTATTTATTTAGAAGTTTAAGGAAGGACTGACCGCGCATACACTTATTTCCGGGCCTGAAAGAGAAGGCCAGAATCTAAGGATCCGAGTGGTAGCCTTGGCGCGGGGATATCCTATCTTCTTTTGTTATCAAAAAAGGAAGAGAATTGTATTAACCGAATGGGTAGTACTCTAATTAGGTTAGGTCAATCTTCTGAGCGCGACTGATTGGCTTGTTGTCTAGTTTAGATGGGTTCTAGGCAGGCTGTGCTATTGCCTGCCATTGCGCGGGATTATTCAACGATCGGGATCCAAAAACGAGGGGACCAACGGTCCCCTCGCATGGAGTGCTTACAAAATAGGTCAGGAAGATCAGCTCATCGGTGCCGGAGTGGTTGTATTATTGCTCGGCTGATTTCTTTGAGCGGGTGCGCCCCCCTGTCCCGTCGAAGCGCCTCCTCCGGCGAGGAGACTGGCCGCTTGATCGAAATGTTTCTTCGCCTCATCGGCTTTTCCCTCTTTCGCCAAGGCCAATGCGAGGTTGATGTGGATCTCCGGCGCATTCGGCTCCGCCTGCTCCGCCGCTGTGAAGTGGGTCGCGGCTTCGCTGTATCTCTCTTTATTGAACGCTTTCACACCGGCTTTAAATTCCTTTTTAGCATCTTTATTCTTAATCTGCCTTGCCTCCATCGGCTCCACGGGCGCCTTTGCGAAGGCCGTTACCGTGCTGAACCCCAGCGCGAGGGCGACGATCGGTACAATCCATTTTTTCATTGTCTCACTCCTTTTTTGATTAAGAGCTCATCCTTGAGCCAGAGAATCCATTTATATTGTAGTATGTCCTTCGCGCTCCCTACAATTCATCTTTATAGAGTAACCCGTTTGGGTAGTAGGACACGCTTGCTTGCGATAGATCTCAGGTTCGGCTGTTTCCACATCTTCACTGTCATTCCCCGCAACACTAGATCATCCATGTTGGCGATACGAAAAACCTTATTAGAAGGCCCGAAAAAGGAGTTCCTTCCTTTAGCCGATCCGCACACGGGCCGGTTGACTATCCGCTTGCCCTCTTTGTCGGCCGAGGAGTATGCTTAAACTAGATAAGCGCTCTATGGAGGAGAGAAATGAAACGGCGAATCATGGCAGTTCTCATTGGGATTTTTGTAACGGGGATGTTTTACTCTACCCTTCCGGCCACCGCTGAAGAGAAAGGGGTATCGACCGACGCCACACAGCCGGCTCAAACCGAAAAGGATCCGGCGATCGATTCCTCAAACGGGGTGATGGGAATGGACGATCGAGGCGGCCGGCGCCTGGACAATTCCCTCCGCTTTGAAGCCGGCCAGAAAACCCCCTCGGCCGAGCGGGAGGCGGAGGCGCTCCGCCTTCACCAAACGACCGTACTCGATCGATTCCAAGGATCTGATAATCATGGGCAGATTTTGTTGAGCTTCTCGGAGGATCGGGTCGATCTCAAGCTACGGAGCATTACAGGGGCGGAGGCGCCGGTGGCCGGCAGGAAACTCTTACCTAAAAAATAAGGGCTCCGAACCGCCGACTTGGATTAGATGGGACCGAGCTTTTCTTCCCAGCAGGGATCGGGAAGACGGGAGAAGGTCTCTCGGAGCCCTTCTGCCCACTGCCGCTTGATCTCGTTAAAGTAGGGATCGCGCTGATCAATCGTTCGGCGGAGGCCGACACGCAACCGGTCGCGCTCGTAGCAGAGCAGATCGATCGGAAGCCCGACGGAGATGTTGCTCCGAATCGTAGAGTCAAAGGAGAGGAGGGTGCACTTGGCCCCTTCCTCCAGGGTGATGTTTCGGGCGATCAGGCGGTCGAGGATCGGTTTTCCATATTTGATCTCGCCGATCTGAAAGTAGGATGTCTCAGCGGTTGCCTCGATAAAGTTGCCGGCGGCATAAATATTAAAGAGGCGAGGCTGCTCGCCGCGGATCTGCCCCCCCAGGATAATCGACGCGTTAAAATCTTCCCCATGCTGTTTCAGATAACCGCCATCGATTTCATGAATCTTCCGCAGCGCCCCTCCAACGAGCCGAGCCGCGGAAAAAAGGGACGACACGTTCCAGATCGTCTCACGGCCGTTTTCAATGGAGCGATCTTCGCCCAATAAATTGGCCACCCCTTGTGTAATCGACAGGTTCCCGGAGACCAACATCACCAGGACCCGATCTCCCGGGTTTTCATACACGGTCATCTTCCGAAAAGTTGCAATATGATCGACACCGGCATTGGTCCTTGAGTCGGACGCGAATACCAGTCCGCTGTCGAGCAGCATCCCCACACAATATGTCATCCGGTCTCCTATCCTATGTGGGGGCCTGTGCGGCAACTGAAGGAGAAAGGTCCTCCACTGCCCCCACGCCCCGCGGCTTGCACCGGCAAAGCCGGCTGCGCGCCTTTGTTTATCCTTGTCTCCCTGTATTCCCGTTTACTCCAATATCGGGGATATTAAAGGAGCGGTTCAACCTATTATGCGTCTCAACAATTCGATTGCTTGGATTTAAAAGAATAGGGACAGTATAATGGCCTCTCTGGGATGTGTAAAGCGCTTATTGTTGTGCGTTCATGACCTGGACCCGGACCTCCATCCTCTCGGCCCCGCCGCCGAATCGGACCCCGCGTACCGGGCAAGCGTCCAAATAGTCACGCTTCCGCCCAGGCGTGCATGGCGATCTCCGGATCGGTCTCGGTGCCGGAATAAAGATAGCCGCTGACATAGCGTGCCGGAATTCCAAGGCTGCGACAGCAGGCGATAAAAAGATGGCTATGGTCTTGGCAGACGCCGCTTCCCTGAGATAAGACCTCCATTGCCGTCGTTTGAACGGTCGTCGTTCCCTTTACATAGCGGACGGCGCTCCGAATCCGATCCATCAGCGCTTGGAGGAGGGCCGGGGATGACGCGTATTGCGCTCGATCTTCTTGGGAGAAGGCTTCGAGCAGCGGGTGGGTCGCCGTCAGCCGGGTCTCCCTCAAATAAATGAGCGGGGAGAGATCCTGATTTAATTCGGGAGATTGCTCCTCGGACATCTCGACCTGTCCTTGAACCCCGATCCGAATCTCTTCGTGAGGGTCTTCCATCGTCAATAGCTGGGTGGTGTTGCCGAAGGCATCGGTGAACTCCGTTACGGTGCCGGGGAGGTGGAGCTGCCACTCCAGAACCTTTTGTCGCCGATCCGATCGCGGGGTGAGCCGAAGAGGCTGAACGCAGCGTGTGACCGGGGCGCTGTAGCGATAGACGGTCTTATGCTCGATTTTCAGGCGCATATCGGGGTCCGAAGCGCTCTGTCTATTTCGGTGCTGAGGGCTTGGAGTCCCTGGGTGAAGTCGATCAAATATTCATGCAGTGTATGCCTTAGGATGACGCCGATCTGATCGTCGTGAAGGAGAAGATGGAGATCGGCGGCGAGGCGGACCGCTTCCGGCCCGATCCCGCGCGACAGCGGTTTCAACAGGTCATTCACACGATCAAGGCAGGCATGCAAAGAAGCGGGGATCTCATTGCGGAGGACGAGAAGCTCCACCACCTGTCCCGGGGTGATCCCATCTCGATAAAGCTTCCGATAGGCGGCGGCGGCGCCGACCGATCGGAGAACTTTCAACGATGCATCGTAATGGGCTTCTCTCTCGGTATCCTTGAGCAGGGAGGGAAAGCGGGCGATGAGAATGCGGGCGGTGTGATCGGCCCGCTCGATGACGGTGCCGAGTCCGATCAAGCGAACGGTGTCGTCCTGAGGGAGGGTTCTCTCGAGGGTGCCGCGAAACAGATGCGCCCCTTCTTTTACCCGGTCGAGAAGCGGTCCGACCCCTTCGATCATCAGATGCGCCGGGTCGATCTCCCGCAGGTCCAACCAGAGGGTGTTTAACATCTCCCACATCTCGGGAGAGAGGGTTCCGCAGACGGCGCGGCCGTTCTCCCGGGCGGTCCGCAGCGACGTGAGGAGACTCGAGGGGTTCTCAAGATCGAGGAGAATGAAGCGGAGCAGCTTCGTGGAAGAGATCGCACCGTGTCTCGCCAGAAAGTCATCCCGTCGACCGGTCATTGCAAGGAGGTTTTCCCATTCGAGGTCGGACGAAGAAGACCCTTTCGCAATAGAGGAGGTGAGATAAAGCGCCTCCACCGTCCGTGCGGTATTCTCCATCCGTTCGATGTAGCGGCCCATCCAGTAAAGATGGCTGGCAATCCGCAGCAGCATCGGTTACTCCTCCAAGACCCAGGTGTCTTTCGTCCCCCCGCCTTGAGAAGAGTTGACGACCAAGGAGCCGTCGCGCAGCGCAACCCGGGTCAAACCGCCGGGGACGAGGTGGATCGTCCGCCCGCTTAAGACAAAGGGGCGAAGATCGATGTGGCGGGGGGCGATTCCTTGTTCCACGAACGTGGGGCAGGTCGAGAGGGCCAAGGTCGGCTGCGCAATGTAATTCTCAGGATTCCGAAGAATCCGCTGACGGAAGAGCGCTCGCTCCTTCGGCGTGCTGGTCGGTCCGATCAGCATGCCGTAGCCCCCGGAGCCATGAACCTCTTTGACGACCAACTCATGGAGATGGGCCAACACATAGGCGCGGTCTTCGCGGTTGCGCAGGAGGAAGGTCGGGACGTTCTTGAGGATCGGCTCCTTGCCGAGATAAAAGCGGATCATCTCAGGGACAAAAGCATAGATCGCTTTATCGTCGGCCACGCCGGTCCCGACCGCATTGGCAAGGGTGACCCCGCCGGAGCGGTAGACCGAGAGGAGCCCCGGTACGCCGAGCGCCGAATCGGAGCGGAATGCGAGGGGGTCGAGAAAATCTTCATCGATCCGACGATAAATGACATCGACCTGAGCCGGTCCCTCCATCGTCTGCATGAAAACCTTGTTGTCTCGAACGAATAGATCTTGCGCTTCGACCACTTCGATCCCCATCTGTTGCGCCAGAAAGGTATGCTCGAAGTAGGCGCTGTTGTAGGGGCCGGGGGTGAGGAGAACCACCGTCGGCTCCCGGGTCCCCTCGGGCGCGGCGGCGCGCAGGGTCTCGAGGAGCAGTTCGGGATAATGTTCGACCGGCGCGATCGAGTGGGAGGCGAAGAGCTCCGGGAAAAGGCGCATCATCATCCGGCGATTCACCAGCATGTAGGAGACCCCCGAGGGGGTCCGGAGGTTGTCCTCCAGGATGTGAAATTCCCCCTCTCCCGTATGAACCACATCGACCCCGGCGATATGAACATAGACCCCGCCGGCGGGATGGATCCCCTGCATTTCAACCCGGTACTGGGGGTTGCTGAAGACCATTTCTGCCGGGATCCGGCCTGCTTTGAGGATCTCTTGACCATGGTAGAGATCATGAAGAAAGGCATTGAGCGCCACGACCCGCTGCCGCAGGCCGGCCGCCAGGATCTGCCACTCTTTCGCCGGAATGATCCGGGGGATGAGGTCAAAGGGGATCAAGCGCTCCGTGCCGGCCGACTCTCCATAAACGGCGAAGGTGATGCCGAGTCGGCGAAAGAGCCGGTCGGCCTCTTTCTGTTTCTCCTTGGCCTGAGAAGCCGGCGTCGTCTGCAGCCAATGGTGAAAAGAGGAATAGTGGGCCCGAACCGCGCCCCGGATGTCGCACATCTCGTCGGTGGCGGATCGACGGAGCGCGGTCTGCTTCGTCATCGCTGCGGTTAATTTGGCTCCCATCGTCTGAGGAAGGGAAAGGCGCTCCGGTGTCATCGCATCCTCCTTTGTTTTCCGTTGCTAAAAATAAAAAGGCGCCTCTCCGAAACCCACGCCATTATGGGAGAGGACGCCTTTGCCAGTCCGAGAATACAACACTGTATTTGCTGTTTAAAAAAGCAAAAACCGTACCCCCCTTATCGCTGGAGGTCATTTGACAGACCGGCTTGTTTTGGCAATGGAAAGGGAGACGCGCTGAACGGCTGGCGTCGGCATGAAGCGGTTTAGAAGACAGGATTGTCTATTGTGCGACAAATTTGAAGGGGTCAGTGAATTTGTTTTCTCACTTGATTCTTCCTGAGAAGGGGAGTAAATGAATATGGCCGGTCTCAGAGGGGTCTTCGCCGGGAGAATCGGGAGAATAATGATGAGGTCTGAGGATCTAAGATGAAGCTCGACGCGACGACGATTTTGAATGCAATGAGCGAAGGGGTCTTTGCCGTCAATACCGATAAGAAAGTCATCTTTGCCAACCGGGCGCTGGGACGGATGTTGTTCCACAACGATGCGGTATCGGAAGACCTGGAGTCGGTTCAGGAGATCCTTGGCGAGAGCATCCTTGTCTCGAAACACGCGGCGCTGCTCGACCGGTTGATGTTCAAGCAGGAGCGGGTCTCCCACTATGAAACGGTCCTCCGAGATGTAAACGGGACGCCGATTCCGGTCCACATCCACATCGATCTTCTCTTAAATGACGAGGGGGAGGTGATCGGCGCGGTGGAGATGATCCAAAACCTCGGGCCGGCCGCGCCGGAGCAAGGGGAGAAACAGTCCAGGCCGTCGGGCCTCCGCTCACTGGTGGGGAAGAGCAAGAAACTGCTCGAGGTGCTCGATCTGGTCGCCTCCGCCTCCGGATCGACCGCCACCGTCTTGTTGGAAGGAGAGAGCGGCACCGGCAAGGAGCTGATCGCCCGGGCGATCCATCAGATGGGACCGCGGCGCGAGAAGCCCTTTATCGCCGTGAACTGTGCGTCGTTACCCGAGGAGCTTTTGGAAAGCGAGCTTTTCGGCCATATGAAAGGGGCCTTTACGACAGCAATCTATGACCGCCCCGGCCGATTTGAATTGGCAAATCAGGGGACGCTTTTTCTCGATGAGATCGGTGATATGAGTCCGGCGGCGCAGGCAAAGGTTCTCCGCGTGTTGCAGGAGCAGGAATTCGAGCGGGTCGGCGGGACCAAGATGATCCATGTCGATGTTCGGATCATCGCCGCGACGAACAAAGATCTGACCGAAGCGGTCGGCGCCGGCGGTTTTCGGGAAGATCTCTATTATCGGATTCGTGTCTTCCCGATCCGTGTGCCCTCGCTCAGAGAGCGCAAGGATGATATCTTCCCGCTGATCAAGCACTTTATGGCGAAATTCAGCCGGGAGACCGGAAAGCAGATCACCAACATTTCCCCCGAGGCGCTCGACTATCTCCTCTCCTATGATTATCCGGGCAATGTGAGGGAATTGGAAAATATGATCGAGCACGCTTTTGTGACCTCCCCCGGCCCGACCCTCTCGATTGAGCATCTTCCGAAGCCGGTCACACCTCTTTCCAAAGGGGCACCGCCGGCGGTTAAAAAGGAGACGCTGGCCAATCAAGAGAGAAGCTTAATGCTCAAGACCCTTGAAAAGACCCATTGGAATCAGGTCAAAGCGGCGGAAGAGCTTGGAATCAGCCGATCGACCCTGTGGCGTCGTCTCAAACAATTTGGTATCAAACCTCCCCAGTAAATTCATTCTGAAACATATATGTTTCAATTTGCCACTTATTGAAACTTCCTCCCAAAAGGCTTATATATATAAGTATCTATAAATTCAGCTGAATTCTCATTTCAGCCATGTGGCATCTCTTTTGCTTTATTAAGGGGCATAAGAAACACCACCCTTTGTGAAGGAGTAAAGATGTTGAATGGATTCTTTGAGATTGGTCTGTTTTCGCTGGTTGCTTTTGGATTTGTAAATGTGATTTGGGGGATAACGATGGTCATGGATACCCCGCCGCTTCAGACGAGCAATTGGAAGGAGCTGGAGAGAGGTATCGCAACCGAAGGGGCGGCGCTCATCACCCCAGTCCCTGCTGAAAAGGTCCACGTCAGTTAATGTTCTCTCACGGGCCAGATCCAGGAGAGATCCTCGGTCTGGTCTCCATGTGGGAGTGAATCGGTTTCGGTCTCTTTTAATGAAAGGATAGGGAAGGTGCTGACAGCATCGACTTCGGTGATTCGATCAAAATCGGGTGCGCTTACTGTGCAATCGAGACGAAGCAATTTGGCAAGGCAAACCCAGATCAAGCGGGAGGAAGCCTCCCACGCCCTTGGGCTCAAAGAGCTGGTCACAAATAAGGTCGAGCTCTGGAAGGTCTCCGATCGATTGAATGTGAATCCTTCTACGATTCAAAAAATAATAGAGGGGAGTCCGGTTTCGCGGAGCGTGACCAAGAAAATCGAGGCGGCGCTCCAGGAGGGAAGGGGATTCGATGGGGGAGGCAAGACGCGCGTCGATTACCCCTCGAATCATTCCTCCGTTGAAAGGTTGATGGAGGTTTATGACCTCTACGAAGCGGAAAAGAGCCTCCGGACGGTTGGAGAGCAGCTCGGTCTGAGTCGGGAGCGGGTTCGCCAGCTTTTAGAGAAAGGGTCCGAGATCGGGCTGTTTAAATACCGGCCGGCCAAAGCGCCGTTGCTCTCGCGTGAGAAGATCCTGAAAGATTATGGAAGGTTTCTTAAGCGAAGCGAAGTGGCGAAGGCAAACCGAATTTCGACCAATTACCTCTCCAAATTGATTGAGTTGCATGAGATTACAAAATCGGACCTGAATGGAATTCGGATGGAAGGCTGGAAGCGCCGATGCCTGAAGCAATATCAGGCGTTCGCCGGCAAGTTGGGATACCATCCAACCACCACCGAATTGCAGCAGTCTAAAGTGAACCGTTCTTTGGCGTTCAAAATTCGGCGGCTATGGGGATCTCTTGAAACCTTCCGCAGTGAATTGAATCTTGTCCCTGGGATGCCCGTGGAGGGGAGAAGTCGAGAGCGGAAAGCCGTTCTCGCGGGTGTGTAAGCGGCAGGATGCCATTTAAGATCAGATGATTGGCCAGAATGGATCTGAAGTGAGACCCGCCTGGGGGAGAAACCATCCCCCAGGCGGGTTTTTTTATTTTCTCTCTTCGGCCCGTTTGGTTTGGTAGGCTTTGATCAGCTCCTCGGAAATCTGCCTCGGCACCTGAGCATATTTGAGGAATTCCATTGTGAATTCCCCTTTGCCCTGTGTGCCGCTTCGCAGATCGGTCGAAAAACCGAACATCGCGGAGAGGGGAACTTCGGCTTCAATCTGAACGAAGCTGTCGTTGCTCTGCGTTCCGGTAATGATTCCCCTTCGTTGATTGATCAGCCCCATCACGCCGCCTTGAAACTCCACCGGCGCTTCGCAACCGAGCTTCATGATCGGCTCGAGAATGATCGGGCGTCCCTGAGGATACGCCTCGCGGAAGGCCGCCATGGCGCAGATTTTAAACGCCATTTCGGAAGAGTCGACCGGATGAGAGGCGCCGTCGTTGATGACGACCCGGACGCCGACCACCGGGAATCCGATCAGCGTGCCGGTCTTTACCTGTTCGCGGAAACCCTTTTCACAGGCTGGGATGAATTCCCGGGGAATGGAACCCCCCTTGATATCATCAACGAACTCGAACGTCTCGACCGCGTCGGCCGGAAGCGGCTCAATGTAACCGCCGATCTTCGCGAATTGGCCGGAGCCGCCGGTCTGTTTCTTGTGGGTATAAACAAAGTCGGCCCGTTGAGAGACGGTCTCACGATAAGCCACCTGCGGCTGCCCGTTCTGGACCTCGCAGCCATATTCCCGCTTGATCCGCTCCATGTAGATATCGAGATGGAGCTCGCCCATCCCGGAGATGATCGTCTGGGCGCTCTCCTCATCGCGGTGGACGCGGAAGGTCGGATCTTCTCTCGTAAAGCGATTCAACGCTTTGGAAAAGTTACCGGCGCCCCCTTTGTCTTTCGGCCAGACCGCCAGCGAGATCACCGGATCGGGGACATGCATCGAGGTCATCGTATAATGAACGGTGCCGTCGGTGAAGGTGTCTCCCGAGGCGCAGTCGACGCCGAACATGGCGCAGATACCCCCCGCCTCGGCGCTGTCGATGTCGTGCATCTCATCGGCATGCATCCGAACCAATCGGGAGACGCGGATCTTCTTCCCGTTCGTCGAGTTGTGGATGACGTCTCCCTTGCTCAGCTTCCCCTGATAGATCCGGGTGTAGGTCAATTGGCCGTATCGCCCGTCTTCCAGCTTGAAGGCGAGCATCACCAGCGGCTTGTCGGGACGGCTCTCCAGGATGACCTTCGCTTCGCTGTTCTCTTGGTCGTGCGCCTGGTTGGTGACCTCGGTCGGGTCGGGGAGATAGTGGCCGATGCCGTCGAGGAGGAGCTGTACCCCTTTATTTTTAACGGCGGAGCCCATCATCACCGGGATGAGCTGAAGGGCGATCGTTGCTTTTCGAACCGCCTTCCGGAGCTCTTCAGTGCCGACCGGTTTCTCTTCCAAGAATTTTTCGGCGATGGCATCGTCAAAATCGGAGACCGCTTCGATCAGGTCATGGCGAAGCGCTTCCGCCTGGTCTTTTAGATCGGCCGGGATCTCTTCCTCACGGATATTCTCTCCATTATCACCCTCGAAATAGTAAGCCCGCATGTTGGTGAGATCGATGATGCCTCTGAAATCATTCTCCGCGCCGATCGGCATCGTGAGCGCATGGGCGTTGTGCCCGAGCTTCTCCCGCAGCTGTTTAATTACGCGGAACGGATCGGCTCCCGATCGGTCCAACTTGTTGATGAAGGCGATCCGTGGAATCTTGTATCGCCGCATCTGACGGTCGACGGTGATCGACTGGCTCTGAACGCCGGAGACGCCGCAGAGGACCAGGATGGCGGCATCCAACACCCGAAGGGCCCGCTCCACCTCGATGGTGAAATCGACGTGGCCCGGCGTATCGATGATGTTAATGACGTTGTCCTTCCAGGTGCAGTAGGTTGCGGCCGATTGGATGGTAATCCCTTTCTCCCGCTCCAACTCCATCGAATCCATCTTCGCGCCGACGCCCGATTTTCCGCGGACCTCTTCGATTTTATGGATCTTTCCGGTGTAATAAAGAATTCTTTCTGTCAGAGTCGTCTTACCGGAATCAATATGCGCCGAAATGCCGATATTTCGAACTTGACTGATGCTTGCCATGACTGCTCCTCACATGAAACACCCCGCCGGAACAGAATCCAGGCGGGGTGTCATTTAGGTCAAATGTTTCTAAAATTAGGAAACTAATTTGACGTTAGTGGCTTGCGGCCCCTTCTGGCCCTGGGTCACGTCGAACTCAACCGCATTTCCCTCTTCGAGGGATTTGTAGCCGTCGCCCACGATCGCGCTGAAGTGGACGAAGACATCGCCTTGTCCATCCTCACGTGTGATAAACCCATACCCTTTGCTGCCGTTAAACCACTTTACGGTTCCTTTCATCATTTCGGTGCTTCTCCAACTTGGTGTGATTATGTCAGCCCTTCGCTAACGGAATGCCCATTGCTCTTTCTCGTTTTAATCAGCTTCAAAAAAAAAGCCGCAGCGTTGTAAAAGACTGCAGCTTCCGATGGATTCTGTTCAACTTTTACAATGGACTGGTTTCTTTATATCATAGCGGGCTCCGCGCGTCAATAGGTAAAATTCAAAGGGAGAAGGCGATACAGCTTAATCATACCCGTAGCGGGCGAGGATCTCTTCATCGAATCCGAAGTAGTGTGCAATCTCATGGACCAAGGTGATCTCAATTTCACGGATCAACGACGCGCGGTCGGGAAAATCGGCTTCAAGCGGCCTTTGATAGAGATAAATGACATCGGGCAACATCCCCGAGTCATCGGCGGTCCGCTCCGGAAGCGGCACCCCCTGATAGAATCCGTAGAGGACCTCGTCCGGATCGTCCTCCATCAACTCCTCGGCTTCGGGGCCGGGCCAATCTTCAATCAGGATGGCGACGTTCTTCATCGCCGCCTGGAACTCGGCCGGAATCCGATCGATCGCGTCCCGGACGCGCGCTTCAAATTCCTTCCTCGTCACGTCAAAGACTCCAGAGGCCTTTAATGAAATCTCGGATCAACGCCATCTCCTCCGGAATCACCTGATGGCCCATCGGGTATTCCTGCAGGCGGGCCTGAAATCTTTCCTTGAGAAGCAAGGTCGACGCTCTCCGCGACCCCTCCACTGGGACGACCTCATCCATCGTTCCATGGACGAGGAGAACCGGCATCCCTTCGGCGGCGGGCGACTTTTCAGCGGAAAGGTTTTCGGGCAGGGCGAGATAACCGCTCAATGCAATGACGGCGGCCAGCCGTTTAGGAAACCGAAGGCCGACATCGAGGCTCATGACCGCCCCTTGTGAGAACCCCGCCAAGGCAATCCGGTGGGAGGGAATCCCCTCCTCGGAGATCAGACGATTGAGGAGATCAAAGAGCCTCTTCCGGCTCTCCAGAATTCCCGACTGGGTTTGGGGCGGGGAGGCATACCACATCCGCCCGCCATATCCATCCGGAAAAGGAAAAGGCGCGTCGGGAAAGAGCCAGCGGAGTCCCGGGAGTCCGATCTCATCGGCGATCGGCATCAGATCGGCTCCATGGGTCCCACGCCCATGGAGGGTGACGATACATCCTTGCAGCGGACCGGCCGCCGGCCGCTCTTGCACATCCAGCCGGTTTGATGTCATAAATCACTCCAATATTGAAGGGAAACAGCAGGTCGGTGCAATTCAACAGATTCAAAAGTAAGGAGCTTTATGGGATTCTATTCTCGCGTCCTCTTTCCACGGCTCGTCAATTTTGTGATGAGCGGCGCCGAGCTCGCCGGGTTGCGCAAAACGCTTCTTGCCGACGCCGCCGGAGAAGTCTTGGAAATCGGGTTCGGCTCGGGATTAAATCTGCCCTACTACCCCGACCGTGTTATAAATCTCACCACGATCGATGCTAATCCGGGGATGAACACCCTCGCGCAGAAACGGATCGCCGCCTCTCCGATTCAGGTTAATCAGCATCTGCTTCATGCGGAGAGCCTTCCCTTCCCGAATGCCTCCTTCGATACGGTTGTTAGTACCTGGACCCTCTGCAGCATTGCCGATCTCGATCAAGCGCTTCGGGAGATTTATCGCGTACTAAAGCCGGCGGGGCGGTTCCTTTTCCTCGAACATGGATTGAGCGAGGAGCTCGCGGTTCAGAAATGGCAGCATCGTTTAACCCCGCTGAACAAAAAGGTCGCCGATGGCTGCCACCTCGACCGCGACATTGCCGCGCGTATTCTCCGCAACCGATTCAAAATCGTCGATCTCCATCGGTTCTCTCTGAAGAAGGCGCCGAGAATCGTCGGATCGATGTATCGAGGGGTGGCGGTGAAGGCGGAAATCGTCCAAGCAAGATTATTTTAACGCAGGTCGGAGAGCGACCCCAATATGGCGCGGGTCGCCGGCGATTTGTTGAGAGTATAAAAGTGAACGCCGGGCGCACCCTGGAAGAGGAGCTCGCGACACTGCTCCGTCGCATGGCGGATGCCAAGCGCCATCACCGCTTCAGGGTCGTCTTGAACCGGCTCCAATGCCGACAGGAGCGAGAGGGGAATCGAGGCCCCACACATCTCGGTGAAGCGCTTCACCTGGCCGACATTGGTGATCGGCATGATCCCAGGGACGATCGGGACCTGAATTCCGAGCGCCCTTGCCCGCCGCTCGAACGCGAAATAATGCCGGTTGTCGAAAAAAAGCTGGGTAATAATAAAATCGAGCCCGTTGTCGACCTTTTTCTTCAAGTGCGCGAGATCTTTCTCCAGGTTCCGGCACTCGACATGCCCTTCCGGATAACAGGCCCCCCCTAAAGAGAAGTCGTATCGCTTTCGAATATAGGCGACCAACTCATACGCGTATGAGAACCCATCGGCCGGTCGGGTAAAGGTCGTCTCTCCCTTCGGCGGATCGCCCCGGAGCGCCAAGATGTTTTCGATTCCGGCGGTCTTCAATTGCTCCAGGGTCCGCTCGATTTCGAGCCGGTCCGATCCGACGCAGGTGAGGTGGGCCATCGCTTCAATTCCGTGCTCGTTCTTGATCCGCTGAACGATCTCCACCGTCCGTTGCCGGCTGCTCCCCCCGGCGCCGTAGGTCACCGAGACGAACGCCGGCGCGAGCGCCTTTAATTCGCCGATCGTCTGGAAGAGATGTGCTACCCCTTCGTCCGTCTTCGGCGGAAAAAATTCAAAGGAGAAGGCCGGTCGGCCCGATTTAAAATAGAATGGGATTTTCATAATGGACGAATCAATCTGTGCTCATAAGCAGACAGGTCTTTATGGATCGCGGCTCCATTGATCCCTATTATCCTAAACGAAATTTTTGGAAACTGGAAGAAAAAAATGGGATAGCTTAATTAAGTGGGATCAGCCGAATACCGGAATCCTCCGGACCGGGATGATGGAATTTAAAGCCGTCCGGCTCGATGTGGTCGAGTGTCACCCCATCCATTCGGCGCGCGCTTTTGGCTTCGATCGCAACGCGAAGGCCGTTGTAATCTTGCACCTCGTCCTCCTCTTCCGGCGCCGCGACGAGGACGATTTTAAAGAGAAGGCGTCCATCGTCGCGATTCTTCACCGTCAAGCGGATGAACGGCTCGGCGGGGTGTTCCGCAATTAAACGGCTAAGCTTCTGGTGGGCGGCGGGGGTGATCTGAATCATGATGACTCATCCATTGTTATGACGTTAGGACGAGCAGCTGACCTGGATCCCCTTCGCCCATTCGGGTGGAGGGGCGGCATACGCTTCTCGGTCGGGCTGCTCGTCGAAGGGGTGCTTCAGCAGGTCCAACAATCGATGGACCTCCGTGTAGTCGCGTTCCTCGGTCGCTTTCCGGATTGCGGTCTGCGCCAGATAATTCCGGAGAATATATTTCGGGTTGACCCCATTCATTTTCTTTTTCCGCTCTTCATCCCGACGCCCCTCCTCGAGAAGACGGGCGCGGTAGCGCTCCGCCCAGGCGTCGAAGCTGGCGACGTTGATAAACCGGTCCCGTAAATCGACGTTTTTCTCCCCCGGGGCCTGTTTAAAGTGCGCGAGCGCCCGGAAGAAGATCGTATAGTCGATCCGGTTGGCCTGCAGGAGTTGAAGGAGATCGACCAGGAGGGGAGCGTCTTCTTTCCCGAATTCCTTCAGGCCCAACTTCCCGGCCATCAACGCCGTATATCGGGCATTGAAGGTCGGCTCGTATTGATCGAGCGCCTCCATCGCCGCCTCCTTCGAAACCAGCGGGGTCAAGGCTTGGGCAAGGGCGCTGAGATTCCAGAGGCCGATCTGCGGCTGCCGATGGAACGCATACCGGCCGCCAGGGTCCGAATGGTTACAGATGTAACCGGGATCGTACCCCTCCAGGAAGCCGAAGGGGCCGTAGTCGAAGGTGAGGCCGATGATCGACATGTTGTCGGTGTTCATCACGCCGTGCGCGAAGCCGACCGCTTGCCACTCGGCCATCAGCCGGGCCGTCCTTAATACGACCTCCAGCAAAAAACGGCCATATCGGTCTTCGCGTTTATCTTGGCGTCCGGCCAGATCGGGAAAATAATTTTCGATCGTGAAATCGGCGAGTCTTTGGAGAAGGTCATGCTGGCGGCGATAATAGAAAACCTGAAAAGAGCCGAAGCGGATGTGGGTCGGCGCCATCCGGAGCAGCACCGCTGCGGTTTCGACCGTCTCCCGGAAGATCTTTTGATCGCTTCCGACGATGGAAAGGGCGCGGGTCGTCGGAATTCCGAGCCCGGACATCGCCTCGCTGCAGAGGTACTCTCGAATCGTAGAGCGGAGAACGGCGCGGCCGTCTCCTTCGCGGGAGTAGGGGGTCCGTCCGGCCCCCTTGAGCTGCAGCTCCCAATGTTCCCCGGCGCTGTTTTTCACCTCTCCCAATAAAATCGCCCGGCCGTCTCCCAACTGCGGAACATAAACGCCGAACTGATGTCCGGCGTAGAGCGCCGCGAGCGGATCGCTCCCCGGAAGGAGTTTGTTGCCGGAGAAATATTCGGCGAACGCAGGACTGTTTAGTTCAATGGGGTCGAGGTCGATCAAAGCCGCCGCATCGCCGTTTACATCGACCCAATAAGGATCGGGCAGCGGGGTCGGGGAGAGACGGGTATAAAAGGCCGACGGCAAACGGGCGAAGCGGTTTTCGAATTGAAGGGTCTCAAGGGTTTTCATCTGATCTGATGAATTATACACCGACGGGAGGTCGGTTTGTAAAGGGTGGAAGTGAGGTTTTCTCCGAGGGGGACCACTGCTACCAATGGAAGAGGAAAAAGGGGAGTTCGAATCGAAAGGGCGCCGGTGCGGCCGATTGGGCTTCCCGTTTTAGATCGGGAAGGGTCGGGACGGGGGGCGAGACCTCGACCTTTCCGCTCAGGTTACGCATTGCGGCAGGGAGATCGGGCGCCGCGACGTTGTTCGTCCCAGGCGCCGGGTCGTTGCGGTCGACCCGTTGGCTATATCCGACATTAAAAGAGGCGATCCCTCCTCCGACCACCACGGCGGTCCCGACGGAGAGGCCGACATAGATCCGTGCGCTCGCCTGCGCGGCTGAGGATGAAAAGAGAACGAGCGCTGCAATACTGAAAGTGATCCCCGTTCTTTTGATCTGCGCGCCGGTCCGCTTCTTATCTTCACGGTCGATGCGGACGCTGTCGCAATCATTCCACTTGATCTTGATAGATTTCGAAATAGGCATCGATGCTTTCATGAAGCTGTTTCCGTATCTTCTCCAGGTCGCCGTTAATGACATGGAGCGGCATCTCCCCATCGCCTCCGTCAGGGAGCCGAACCGGGACATGGGGATGGAGCTCCTCCGGTGCCGTTCCGGGGTCGAGCCGAATGCCGTAGGTCAGGGTGAATTGCGGTTTTACCGATTTGAGATGTCTTTTTCCGTTGGGTGTCGCCATGGGCCTCCTCTGGATGGTTCGTGTCATCTATTTGGGTGGATCGGGTATATCAGGATTCGAAGTTCGGGCAGATCAACCGGCTCTCCTCGCGTTTCAAGCGGGGAGACTTCGATCATATAGAATTCGGGAGGCCCCTGTCTACTCCGGTAGCTTCGGCGGGGTGATCTTGAGCGGCTCACCGGTGAGGGCCTTGAGAAATTCGACCAGATCTTTTTTGTCTTGGTCGCTCAGAAGGCTCAAGGGGGTGATCAACGGGTGACGGGGGGCGGTCGTCGGCTCCGCCTTCACATAGAATTCGACCACCTCTTCCAGGGTTGCGAACTTTCCGTCGTGCATGTAAGGGGCGCTCTGTGCGACGCTGCGGAGGGTCGGTGTCTTGAACTGTTCCCGGTGGTCATCATTTTGCGTGACGGCATACCGTCCCGGATCGATGGCGACCCCGGGCCTCCTCTGAAATCCCAACGCATGGAATTGATTGTCTGTAAAATTGGGGCCGTTGTGGCAGGTGACGCATTTGGCCTTTTCGTTGAAGATCCGGAGGCCGTGCAGCGCGGTCGGGGTGAGTGCGTTGTCGTCGCCCGCCATGTAGCGGTCAAAGGGGGAGTTGTTCGAAAGGATCGTCCGCTCAAACGACGCGATCGCCTGCGCGATCCCGTCGGCGGTCACGCCGGTTCCGAAAACGCTCCGAAAAGCGGCGACATATCCCGGAACCGCGTTGAGTTTCTGTGTGAGGTGGTCTAACTCCTCTCCCATCTCGATCGGGTTTTGAATCGGTCCGAGCGCCTGCTCTTCGAGCGATCCGGCGCGGCCATCCCAAAACTGAAATTTATTATAGGCGGCGTTGAAAATCGTCGGAGCGTTCCGGGCGCCGCGTTGCCCGCGAATGCCGGTTGCGACCGGCTGGCCGTTCGAGAATCCCAGCTCGGGGTTGTGGCAAGAAGCGCAGGAGAGGGTGTTGTCGCGAGAGAGCCGCGGATCGAAGAAGAGCACTTTTCCAAGCGCCACCTTGGCCGGCGTTTGCAAGTTGTAGGGAGGGATCGGAGGCGCCAGAAGGGGATGGAGGTTGAAGGGGGGATTGGGAAGGGTATCGAAGAGGGTCTCCGGCGGATATTTGTCGCTCTTCTTGGGGCGGGCATGGAGCGGTCCTTCCGATCCCAAAAAGAGAAATAAAAAAGCAATTAATCCGAAGAGCATCCAGCGGCGTTTCATTCTTTCAAAATATCCCTACGAAAAGAGTGGGGCCGATTATAAAAGCCGCTTGCCGTCTTGTCAAGGCAGAATCGTTGTCTGGGGAGAACCGTAGAAGTAAGACGATCAGATGGACCTGGAGGGGTGTTTAAGAGGACGACATGCCTTTTTTCCCGGCGAGCAACTCCGTTATCTCTTTTGCCGGAAGCGGCCGGCTAAAGAAGTAGCCTTGCATGCCGTCGCATTTTAACGATTTGAGAAAGGCGAGCTGGTCGGCTGTCTCGACCCCTTCGGCGACGACCTTCAGCTTCAGACTGTGCGCCATGTTAATGATGGCGGTGGTGATGGCGGCATCATCGGGATCGGTGGTGATGTCGCTGACGAAGGAGCGGTCGACCTTTAGTTTGGAAATCGGGAAGCGTTTTAGGTAGCTCAGAGAAGAGTAGCCGGTCCCAAAGTCGTCCACCGAAATTTGGATTCCCATCGTATTGAGCTCCAACAGGACCGAGGTGATGATTTCGAGCTTCTGCATCAAAATGCTCTCGGTCAATTCGAGCTCCAGATATTCCGCCCCGAGCCCGGTCTCGATTAAGATCCGGCGGACCGTCTCAATTAAGTTTCTCTGCTGGAACTGCTGTCCCGAGAGATTCACCGCCACCCGCATCGGAGGGAGGCCGGCCTGCTGCCATGCTTTGTTCTGGGCACAGGCGGTGCGGAGGACCCACTCTCCAATCGGGAGGATCAGTCCGGTCTCTTCGGCGAGCGGGATGAACTTCGCCGGGGAGATGAGACCTGATTCGGCCTGCTGCCAACGGACCAGCGCCTCGACGCCGACGATCGCGCCGCTGTTCAAATCGACCTGCGGCTGATAGTGGAGGAGGAGCTCGTCCCGCTCGAGCGCCTTCCGGAGGTTGTTTTCCATCGCGAGGCGCTCGGAGACCTTTGCATTCATCTCGGGGAGATAAAATTGATAATTGTTTCTCCCCTGTTCTTTGGCGCGGTAGAGGGCGGTGTCGGCATTCCTCAACAGCTTTTCGGCGCTGTCCCCGTCATTCGGATAAAGGCTGATGCCGATGCTGGGGGTGACGAAAAGCTCATGCCCCTCAATAAAGAAGGGGGTCATGAAAAGGTTGAGGATCCGTTGGACGACATAGGGGACATCCTGTGCCTGGGCGATGTCGGAGAGGAGCAGGGTGAATTCATCTCCGCCGAGGCGGGCGACCGTATCGTTTGGATTGCTTAAGCGGGCGACCGTATCGCTGCGGCGCAAACAGGTGGAGAGCCGCTCGGCGACCGCTTTGAGAAGAAGATCGCCGATGCCGTGCCCCAAGGTATCATTGATTAACTTAAAGCGATCGAGATCGAGAAAAAGGACCGCGGACAAGCGTTGACGCCGCTTGGACGTCATCAGTGCAAGACGCAGATGGTCCATAAAGAGGGTCCGATTCGGCAGGCCGGTCAGGGAATCATGGCTGGCGAGATATTGGAGCCGCTCCTCGGAGAGTTTTCTATCGGTAATATCGATGATGAATCCTTCCAGGGCCAACAGCGCTCCGCTCTGTGCATAAATTCCGATCCCTTGTTCCCAGACCCACTTTTCCTTTTTCGTCGCATCGACCATCCGATAGACCAATTTGAAAGAATGCTTCTCTTTGACGGCGGTTTTTTTATCCCCCTCCACCCTTTCCAGATCGTCGGGGTGAATCAGTTGGGCGAAGGAGGTTTTCATGTTTCCCGTCAGGTCGGCAGGCGCGTGGCCGGTGAGATCGAGGGCCCCCTCGCTGACGAACTCCATCGTCCAGTCGGGGTCATACCGGCAGCGATAGGCCATTCCCGGCAGATTGCTCATCAGCGTCGCCAGCGCCCGCTGGCTCTCCCGCAGCGCTTCCTCCGCCCGTTTCCGCTCGGTGATATTTTGTGCGAGAGAGATGATCCCCTGAATTTGTCCGGCCGAATCGCGCATGACCGAGCCGGAGATCGAGACCGGTATCTTTTTTTTCTCCTTGGAGAGGTAGGTGCTCTCGAAGACCCCCGGCCCGATTCCCTTGAACGGGGAGTCGTCGGCGAAGACCACCTCGATCGGCCGGCCGAGTAGTTCAGCCTCGGTATAGCCGAGCAGCTCGCAGGTGGCCCGGTTGACCGTCTTCATCGATCCATCCGGATCGATCACGATGAGGGCATTCATCATATGATCGATGATGGAATCGACATAGTCTTTCCCGAGAGAGGGTCCTTTTGTTTCTGTCGGTACCGCTTCTTCTTTTCGGCTCTTTTTCTTCACGCGGGCCCCGGATAGAGAAGATAAAAACTCATATCAGCTCGGAATTCATGACCATAACCATATATGAATAGAGACTTCAATGGGACGGCAAGGGAGTGTCAAGCCGTTTTAATTTTACTACCAATTGCCTTTCTGTCAATTCTTCCCGCTTTCATATAGATAAGATAGATAAGAACGATGAGGAAGGATTCATCTCCGTCAGGAGCATCGGATTTTCGTCCGCCTTGCCGGAATGTATCGAGCCGTTCGGAACGGTCACCTTGAATCGGGGTCAATGCCGCAAGGAAAAAAGGGATGCGCGGACCGCTATATCATTTGACAATCTGGGGCTTTTCAAATAAAATGTTTGAATTTCAATCGGTTTGAATTTTCAGACTAAAAAATTTTTCAGAGGGACGCAGGTGGAATTCCAACGGATTAAACGGCTGCCGCCGTATGTTTTTAATGTCGTTACGACGATGAAAATGGACGCCCGCCGGCGGGGGGAAGATATCATCGATTTCGGGATGGGAAATCCGGACCAGCCGACCCCGGAACACATCGTCGAAAAGGCGATTGAAGCGCTCGAAAACTCAAAAAATCACCGCTACTCGGCCTCCAAGGGGATCACCAAGCTTCGGCTTGCGATCACCGACTGGTATAAGCGGAATTACGGGGTGGCGCTCGATCCCGATTCGGAAGCGATCGTGACGATTGGCTCCAAAGAGGGGATCTCGCACCTCGCCCTCGCCACCATCGGTCCCGGGGATGTCGTGTTGGCCCCCAGCCCGACCTATCCGATTCATCCTTATAGTGTCATCATTGCCGGAGGAGAGGTCCGGTCGATCCCGCTTGCGCCGGGCCGCGATTTCTTCGAGGACATGACCTCCGCCTTTAAGCAGGCGTGGCCCCGCCCGAAGATGCTGATCATCAACTTTCCGCACAATCCGACCACCCAGGTCGTGGACCTCGAGTTTTTTAAGAAGATCGTCGACTTCGCCCGCGACAATGAGCTCTTGGTCGTGCACGATCTGGCCTATGCCGATCTGGTCTTCGACGGCTACAAGGCGCCGAGTTTTCTCCAGGTGCCGGGGGCGAAGGAGGTCGGTGTCGAATTCTTCACCCTGTCGAAAAGCTATAACATGCCGGGATGGCGTGTCGGCTTCTGCGTCGGCAACCGAGAGATGATTGGGGCGCTGACCAAGCTAAAGAGCTATCTCGACTATGGCATCTTTCAGCCGGTTCAAATCGCCGCGATCATCGCCCTCAACGGCCCGCAGGAGTGCGTCGGGGAGGTCGTCGAACTCTACCGCCGTCGCCGAAACGTCCTGGTCGACGGTCTCAATCGAATCGGCTGGAAAATCGAGAAGCCGAAAGCGACCATGTTCGTCTGGGCGCAAATCCCGGAGGAGTTCCGAAAGATGGGATCTCTGGAGTTCTCCAAGCATCTTCTCACCGAGGCCAAGGTGGCGGTCTCGCCGGGAATCGGCTTCGGAGAGTACGGCGATGACCATGTCCGTTTTGCCCTCGTCGAGAACGAACATCGAACCCGTCAAGCGATTCAGGGGATCAAGAAAGTGTTGAAAGGGAAATAGTTGGATGAAGGCAGGAGACAGAAGTCAGAATCCAGAAGAACTGATTCTGACTTCCTGATTTTTCTATGAAGAAGTCCTCAATCAAAGTCGGAATCATCGGTTTCGGAACCGTCGCCAGCGGGGCGGTCCGGATTCTCATTGAGCAAAAAGAGCTGATCCGCCGTCGGCTCGGCTGCCCGATCGAGATTGTTCAGATCGCCGACCTCGACATCCGACGAAGCCGGGGGATCCCCCTCCCCAAGGGAACCTTGACGACCGATGCCATGAAGGTCGTGCGGCATCCAGAGATCGATATCGTCGTCGAGCTGATCGGAGGATATGATCCGGCGCGGCAGTTCATTCTCGAAGCGATCCGTCAGGGGAAACATGTCGTCACGGCGAACAAGGCGCTCCTGGCCGTCCATGGAGAGGAGATCTTTTCCGCGGCGGTGGAACGGGGGGTCGACATCGGCTTCGAGGGGAGCGTCGGCGGCGGCATTCCGATCATCCGCGCGTTGAAAGAGGGATTGGCCGCCGAGAAGATCGCGGCGATCTATGGAATCGTCAACGGCACCTGCAACTATATTTTGACGAAGATGACCGACGAGGGGAGGAAGTTCGCCGAGGTGTTGACCGAGGCGCAGCGGCTCGGCTATGCGGAGGCCGATCCGACCCTCGATATCGGCGGGGCCGACTCGGCGCACAAGCTGGCCGTTCTGACGGCCCTTGCTTTTGGGACCCCGGTCTCATTGAAGGAAATTTACACCGAGGGGGTCGACAAGGTCACGCCGCTCGACATCGCCTTCGCCGAAGAGTTCGGCTACAAGCTGAAGCTCCTGGCGATCGCAAAGCTGACCGGCGGCGAGATCGAGGCGCGCGTCCATCCGACGATGATTCCGAAGGAGTATCTCCTTTCCCGGGTCGGCGGTGTTTACAACGCCATCTATCTCATCGGCGAAGCGGTCGGCGAAGCGCTCTTCTATGGGCGGGGGGCCGGGAGCCTTCCGACCGGAAGCGCGGTGGTGAGCGACCTGATCGACATTTCCCGGAATATTTTGACGGGAGCCCATGGCCGGGTTCCGCCGGCGTCGTTTCGAGCCGACGCCCGCCCGGCGCTCCGGATCAAGCCGATGGAGGAGATCGAAAGCCTCTACTACCTTCGCTTTATGGCGGAAGACCGACCGGGGGTTCTCTCCAAAATCTCCGGGGTGCTCGGAAAATACCGGATCAGCATCTCCTCCGTCATTCAGCAAGGAAGGAAAGCGGGAGGCAATGTTCCGCTGGTCATGATGACCCACCGGGCGCGCGAGAGAGATATTCAGGAAGCGCTCTCGAAAATCAACCGGATGGATTATGTTTCGGAGCCGACCGTGCTCATTCGCGTGGAGGGAGAGGATGAGTGACATCCCGCTGAACAGACGTTTAGGAAGGGCTTGGCCCGGGATTGTCAAGGCCTATCGCGCCTTCTTGCCGGTCAGCGATGAAACGCCGATCATTACGCTCAATGAAGGAAACACGCCGCTCATCCCGGCCCCGCGACTGGCGGCCGCCATCCATGCCGAGATTGATCTTTATCTTAAATTTGAGGGGGCGAACCCCACCGGCTCCTTTAAAGACCGCGGGATGACGCTCGCCATTACAAAGGCGAAAGAAGCGGGGGCCAAAGCGGTCATCTGCGCCTCGACCGGAAACACGTCGGCCTCGGCCTCGGCCTACAGCGCGCGCGGTGGGATGAAGGCTTATGTCTTGATTCCGGAGGGGAAGATCGCGCTCGGGAAACTGGCCCAGGCGATGATTCACCGCGCCACGGTTATCCAGATCGACGGCAATTTCGACGAAGCGCTGGAGCTGGTAAAACAGGTGGCGGAGAAATATCCGATCACCCTCGTCAACTCGATCAATCCTTATCGGATCGATGGGCAGAAGACGGCGGCGTTTGAAGTCTGCGATCAACTCGGCGCGGCGCCGACCTACCATTTTCTTCCGGTCGGAAATGCCGGCAACATCACCGCCTATTGGAAGGGCTATAAAGAGTATTATCAAGCCGGGAGCGTCTCATCGTTGCCGAGGATGATCGGTTTTCAGGCCGCCGGCGCCGCCCCGATTGTTCTGGGTCACATCGTCGAGAAGCCGCGCACCATCGCCACCGCCATCCGTATCGGCAACCCGGCGAGCTGGAAACTCGCGGTGGAAGCGGCCTCAGAATCGAGGGGAGAGATCAATCTGGTGACCGACGATGAAATCGTCGAGGCCTATCGAATGATCGCCGGTCTGGAGGGGGTCTTCTGCGAGCCGGCCTCCGCCGCCGGAGTGGCCGGTGTGATCAAGCTGAACAAGAGCGGTTTCTTCGGGAAGGGAGAGACGGTCGTCTGCACCCTGACCGGCCATGGGTTGAAGGACGCCGATTTTTCAATGAGTATTGCACAGAAGCCGACCACCATCAAGGCCCGCTTGGACGATGTCTTGAAGGTGTTGGGATTTTAACGCTTCTCAACTCCCGTTAGTTGAAGATGAGCGACAGTCTGCCCCCACAAACAGACTGAACCGTAGATGAAGTATATCGTTTTGGTCGCGAATGGAATGGCCGACCGCTCCCTCCCGGCGTTGGATGGGCGAACCCCCCTGGAGGCGGCGCGGACGCCCCATATTGATCTGTTGGCGGCCAGTGCGGAGATCGGACAGGTTCAAACGATCCCCGAGGGATTTATGCCGGGGAGCGATGTTGCAAATCTATCGATCCTCGGATATGATCCGCGTCAATTCTACCCGGGACGGGGCGCGCTCGAATCGGCCGGGATGGAGGTTCACCTGAACGAAGGGGATGTCGCTTTTTGCTGCAACCTGGTGACGCTTCGCGACCGTCAAAAGGAGTATGCCTTCTCGGAGCTGTCGCCTCGGGTCTTCTTGGAGGACCCTTCGGGCGGAGGCATCGAAGATGACGAGGCCCGGGAGCTGATCGACCTTCTGAATAATCTCCTCGGGAGCGACCAGATCCAGTTTTATGTCGGGAGGGGATATCGGCATCTGATGGTCTGGGCCCATGGGGCCGCGAAGGTGGAGTGCCTGCCGCCGCAGCGGCTCGTCGGCCGTGAGATCATCCCCTCTTTTCCCCGAGGGGCCGACAAGGGGATCCTAAAGAAGCTGGTCCAAAGTGTTTTCAGCATCTTGTCCGAGCACCCGATCAATGAAGCGCGGATTGCCCGCGGGGAGCGGCCGGCCAATGCCGTCTGGTTTTGGGGGCCGGGAAAAGCGCGCACACTCCCCTCCTTCTCGGAGCGCTTTGCAAAACGGGGGGCGATGGTCTCCGCGGTCGATCTGCTCCGCGGTTTGGGGCGCAGGGCGGGGATGAAAGTGATTGATCTTCCCGGCGCGGCCGGAGGAGCCGACACCCCTCATGCGGGAGAAGTCGCTGCTGCCGACGGGGCGCTCAAGGCCCATGATCTGGTTTATCTCCACTTCCAGTCTTCTGATGAGGCCCGGCCTTCCGGAGACCCCCGGATGAAGGTCGAGGCGATTGAGCGCTTCGACGCGGAAATTGTCGGCCCGCTGCTTTCCCGACTGAAGGAGCGCGGCCCCTGGCGGCTCCTCTTGCTTCCCGACCATGCGACGCTCGTTTCGACGCGCGATCCGGTTGCCGATCCGGTTCCTTTCCTCCTTTGCCGCGGACTGGAAGGGGGACGGGAGGGGCGCTCTTTTTCTGAAAAGGAGGCGGCGCGCAGTTCGATCTTCTGGTCCGAAGGGCATCGTCTGATCGATTATTTCTTGAAAGGTTAATTAAGATGAGTTTGATCGTTCAAAAATTCGGCGGAACCTCCGTCGGAAACACCGATCGGATAAAAAATGTGGCGAAACGGGTGGCGCAGGCCCGGGCGGAGGGACACGATATCGTGGTCGTCGTCTCTGCGATGAGCGGGGAGACCGACCGATTGATCGGCCTTGCGCACCAGATTGCTTCCCTTCCCGATCAGCGGGAAATGGATATGCTGATCTCCACCGGAGAGCGGGTGACGATTGCGCTGCTGGCAATGGCCCTCCAAGAGGTCGGGGTGGCGGCCCGATCGTTCACCGGACGGCAGGTCGGCATCTTAACCGACGGGGCCCACACCAATGCCCGGATCGAGCAGATCACGGCAGAGCGGTTGAGGGAAGCGTTGGCCGAGGGGAAGGTCCCGGTCGTCGCCGGTTTTCAGGGAATCAATCAACGATCGGATGTAACAACGCTGGGCCGAGGCGGCTCCGACACAACGGCGGTCGCATTGGCCGCGGCATTAAAGGCCGATCTCTGCGATATCTACACCGACGTCGACGGCGTCTACACCACCGATCCGAATATCGTTCCGAACGCACGGAAGCTGGCGCGAGTCTCCTATGAAGAGATGCTGGAGATGGCAAGCCTGGGGGCGAAGGTGCTCCAGACCCGTTCGGTCGAGTTTGCAATGAAATATCAGGTTCCGGTTCGCGTTCGCTCGAGCTTCAACGACAACGAGGGAACCCTGGTGACAAAGGAGGATCAGGAAATGGAGCAAGAGGTCGTCTCAGGGGTGACCTACGATAAAAACCAAGCCAAGGTCACCCTCCTCGGGGTGCCCGATCGGCCGGGAATCGCGTCCAAAATCTTCGGCACGCTGGCGCGGGAGAACACGGTGGTTGATATGATCATCCAAAATATCGGCCAGGGAGGAATGACCGACATCTCGTTCACCGTCCCGAAGGCCGATGCGCGGCGGGCCAAAGAAAATCTCACCAAGCTCGCCGAAGAGATGGGGGTGCAGGAGATTCAGCTGACCGAAAACATCGCCAAGGTCTCGATCGTCGGGGTCGGGATGCGCTCCCACTCGGGGGTGGCGGCGAAGATGTTCTCCAGCCTGGCCGCGGAGGGGATCAACATCATGATGATCTCCACCTCTGAAATCAAGATTTCGTGCGTCATCGACTCCAAATACACCGAGCTGGCGGTCCGGACGCTGCACGATGTGTTCGAACTAAGCAAAGCACCGCCGCAAAAAACAGAAAAGGCCAAATCAAAGCCGGCCCGGCGGACCTCAAAATAAACAGTCGTTGCAGCCGATCAAGCGACGAGATCATAACCCAGATCGAAAATCGAATAATAAAACATTTTCGAGGGCTGCAAGGACAGGAGTTTTAAATGCGAATCGTTGAAATTTATGACACGACCTTACGCGACGGAGCGCAGTCGGAGGATGTCTCCTTCTCCGTCGAGGACAAGCTCCGGATCGCCCAGAAGCTCGATGAGCTCGGCCTGCACTATATAGAAGGGGGCTGGCCGGGGGCCAACCCGAAGGACATCCTCTTCTTCGAAGAGATGAAGCGGGTCCCGCTGAAGTCGGCCAAGCTGGTCGCATTCGGCGCCACGCGGAAGTCGAAAAACAAGGTCTCCAAAGATCCGAACATCAAAGCGTTGGCCGAGGCCGGGACCGAGGTGGTCACCCTCTTCGGCAAGAGCTGGGACCTGCATGTCACCGATGCGCTGGGGATCACCCTGAAGAAGAACCTCGAGATCATCTCCGACTCCATCGCCTATCTCCGGTCTCAAGGGAAGCGGGTTTTTTACGACGCGGAGCATTTTTTCAACGGCTATGCGGCGCAGCCCGAGTATGCGTTGAAGACGCTCGATGCGGCCAAACGCGCCGGGGCGGAGTGTATTATCCTCTGCGACACCAACGGCGGGACGATGCCATGGCAGTTGCGCGAAGCGCTGGAGGTTGTTCAGCGGGAGATCGGCGGGCCGCTCGGGATTCATACCCACAACGACTCCGAGATGGCGGTGGCGAACGCCTTGACGGCGATTGAATCGGGGGTGACTCAGGTACAGGGGACGATGAACGGCTTCGGAGAGCGTTGCGGAAATGCGAATCTCTGCTCGCTGCTCCCGAATTTAAAATTGAAGATGAAGATCAACTGCATCGCCGATGAGCAGCTCAAACGGTTAAGGGAGGTCTCCCACTTCGTCAGCGAGATCGCGAACCTCCCCCACAACAAACACCAACCGTATGTCGGCGACGCCGCGTTCGCCCACAAAGGGGGGATTCATGTCCACGCCGTCCGGAAAAAGGCGGAGACCTACGAACATATCGCCCCGAGCAAGGTGGGGAATCGACAGCGGGTGTTGATCTCCGACTATGCGGGGAAGAGCAATCTGCTTGAGAAGGCGAAGGAGTTTCGGATCCATCTCGCCAGCGACAGCCCGCACCTCAAAGAAATTCTTGAAACGCTCAAAGAGCGGGAGCACCAAGGATATCAGTTCGAGGGGGCGGAAGGTTCGTTCGAGCTGATGATGAAAAAGGCGCTCGGAAAGCACAAGCGATTTTTCGATCTCGTCGGATTCCGGGTGATCGTTGAGAAGCGCAAGGAGAGCGAGGAGACCCTCTGCGAGGCGACCATTATGGTGGCGGTCGCGGGCCAGGTGGAGCATACGGCGGCGACCGGAAATGGGCCGGTCAACGCCCTCGACCATGCCCTTCGAAAAGCGCTTGAAAAATTCTATCCGGCGCTCTCCGAGGTAAAGCTGCTAGACTACAAGGTCCGTGTCTTGACTGCCAGCGACGGCACTGGATCGAAGGTCCGGGTGTTGATCGAATCGGGGGACGGCGAGCGGACCTGGGGAACGGTCGGGGTCTCCGAAAATATTATCGAAGCCAGCTGGCAGGCGCTGGTCGATAGCATCGAATATAAACTGCTCACCCCCTAAACTTCGAATTCCCCGGGGGGAAGCGTCGGGGCGGAAAAGTCAACCGGCACGGCAGGGTCACGTGAGGAAAGAACGGTACATCATCGGTTGCAGGTTGATCGTGGCTCGGCCTATAATTTAGTCAATGAGGGGAATCGCTCCATGCAGAGCTGGAATGTCAGGCTGACCACGGTTTTTTCCGTCTTTATCGGGGCGATGGTTTTTTGCGCCTCCTGCAAGAAGGCGCCGACCCACGCCCCGGTCGCCACCTCCGCCCCCGATGTCGGTTTTCAGGAGATGGAGCCGGTCGGAGAGGTCCCTGCGCGCGAGCTCCTGATCACAGAGAAAGCATTCATCCGTGTGGCGAAGCGGGTGACGCCGGCGGTCGTGAACATCAGCACCGTCCACTTCGTTCGACACCCCGACGCCTCCCAGGAGAAGGGGCTGTTTAAAGATTTTTTCGGAGAGCTCTTCAAGAACCAACCCCGGCGTGAATTTCGCCAGAGGAGCCTCGGCTCCGGATTTATCATCAGCGACCAGGGCTATATCATGACCAACCACCACGTCATCGCAGAGGCCGACAAGATTACGATTAAGCTCTCGGATCGACGGGAGTTCGTCGGGACTGTCGTCGGGAAAGATCCGAAGACCGACCTGGCGATCATCAAAATTCCGCCTCAGACCGATTTGCCGGTCGCCTCGCTCGGCGATTCGGGACACATCGAGGTCGGAGAATGGGCGATCGCCATCGGAAATCCTTTCGGACTCGACCGGACCGTCACCGTCGGGGTGATCAGCGCCACCGGGAGAACCGATCTCGGCCTGACCGATCAAGACAATTTCATCCAGACCGACGCCTCGATCAACTTCGGAAACAGCGGCGGTCCCCTCCTCAACGCAAAAGGAGAGGTCATCGGGATTAATACCGCCATCGTCGCGACCGGACAGGGAATCGGTTTTGCCATTCCGATCAACATGGCGAAGACGGTGGTGGAGGAGTGGATTGAGAAGGGAAACGTCAGCCAAGGCAGGCTTCTCGTGCATTAATTCTTCCTCTCTGGAACAAAACACTTGACATTATTGACAACCTATTGTATTTTATGGCCAATTTACGACCCCCTGGGGGGGGTTGAACTCTTCGAGAATCAATTCCGCGAGATCATCAAAGAGAGGGGCCGCGATGAGAAAAGCCGATATAGCGAATGAGGTTTTTGAGAAGCTAGGAATCTCTAAGAAGGAATCGGCCGATATTCTTGAAGTGATTCTCAATTCAATTAAAGAGGTGTTAAAAAAAGGAGAGATGGTCAAGGTTGCCGGTTTCGGCAATTTCGTTGTCCGCAACAAAAGAGCCCGCAAGGGACGAAATCCAAAGACGGGTGAGGAGATCGGGATCACCCCTCGCCGGGTGGTCACCTTTAGGCCAAGCCAGGTCTTTAAAAAATTCGTCAACCAAAACCAATAGGTGTGGGTCGATGGACAAACTCTTTTATAAGATTGGAGAGGTCAGTCAGATCACCGGACTTGAAGCATATGTCCTCCGCTTTTGGGAATCTGAATTCCCGGCCCTTCATCCGAAAAAGAGTAAAGGGAATCAACGGGTTTATACAAGGAAAGAGATCGATCTGGTTCTCCAGATTAAGCAGCTTCTTTACCAAGAAGGGTTGACCATCGCCGGTGCCAAAAAGAAGCTGGCCGGCGTGCAGGGGAAACCGAGCCCAGAGCCGAAAGAGACTCTCCTTGACGATAATACATTAGAAAAGGTAAAAAGGGAGCTTGAAGAGGTTCTGCACATCTTAAGTTAAACGGGGCGTAGCGCAGTCTGGTAGCGCACTCGCTTGGGGTGCGAGTGGTCGCTGGTTCAAATCCAGTCGCCCCGACCAACTTAGAGGTTGTGAATAAATCCTTAGACCGAGCTGGGCGGCGGAGGTGCAAGCAGGACCAACCCCAAAAAGCAGGCTTTTGGGGGACCCTAATCGTTGCGACGACGAGGCGTAGCCAAAGGCTACGGCGAGGAGGCGCAACGCTGTAATGCGCCTCGCATCGGCGGTCCAGCGACGGGAGAGGATTTGTTCACAACCTCGATGAGGTAAGCGGTCGATCTTTCGTGAGAGAGGGGACCGCTCACCGAAGGCTACTGTGAGAGATACGAAAGCTGCTCAGCAGCTTTTTTTATTTTCAGTCGGAATAGAAAGGGTTTAATTGCAAGGGAAAGAAAAAGTCATTTTGGCGACGAACGACGACGGCGTTCACTCGCCGGGGTTGATTCAATTGGCAGAGGCGCTTCGAGAGGTCGGAAAGGTGATCGTGATCGCGCCCGATCGAGAGCGGAGTGCGGCGGGCCACGCGCTCACCCTTCACAAGCCGCTTCGCGCCGATGAGATCCGTCCGGGGGTCTTCAGCGTCAACGGCACCCCGACCGACTGTGTTAACCTCGGCGTTCTTTATTTGATGAAAGAGTCGCGTCCCGACCTGATCGTCTCGGGGATCAATAAAGGGGGGAATCTCGGGGACGATGTGACCTACTCCGGGACCGTCTCGGCGGCGATGGAGGGGACGCTGTTGGGGGTTCCTTCGATCGCGTTTTCCCAGCTGGGGGAGGGCCATTTTCATTTTGAGGCGGCGGCCCGATTCGCCGTCGGCTTATCGCGATTGGTCTTGGAAAAAGGGCTCTCGAAAGAGGTCTTCCTTAATGTGAACGTTCCAACGCTGAGCCCCGCCGAGATCAAGGGGGTCCGGATCACCACGCTCGGAAAGCGGGTCTTCAACGACAGCACGATCATTGCAAACACCGACCCCCGCGGCAGGAGATACTTTTGGATCGGGCTGAACGGCATGACCTGGGAGCAGCGGAAGAACACCGACCAGCAGGCGGTCGAACAGGGAGAGATTTCGGTGACCCCGCTTCATCTCGATCTCACCCATCATGAAACCATTGAACGGCTGAGCTCCTGGAGAGAGCAGCTCTCCGCGGAGATAAAGAATCGATGAATCATTACGAGACCGCCCGCCGCCGGATGGTGGAAGACCAGCTGGTCGCGCGGGGAATTAAAGATGAGCGGGTCCTGGCCGCGATGCGTAAAGTCCCACGCCATCTTTTTGTCGAGGAGGCATTCCGCGACCGGGCCTACGGGGACCATGCCCTTCCGATCGGAGACAAACAGACGATCTCCCAGCCCTATATGGTCGGCCTGATGTCGGAAGCGTTGGGGCTGAAGGGAACCGAGAAGGTTCTGGAGATCGGAACCGGCTCCGGCTATCAAACGGCGGTCCTGGCCGAGCTGTCGGCGCGGGTCTGCTCGATCGAGCGAATCCAGTTTTTTGTCTCACGGGCCTGGAAGATCTTGGGGGAGCTCGGCTACCGGAACACGGTGATTCATCTGGCCGACGGCTCCTACGGTTGGAAGGATGAGGCGCCGTTTGATGCAATCTTGGTGGCGGCCGGCGCTCCTCAAATTCCACCGATCCTTCTTGATCAGCTCAAGGTCGGCGGACGGATGATCGTCCCGGTCGGCGAACGCGCATCACAGATACTCAAAAAAATCATCAAGGAAGAGAAGGGGGTGACCAGCGCCTCTGTCACCTCTTGTCTGTTCGTTCCACTTCTCGGCGCATCGGGATGGGAGAAGGAAGAGGAAGGACGGGGAGACGGTTTTTAGGTTTGCCGGAATCGACGTGGCAGACTCCTGAACGACGCTCAGATACAGGGTTAAAGATGCTTCGAATCACAAATACCCTCTCCGGTGAGAAAGAGGGGTGGTCTCCGCCCGCCAACAGAGAGGTGCGCCTCTATGTCTGTGGTGTCACGGTCTATGAACACTGCCACCTCGGGCATGCGCGGTCGGCGGTCGTCTTTGACGTGATCCGGAATTATTTGGAATACCACGGTCTCTCGGTCCGGTATGTCAAAAATTTTACCGACATCGACGACAAGATCATCCGGCGGGCGCAGGAGGAGGGGAAGGAGTGGAAGGAGATCGCGGAAACCTTCATCGCTTCCTACAAAGAGGACATGACCCGTCTGGCGGTGCGGCCCCCGACGGTGGCGCCGAAGGCGACCGATTACATCCCTGAGATGATCGGGTTGATCGAGGGGTTGATTGCAAAAGGAGTTGCCTATACAATCGGCGGTGATGTCTACTTCGAGGTGGCGAAGTCTCCCGGCTACGGCAAGCTTTCCAAACAAAAACCCGACGAGATGGTCGCCGGGGTGCGGGTGGAGGTCGATGAGCGGAAGCGAAGCCCGCTCGATTTTGCCCTCTGGAAATCGTCAAAGCCGGACGAGCCGGCCTGGAAGAGCCCATGGGGTCCGGGAAGACCGGGGTGGCATATTGAATGCTCGGCGATGGCGCTCCGTTTGCTGGGGGAGACATTTGATCTGCACGGCGGAGGAAAAGATTTGATCTTTCCTCACCATGAAAATGAGATCGCACAATCGGAAGCAGCGACCGGAAAGCAATTCGTTCGCACCTGGATTCACCACGGCTTCGTCACCATTGATCAGGAGAAGATGTCGAAGTCGCTCGGGAACTTTTTCACCCTTAAAGAGATCTTTGAAAAGGCCCCCAAATTCCCGGAGCCGGTGATTGCCGAGGTGATCCGCTTTTATCTCCTCTCCACCCATTATCGCTCCGCGGCTGATTTCTCCGATCAGAGCCTGAGTACCGCGAAGAGCGGGCTCGATCGCTTCTATGAGCTATTCCAACGGATCGAGGAGGTTGAAAAGAGAGGCGCTGTCCCCTCGGCGTCCGACTCCGGCGTCTGGAATCGTTTTCATGAAGCCTTCAAGGGGGCGATGGATGATGACTTCAACACCGCGAGGGCGATCGGCGTGCTTCAGGAGCTTCGCGCCGAGGTGAATGCCCGGCTGGCAAAAAATGAGACGGCTGATGTCGCCGCCGCAAAGAAGCTTTTCCAAACGCTGGGCGGGGTTCTCGGCCTCTTTCGCGTTCCGCCGGTTCAGTGGAGTCATCAGCCTTGGGAGAAAGGATTTTCTGCCGAAGCGACCCTGTCGGACCGAGCGGTGGAGGCCTTGATCCGGGAGCGGGAAGAGGCGCGCCGAAAGAAAGATTGGAAGAAGTCGGATGAAATTCGAGACCGACTGGCCCAGGCCGGGGTCGTTCTCGAAGACCGGCCGGACGGGTCGACGCGGGTGAAACGATGAGACGGCGAGAGGGACCCCCAAAAGAGCGACCGCAGCGCCCTCCGGAACGTCCTCCGGCGGCCGTCGAGGAGTCGGTGATCTATGGGGTGAATCCGATTCTCGAAGCGCTTCGAGCGAAGCGGCTCAATAAAATTTATCTGGCCCCGGGGCGCGGCGGCCAAGAGATTGACGAGGTTCGAACGCTCGCCCGGCAGCAGCGGACCACCCTTCAGACGGTTCCCCGCGACGTGCTCGACAAGATGGCCAAGACGGCGAAACATCAGGGGGTCGTCGGTCATCTTTCGGCCCAAAGCTACATCGATCTCGATGCGCTTCTGGCCGCATCCCGGCAGAAGGACGAACCGCCGTTTCTCTTCGTCCTCGACGAAATTGAAGACCCCCGGAACCTCGGGGCGATCATTCGCACGGCCGACGCCGTCGGCGGGCATGGGATCATCATCCCGGAGCGGCGTGCGGCCGGCTTGACCGGTGTCGTCTCCAAAGCCTCAGCCGGCGCGGTGGTCCACCTCCCGGTGGCGCGGGTGGTCAATATCTCGGCGACCATCGATCGACTGAAGAAGGAGAACATCTGGACCGTCGGCATTGAGACCGGCGCGCCGACCTCCTATCTCGATTATGATTTCACCGATGCGGTGGCGATCGTCGTCGGATCGGAAGGGAAAGGGGTTCATCAGAAGGTTCTCGAACATTGTGATCAGATCGTTTCACTCCCGATGCGGGGGCATGTCTCCTCGCTGAACGTTTCGGTGGCGCTCGGGGTGATCGCGTATGAAGTGTTAAGGCAACGTCGGCAGAAAATAATGAAAGGAGCAAAATAATGGAAGTATCGCGGGAGACCCATTTGAAATTGGCGTTCCTGCTCTGGGCGGTGGTCGGCGTCGGCCTTCTCATCGCCGGCGGAATTTTCCTCTTCGGCAATCGGACCATGAGCGAGCTTGACGCCCGATACAGCACGAGCGGACCGGGGATGGCGGAGGGGATCGGGCTCGTCATTGCCCTGGCGATCGGATTTGGAAAAGGGAATTTCGTTCTCCCTAAGATTGCCAGAAAAAACATCGCACGGATCGAGCAGCTTCCGGCGAAAAGCCCTTTTTATATGACCTTTAGCCTAAAGAGCTGGCTCTTAATTCTGAGTATGATGCTGATTGGAACGATCATCCGATTGTTGGGCGCGCCGCACTTTGTCCGTGGGGTGATTTATGTGGCGGTCGGCTTTGCGCTGCTTCTCGGGAGCCGGACTTACCTGGCGCCCCAGGCGGCCGGGCCGATGGAGAAGAAGGTTCCGTTATAACAGATATTCTCTTCGAAAAGGAGGTGGTCCGATGGCTGCGAGTGAATCCGAATATAAGGGAAATCCGATGTTGGTCTTAACGCAGGGTGCCGAAGATCGGTTTCCATTTCAGTTCGGTCTTAAGAAAGCCAAGCTAATTTTAGAGCATCTAGAAGACATCAAACAGTTCGTCGAAAAACATTCAAAGACCGAATAGTCACTTCGCAGCGAGGCTGCCGCCCGGAACGCTGAGGGCGGCCTTTCTTTCGGGTAAAGTCGGCTCCTTGCAATGGCTCCTCTGTGTTGATATCATCGGAGGATGATCCCGGCCCTTTGCAAACGTCTCGGAAAGAGGCGGAAAAAACAGAAGGCCCGTCTTCGACGGTGTTCCTTCCTTCTGTTGTTCGTATCGCCTTTTTTGTTGTTTTTATCTAATAGCGCCGACGCGATGGGGGTGTGGGTAGATCATGCCACCGTGAAGATCCGGCCGAACAGCCCTTCGAAGCCCGAACAAGCCTCCGCACAGCTCAAAGCGGCTCGCAATGAGTTTGAATCTTTCCAATTGGTGGTCACCGCCGAC